>JAHCBB010000001.1 GCA_019634635.1 Verrucomicrobiia bacterium
TTCAGAATCAGGCCCATTCTCTCTCTTTTCCTTCTCCAGTTGCGAAAGTCGGGCTAATCCACCTTTTCCTGAATCTTTTCCCCGGCATTTTCAACGTCCTTGCCGAAACCCGAAGCCGTGTTTCTGCAGCCGGCCGTGGCCATGCCGACGAGCAGCAGGCCGAATAGGCAGAGGATCAGCCCAACATTGCTTGATGCATTTCTCATGGAGCTCATGGATGTGGTGTTGAATCGTGCGAAGCGGTGATTACGAGCAGGGCGGCGGTTTCCCGCAGGGATTCCGCCGTCCGAGCGGAAACTAGCAGCCGCATGAGCTCTTCTGCGTTTCGCGGAGGACCTCTTCGACGGCATCCCGGGTTTGCCCGGTGCGTCTTTGGATCCGACCCACCAGCTCCTCCTCTTTGCCTTCGACGAACTGCAGGTCGTCGTCCGTGAGTTGGGCCCACTTCTGCTTCAGCTTACCCTTGGCGATGTTCCAATCGCCCTTGATCGTGAGTGTATTCATAATCGTTTCTGGTCAGATGTTTCCTGTGTTTCCGGGTCATCGCCGGAGATCTCGGTTGCCACTCGCAGGACGGATGCCACCCCTGCGACCATCGCCGTTCGTCTCAATTCGGGCGCAAACTGCAATTTCCGGCGCGTTTATCATGCGATGGCCGGCACCTCGCCACTTTGCAAATTGCCTCCGGCATCCGGGTGGCGGGTTGCAGATTGCACGATCCGTAGGGAGACGTTTGAGAAGCCGTCGGCCGAACAAAGGTATGAGCAACGGGTTATGCATTACCTAGCGGTTGGTACGCAACGCGCAGAGGGGGTTGAAGGTTCCTTTTGGACGACGTCTCCAGCATCACACTGACCCCCCCCCACTTCCATGCTCTATTGGACTGTCACCTTTTTGATCGTAGCCCTTGTCGCCGGCGTCCTTGGGTTCGGGACGTTGGCGGGAACCGCAGGGGCCATCGCCAAGGTCTGCCTTGTCATCTTCATCGTGCTATTCCTGGTTTCGATCATCCGAGGACGAAAGGTTTGAACCAACGGAGTCGTACCGGTCGCTCGCCCGATAAATTTGCCTCCGTAACCCGCATGCATAACCCGCTCGAACCGGTAGTCTCCTGGCCGGCGTACTCCACACACCAACCCCGCACACCATGCTCGAAACCATCGCCATCGTCCTGATCATCCTCTGGATCCTCGGCCTGGTCAGTACGTACACCATGGGGGGATTCATCCACGTCCTACTGGTGGTGGCGCTCGTTGTCATCGTGCTCCGGCTCATCCGGGGAAACAAGGTGTAATCGGCGTAGCGCGACGTCCATTTTCATTTCTGATCCTGCAACAGATCACTGAATCATAGACCACATCATGAACGCCAAGTTTGAAACTCCCGACGCACTGCGGCACGACTCCAAAGCGTTGGCTGATGACGCCCGCGAGCTACTCGATGCCACGGCGCACGTGGCCGACAAGAAGGTCACCGAGGCGCGGAAGCGTCTAACCACGGCCCTCGCATCCGTTAAAGAATGCGCCAGGGAGTTGTTTCAGGTCGCCGAGGAGAAGGCCATAGACGGCGCGCGCCAGGCTGACACCGTGGTCCGCGGCCACCCCTATGAATCTATCGCGTTGGCGCTTGGCGTTGGGGCTTTGCTTGGTGTGCTCCTGTCAAGGCGCAGTCATTAGGGGGGCCAGCACCCGGCCTCGAGGCGGCGAACGCCTGCGGTTCAACGCATCGCATCGCGGCTTAATCTCGTTGCCTCCGGGCAACCTGCGGGAGAATCCCAGACCATGATCGATTCTGAAGCGACAGACTCCAACTTGGGGTGGACCACCCTGCGCCTGGCGCAGCACGCGCTGGCAGCCGGGGGGACCCAGCTGGAGTTGTTGATGGTGGAGCTGCAGGAGGAGCGAGAGCGCATGTTCCGTGCCTTTGCGCTCCTGCTCGGGGTGGCGACGCTGGCGTTGCTGGTCGGCATCGCCTTCACGGCATCAGTGGTCGTGGTGCTGTGGCCTGCTTCGCGGGTATGGCCCCTCGCGATTTTGATGGTGGTCTACGCCGGAGGCAGTGCGGTCATATACCGGCGCCTGCAACGCCTGGTGACGAGCTGGGAATCCCTCCCTGAAACCCTTGGTCAACTCCGCCGCGATGGCGCGGCCTTGTCGCGCCGCCTTCAATGAATCCGCGCCACCTGGAGAAGCAACTGCTGCTGACGGAGACGGAGGTGCGCCGCCGGCAGCTTGCGGCTGATTGGTCGACTACCAAGACCCGGCTGGAGTTGAGCATGCGACAGTCCATCAAGCTCGGGGCTTGCGTCCTCGTCGCCGCCGCGGGATTGACGGTTTTCAACCTTATTCGGGGTCCGACGCGTCCCACCAAACGCCGGCTTGGCCGTGGGCGCCAAGTCCTTCTCCGCGGCATTGAACTGGCGGTAGCAATTTGGGCAACGTGGAGGGCTCTCCACGACCGGGCTGAGGTCCAGCACCACCGACAGCCGCTGCGGCCGTAAACCTCGTGACCAGTGCAATTCCAACCGGGCTGATCGAGGAAGACTCGGAGATGCTGCGGGGGTTGACCGGTTTCACCGGTTTGGTCCCGGCGGCGATGCCGGTCCCAGGTCGCCCGGCGGACAGCCCTTCGACTTCCGCGGTGCGCCTTGTGCTCCTGCCCTATGGCTCGGCGCTGACGTGCCGTGACCCAATGAGAACCGGCCGCCGAATGGCGGTAGAAGCCTATGAAGACAATCGAAAAATCAATCACGGTGCGAGTATCCGTAACCCGGGCCTATAACCAATGGACGCAATTTGAGGAATTCCCCCAGTTCATGGAGGGCGTCAAGGAGGTCAAGCAGTTGGACGAAAAGCGTCTGTCTTGGAAAGCGGAGATTGGAGGGAAGGTCAAGGCGTGGGATGCGGAGATCTTCGAGCAAATTCCTGACCGACGCATCGCCTGGCGCAGCATGGGCGGAGCAAAGAACTCGGGTATGGTTAACTTTACCCCCGTCGGCCTCAATGAGACGGAGGTTAGCCTGGCCCTGCACTATGACCCGGAAGGACTGGCCGAGAATCTGGGCGATGCGCTGGGATTGGTGGCGGCCCGGGTGGCGGGCGACCTCAAGCGATTCAAGGACTTCATCGAGTCCCGCGCGGAGCCCGTTGCGGGCTGGCGGGGTGAGATTCAGGGCAAGAGAATCCTGTCCATGGGAAACCCGCCGTAGCCGCCACTCAGCATCCGGGATGCACGCCGCCAGCTTCGGGCGCGGGGTGGCCGACGGGCCGATTCCGGCACGACGCTCAACATTCGGCCCATCCCACCAATTGAAGCTCGTGACCACGGCCCAAGCATGAAGTCCTTCCACTGCGATCATTGTGGCGCCCTGCTGGCCTTCGAAAACGTCCGGTGCCTGAGGTGCGATGTCGCGCTGGGCCTTCTACCTGACCTGCTCGATCTGAGTGCGTTGAAGGCCGAGAAGACCGGGCTGTTTCGGGCGCTGGCGCCAGCCGCAGCCGACCGTTCGTACCGGCGCTGTCCCAATGGGCTGCAGCACGAGGCATGCAATTGGTATGTTCCGGTCGCCGATCCGGAGCCTTTTTGCCTAGCCTGCCGGCTGAACGAGATGATCCCCGATCCCACGGTCGCCGGCAACGGCGAGCGCTGGCTGCGGGTGGAACTGGCCAAGCGTCGGCTCGTCTATACCCTGCTGAGGCTGGGCCTGCCCCTGCATGAGGTCGCTGCAGTGCACTCCCCGGCCCTGCGTTTCCGCTTTCTCGGTGATGTGCCGGGGGCCGCCCAGGTGCTGACCGGTCACGAGGCCGGCGTGATCACGCTCAACATCGCGGAGGCCGATGAGGTCGAGCGTGAGCGCCGCCGCGTAAGCCTTCATGAACCGTTGCGCACCCTCCCGGCGCACTTCCGCCACGAGGCTGGCCACTTCTATTGGGGCCGGCTGGTGGCGAGTTCGGCCTGGCTTGAGCCATTTCGCCAAGTGTTCGGAGACGAGACTGCCGACTATGCCGTCGCCCTCGAAGCATACCATCGGCAGGGACCACCGTTGGAGTGGTTGGAGCGCGGCGTGAGCGCCTACGCCAGCGCGCATCCGTGGGAGGACTGGGCGGAGACGTGGGCGCATTACTTGCACATGGTGGACACCCTCGAGACCGCGGCCGGATTCGGCCTGTCCGTGAAGCCCCGGCATCCGGCGGCCACCCCTTTGGCGGTGGACCCGGGCCCGATCATCCAGTCGCAGGCCGATTTCGACGCCGTGTTTGCCAACTGGCTGCCCTTGACCCTGGCGCTGAACTCGATCAACCGCGGGATGGGCCTGCCGGACCTCTATCCATTTGTCCTCGCACCGGCGGCGGTGGAGAAGCTCCGCTTCGTCCACAGCGTCATCACCGAAGCGGCGGCCGGAAGGACGTGAATTTCCTTTGCCAGATCCCAACGTTTGAGATGCTGGCGGTACGGATGAGAGCCCACCGGTCCCAGCTCTACAGCGCACTGGTGGCGGTGTGGCTCACGCTCTCCATCGCCGGGGTGGTGATGGCGGCCGTGAGCTGGGTCCGGCTGTCGGAGTCGGTGAACGCGGCGGTGGCGGTGAGCAATTTTAACGACACCCTGGACCGCGTGTTTTCCCTGGTCCTCGAAGCCGAGTCCGGACAGCGCGGGTACACCATCACAGGAATCGAGAGCTTCCTGGATCCCTATGAGCTGGCGCTCCAGCGGCTTCCCGGTGAACTGGAGGCACTCACTGAGTTTTCCCTGATCGACCGCGAGCGGCAGCGGAAGGTCCTCGATCTGCGCGTGCTGGTCGAACTCCGCTTGAATCAAATGTTGGAGGTGGTGCAAGCCCGACGCACTCAGGGCTTCCCGGCGGCGGCGTTGCAGATTGTCACAGGCAATGGCGAGGAGACAATGGACCAAATCCGCCTCCAGATTGGCGGTATGCGGCGGGACCGGGTGGGGATTCTGACGCGACACGGCGCCACAACGCGTCAACATCTCAATCGGGCCAACATCACCAGCCTGGTCGCTGGCGTCTTGGGCGTGGGGGCCGGGTTTTTCGCGTTCTTCCTAGCGCGGTTGAGCCTGGACCATGAGCGAATGGAGCGCCAACTGGCCGAATCTAAACTGCAGGCGGAAAAGGACAGCGCGCAGAAGAGCGCCTTCCTCGCGAATATGAGCCATGAAATTCGTACGCCGATGAACGCCATCCTCGGCTTCACCGACCTGCTGTCCGCCGAGGTTCGCGAGCCGCGGCAACGGCGGTACCTGACCTCGATTCGGACGGCATCCGAATCACTCCTCCAGATCATCAACGATGTCCTCGATATGTCCAAGATCGAAGCTGGCGTGGTGGACCTGCACCCCGAGCCGACCGATCCCCGAGAGATCTGCGAGTTCCTTCACAGCGTCTTCTCGGAACAGGCTGCCCGCCGGTCCGTGCAGCTCACGTGCGGCACTGCTGAGGACCTTCCGCGGGCACTGCTCCTCGATCGGACCCGGATTCGGCAGGTGCTTGTGAACCTCGTGGGGAACGCAGTTAAATTCACCGAGCGAGGCTTCATCCGGGTCCATATAATGTCGGAGGCACAGGCGGCCGTCGGCAGCCGGATCACCCTCGTGATCGAAGTGGAGGACACCGGGATCGGCATTCCGAAGGACCGGCTCGACGACGTCTTCAAACCGTTCGCCCAGACCGATCCGCGGCGCCCCCAGGAGCAGGAAGGCACCGGTCTAGGCCTCGCCATCGTGCGGCGGCTCATCGAGCTGATGGGCGGCACCGTCGCCGTCGCGAGCATCGAGGGCCACGGGACCACGTTTCGTGTGCGGATTCCCGACGTCGCGGTCTCCGCCCGGCTGCCGGCCACCCAGCTGCCGGCGTCCAATGCCGCGGTGGATTTCAACGAGTTCCGCCCTGCGACGCTGGTGGTGGCGGACGACAACGCGGTGAACCGAGAACTGATCGAAAGCATCTTCTCACCGACCCACCATGCCCTGCACTTCGGGGTCAACGGGGAGGAAGCTCTGGCGCTGGCGCGTGCGCTCAAGCCCGACGCCGTGCTGCTCGACATCCGGATGCCGCTGCTGGACGGAAGGGAGACCCTGGCAGCGATACGCCAGTCCCCGGGTCTCGAGCTCGTTCCCGTCGTAGCCGTGACCGCCTCCAACCTGGCCGACGACGAGCGGGAGTTCCGCGAGGAATTCGATGGGTACGTTCGCAAACCTTTCACTCCCCGAGCGCTGTTTGAGGAGTTGGCGCAGTTTCTGCCGCGGGCCGAAGTTCCAACGGCCGCGGCCGGTTCCGAACCTCTGCCGCCCACGACCCAGCCCCCCGGAGGCGCGCCGACGTTGCAGCGGGCCGAGCTGGCTGTTGAGTTGCACCGGCTGGAATCCAGCGATTGGCCAACGGTGCGGGACGGAATGTCCATGACCGAGGTGCACGATTTCGCCGCCCGGCTTCGGGGCTTGGGCGAGGACGCCGAATGCGCGCCCTTGGTGGACTACGCCGGAGTTCTGGAGAGTCACGCCATGGCCTATGATATCTCCGCACTGGAACCTGAACTGGCTCGTTTTCCCCAACTGATCAGCCAACTGGAGGCCAACACGGTATGATCCGCCCACCCACTGCCCCGCCGACCACCGCGCCAGCGCCGCCCGCCCGCATCCTGATCGTGGATGATCAGCCGGCGAACTTGCAGGTGCTGGGAGGCATCCTGGGCCTGCAGGGCTACGATGTCGTGCTGGCAGACAATGGGCCCACGGCGCTCAAGCGCCTGAGCCTGAGGCCGCCCGATCTGGTCCTGCTCGACGTCATCATGCCGGGCATGGACGGATTCGACGTCTGCCGGTGTATCCGCGAGCAGCCCGCGTTTACCGATCTGCCGGTCATTTTTCTTTCCGCCGCGGACGATAAAGATCTCACGGTCCGGGCGCTGGAAAGCGGTGCGGTGGACTACGTGACCAAGCCCTTCAACCAGGCGGAGCTGGTGTCCCGCGTGAGGACGCACGTGGCGCTCAAGGCCGCGCGGGACCGGCTGCGGCAGCTGGCGGAGGACAAGGACGAGCTGCTCGGGGTCCTGGCACACGATCTCAAGGGTGCATTGGGCTGCATCCTGATGAGTTCGCAGTTGCTCGTCGAACGTGCGGAAGCGGACCCAAAGTTGCATCGACTCAGCCACAACATTCTGGAGACCGCCGACCGCACCCTGGCGTTCGTGGAACTATTTCTTTCCAACACGGCGGTCGAGCATGCCCTCGCTCTGGAACCTGCCGCGGTACGTTTCGGGGAGCTGGCCGCCGAAGTAGTGCGCGAGCAGACGGCGACGGCACGATTCAAACAGTTGAAGCTGCGGCTGGAGCCACCGGTATCGGATCCCGTCGTCCTGGCCGACCGCGTAGCCCTGCGGCAGGTGCTGGACAACCTGATCGGCAACGCCGTCAAGTTTTCTCCGCCCGGACGCTCGATCTGGGTGACTTTTGCCACCGACGCAGGTCACGCGGAATGCCGAATCCGGGATGAAGGCCCGGGCTTCACACCGGAGGACCGCACCCGGATGTTCCGACGGTACAGCCGCCTTTCCGCCCGGCCCACGGGCAACGAGCCCAGCACGGGTCTGGGGCTAAGCATCGTGAAAAAACTCATGCGTTCGCTGGGTGGGGAACTTCGATGCGACAGCGAAGCCGGCCGCGGTGCCACCTTCACCGTCCGCCTCGCCAGGGCATTGCCCGGAACCGCGAAGGAACCGCAACCTTGTTGACCCCCGATCAACATCGATTGCCAGATGGTTACAACAGCCCATTCCGCCGCCTGGAGTGCAGGCTACACGAGGGGAGACGCACCGATCCCTGCGGTGGCCATCGGTGCTCCTCGCTGGTTTGACCTCATTTCCATTGATCCATGGATTTTCTCGTAATCGACGACGATCGGGCGTTTCGCGACGCCACCAGCTTGCTCATCGAGAGCGACGAGCACTACGCGGAAGGCGCGGAAACAGGGGCCGCTGCGCTGCAACGTCTGAAGGAGGCCAGGTTCGACGTGGCGCTGCTGGACCTCAATCTCGGTCAGGAAAACGGACTCGATGTACTGGACACGTTGACCAAGACCTATCCGCAGTTGCCTGTGGTAATGTTCACGGCGGCCGGCTCGGTCAAGACCGCGGTCGAGGCGATGCGGCGGGGGGCGCAGGACTACCTCGAAAAGCCCTTCACCCGTGAAAAATTCCACACCGTCCTGGCCCGACTGCAGCGGCTGCGTCAACTCGGCCGACGGATCGAACAGCTCGAGGTCGAAGTGCGTGAGGTCCGCTCGCTCCAGCCCGAACCGGTGATGGATTTCAGCACGCCGTTGATGCAGGAGGCGATGCGCGTGCTGCTGCGCGCCGCGCGGTCGCCTGCCTCGATCCTCATCCTCGGTGAAAGCGGTACGGGCAAGAGTGTCGTCGCGCGCATGGTGCATCAGCACAGTCATCTGGCTGACCAGCCGTTTGTGACCCTGAGCTGCCCAAGCCTCTCGCGCGAGCTGCTGGAGAGCGACCTGTTCGGACACGTGAAGGGCGCGTTCACGGGCGCCGTGAAGGACCATTGGGGAAAGGTGAAGGCCGCGTCGGGCGGCACCTTGTTTCTGGACGAGATCGGCGACCTGCCGCTTGAAATTCAGCCCAAGTTGCTGCGCCTGCTGCAGGAGCGGGAATACGAACGCCTGGGCGAGAACATCACCCGCACGGCTGACGTGCGGATCGTCGCCGCCACCAACCGCGACCTGAAACATCGGGTCGCCGAGGGCACGTTCCGGGAGGACTTGTATTACCGGCTGAATGTGATCTCCGTGGAGATGGCTCCGCTGCGGACCCGACCCGAGGATCTGATGCGGTTGGCCAATCATTTCCTGCAGCATTTCGCCGCGCAGTGCGGCCGCCCGTCCATGACGTTCGATCCTGAGGCCGAAGCGGCGGTCCGCGCCTACGCTTGGCCCGGCAATCTGCGGGAGCTGCGCAACGCCATCGAGCGGGCCGCCATCCTCGCGGCGGGCGATCGGCTGTCCGCCAGCGACCTGCCGCTGGAACTGCGGGTGGAGAGCTCGGGCGAAGGGGGCAAGGTCATTCAACCGGGCGCCGCGTGCTCTCTTGAACAGCTCGAGGAGGTTCATATCCGCCGGGTGCTGGCGCAAAGCCCCAGCCTGGTTGAGGCCGCGCAGATTCTGGGCATTGACCAGGCGACGCTGTACCGGAAGCGGAAGAAGCTGGGCTTGGAATGAAAAATCGACGGAATCCTTCCGGGGTTCGGCCTTGGCGACCGATCTGGAACAAGGAGGTGGAGGTTGAAGTCCCCGGGCGACCCGAGCGGGATGGCCGGAATGGGGTCAGGTGCAGCCGCGCACCAGGAAGAGGATGAGAAGAATCGGGAGCGGCACGCCCAGGAGCCACAGGACCGCCCAGCCCACTTTTCCGGCTTGGGCCTGCCGTTGGGATGAAATGCGTATAGTTGCCGCTCCCGATTCGTGTTGAAACCGACGGCCATCCTTACCCCTTGGCCGATTCCACCTGCCGGGTTTTCGGGACCACGGCTGCGGGCTGTTTGCGTCCGGCCCGCTTGCGCGGTGTGGGCGGCGCGTCTTTCACGACGTCCTCGTCCTCGCCTTCGTTCCCGTCTTTGCCTCGCCCTCGGCGGCTGAATTGCAGGTCTTGATTGCAAGCAACGTCAGGTCCTCATCGGCGGCTTTCTCCTGGCCGAGGATTTCCCCGAGGAGCCTCGCAGCCTTTGCGTTACCCAGCTCTTCTGCCCAAGTGCGAAGGCAGCCATAGGAGGCAATCTCGTAGTGCTCCACTTTCTGGGCGGCGCAGATCAGGGCGGCGTTAATCGTGGGCGAATCCTCGTTGTCCGAGGCGATCTCGTCGGCCTCCTTCAAAAGGCCGACGGTCGCCTCGCATTTCGCCTGCCTGGCTTCCTTGCCGAAGATCTGGAACACCTGCTCTACTTTTTGGACGTGCCCTTCGGTTTCGGTGAGGTGCGCCTGGAAGGCGGCTTTGAGTTCCTCGTGAGTTGCCGCCTCCACCATCTTCGGCAAGGCTTTGACAAGGCGATGTTCGGCGTCATACATGTCCGCCAGTTCATCGAGAAGCAGGTTTTCGAGTGTTTTCATGGAAGGATGGGAACCACTGGTACTGTTGAGCATGGGCCGGTCGCGCCCAAAGATCACCGGCTCGGATACATCGGTGCGTTTGCCCGGGCCCGGATCTCCTCGTTTGTGGTCTCGACAACGGGGGGAGCCTCATGGCCGCTGACCGTGCGCTGGGCATCCGCATCCTTGGAAGGAACGCTCGCCTCGCCGGTGCTGGAGATGTCCTTGGCGCCGGCGGCCTCGTAGATCTCCTTCGCGCGGCGGATCTCGTCGGAACTCTCCGCATGAACGGAAATCAGGATGCCGCCGTCCTTGATTTTGCCCTCATAGCGTTTGGCTTCGTACTCAGGAATTCCGAGACCGATCAACCCGCCGGCAATTCCCCCCACCGTTGCGCCGACCGCAGCGCCGCTCAGCGCCGCCATGATCGGACCAGCGGCGAGGAAGGGTCCGACCCCGGGAATGGCGAGCAGGCCGATGCCGGCGAGAAGACCCACCGCACCTCCGACGACGCCGCCTGTACCCGCGCCAGTCGCCGCACCTTCGGGCGCCTTGGTGCTCTTCTCATGGGCAAAGTCCCGCGTGCCGTCCTTGTCGGGCAGCAACACGGATATATCGTTGCTGGTGAACCCGGAACTTCTGAGGCCGTCCACGATGGCTTCCGCCTGGAAACGCGAGGTGGCGAGACAGATGACAGATTTCTTGGACATATGAATTTTATGTTGAAGTGAAATGAGGTGATCAGGAACAGAATCAGTCGCGGATGGCGTCGCGCACAACTTCGAGTTGGTTGTTCACGGATGACGGTTCAACCACGCTTTCGGCGATCTCGACGATGGCACGCGCTTCGGCGTCGGAGTTGACCGGCCCGCGGAGGGTGACGCGACCGTTTCGAGTGATAATCTTGACGTTTCTGGCATTAATCGAAAGCTCGTCACGGTCCAGCACCGCCCTCCGGATCCGGGTGGTGATTGCGATGTCAGTGGTGCTTGTGCCCTGGTCCTCCGGAGTTAGCGTAGTGCGGTCCCGATCGCGGCGGTTGAGCCCGGTGTTGTCGGCCGCCACAGCGTCGGCATCAAAGTATGGCGTCACGCCATATTCCCGGTACACTTCAACAACGTTGGCCGGCTGAAAATTTGCCTCCCACTGGGTGAGATCGAACTCTGGCAGGCTCTTGAGGGACTCCTTGGTGCGATCGAGATGAAGCACTCTGGTCGTGTGATCGTAGTGAAAAGCCGCCGGGGGAACTCCGATCAGGGTCGCGCCCACGCCCAACACACCCCCGGTCGAGACGATCACTTCGACGATGTGCCCGGAAGCCACGTCCAACGCCAGATCGCTCACCTTGCCCAGCTTCTCATCCTGAAGGTTCCGGACCTCGAGGCCGATGACATCGCTGACCCTGGTCACGGGGCCCAGCGGCAGATTCGACTTCATTGCTCCGGAGACAACGTGGGCAGGGACGTTGGCGCGCGGGGGTGCTGATTGATCTGGTTTGTGATCCTCCGCCAGCAGGGGCAGCGCGAGAATGGTACCGGCAATTGCCGGGGACAGTATTCGAAGAGTATTCATAAGAGGTTTATTCGTAACTTTTGTTGAGAGACGCTGGTGCGGGGCGTCCGCCTGACACACCGTGCAATCCAAGAACACATCTTGCAGCGGATGTGCCATTGACTGACTGTATCGGAACACTCTGATGCAACGCTTGTTAACCATTGGCTGGGTGAAATCACCCGGGCGCATTTGCCGCAATCTGCACGGGCCGACCCCGGCTCGCTTGCAGGCTGCATGGAAACGTCGCAGGTGTAGAGCGGGCCGACGCAGCCGGGGTGGACGCCTCGACACCGCGGGGGGCTTGAGTGTGTGGATTCGATGGCAAACTCCCCGTGTCTGGAGCAGTGTCTCGCAAACATCCGGGGGTGTTTCGGCCGCGGTTGTTTGCAGCAACTCGATTTCCAATGGCACCATGGCCGCAAGAAGTTCAACCATTCTGGGCGACTTCAGGACCAGCCGCGCCGGTTGGCACGCGAACCGCTTCGGCAAATCGTCTATGAACGACACCGGCGCAACAGCCACTCCGGATGAGAGAAAGAAATCGGCAAACTCCGATCCGGCAGAGGACCAGAAGAAGGAGATTGCGGAGATCGCCTCCCATGTTTACGAGTTGCGGGAAGGCAAGGAGGGCACTCCGGTCGATGACTGGCTGAAGGCGGAGGCGATTCTTGCCAGAAGGGAGCGCGCGGCCGCAGTTGAACAACCCTTGGTCGACCATTCGACGACCGCGACTGCGCCCAGACAGGACGCAGAGACGCCGCCCGGAGGCGCGTCAACAAATTGAGGCGGAAGAAGAGGAGTCGTAGTAATAAATGCGCTTGCCCGGTCAAGGGCGAGTCGTAACTCAGTCCTTGTCAGATGGTCCGGGCTCAGTGCGGCGGTCGGCAGCTCGGGCGGTTTCGTTGCGTGTGCGAGAACCGGGGAAAGCTGCCAGTTTGAAAGCCCTGAAAGGAATGATGCCGATGAGTGTTCGAGCAACTGCCGCCGGACATCGCGAAGGGCGCAACAAGCGCGCGACTGCGATGGGCGACAGTGCCTCGCCTGGACCAGCGCGCCGCGGTCGCCGAAGCAGTGCGTAGCGTCTTCCTCAGCCTCGCAAGGTTGTTGCAATTGGACGGTCGGTAGAGTGTGGTGGCGGTCGGGTATGAGACGGAGCCTGTGGAACGGTTCCTGATCCTCGTGCGGGAGACCGAATAGCTTTGGCCGATCCCGCGTTGTCCGGAGGCCACCTTTGGTCGGAAGCGAATCGTCTGCTACGACCACGCCGAGCCCCGGACGTGGCGCTATCTGGATGCGTTTGGAACGCGGACCAAGAATCTCTGCGCCCTGCCGCGGGCGCGGTGCAACGCCTGCCGCATGGACGGTTCTGGCGCCGCGGGAGGGCCAGAGAACGCATTTCACCCGGGAGTTTGAGGCCTTTGCCCTGACCCGGAAGCGGGAGATGCCGGTGAAGAAGGCGGGGCAGATTCTGGGCGAGAACAACACGCGCCACTGACGGATGAACGGTGTGCGTGAACGGGGATCACGGGGAGGCATATAGGGCCTGAAGGCGGCCCACGGCGACGTCTTCCGTGAGTCCGTCGCGCAGGACTGCGCGAAGCCATCGGATGAACTTCACGCAGCACTGGGTGGCCCTGCGCGAGGCGCCAACGAGCGTTGTCAGTGGCCGTCCCGCCTTGAGGGCTTGCGCCTGGGCCTCAGTCGTCCGCCGAGTCCGGCGCTGATCTTCCGGCCGGTTCTGGACATCATGTTTGCGCTCCAGATGCTGCTCGTAGGCCAGGAGCAGGTTGTGGGTGATGGCGATCAGGCGGGCCTGAGCGGTCCGCGTCTCCAAGCTGGTGCCCCAAGCCTTGCGCTCGCAGAGCTTGTTCTTGATCTCATCAAACACCTTCTCGATCTCCCAGCGGCGACGGTACAGCTCGGCGATCACCCCCGGGGGCAGATCCGGTTCATTGGTCAGGAACTCGAAGCGCTCCCCGTCCACCGGATTGATGTACACCACGATGCGCAACTCAACGCCCTCGCGTGTCATCACCCGGCGATCCGACTGGACGCCGTGATTGCGCGAATCCTCCCGGTCCCAGTCCCGATCACTGAGCCAGTCATACACCATGTCCTCCTTCACTAGGCTCAGGAAGTATACGGCGCTCTCCTGGCGGCAGCGCTTCCAAAACCGGAGGTTGATCCCCGCCTTGTCGTACACCACCAGGACCCGTCGCCCCCGGACAACGCCCTGGCGCAGTCCGCGGGGTTTGACCCGCTTGAGCGCACTCATGTCGTGCTCGTGCAGACCTTCAGCGGTGGCCAGATGTCGCAGGCTGTCGCGGCGCAGGTTCAGGCTGTAGAAGTGGCCCACCGCCATCTTGGCGCCGTCATGGCGTGGATCATGCGTCGCCGCCCGATGCCAGTGTCCGTCGCAGGCGAAGCATTCGTAGAGGGCCAGTTCCGGGATGTGGGCCAGGCGATCCACCAAGCGCGGGTCCAAAGCCTCAGCCAGTCCGTCGTGCACCGTGTCCAGCAGTTGGCCGCGGCGCGCGCTGCGCAAGGTGTCGAAGTAATTGGTGTGGGAGGGGGTGTGCGCGAAGCGCGTTCCGTGTTCCTGGAGAAACCCTCGCCCGCTGGGTGAGGTCTCCAGCACCCGCTGGATGCCCATGCGGACGAAGTCCAGATCGGAGAACTCCGGGCAGGGACGGGTCGAAGGGCTGTTGAGCACCAGGGGATTGATGGGTGCAAGGAAGAGGTCGTTCACGCGTGGAATATCAGAAGAAGCAGGCATCGAGGTCGATTTTGGGCGACCTGGGCCACGTCAAGCTATTTCTTTGGAATTATACGTTCCACCACGCGATCTTTTTACGGAGAGAACCATCGGCGAACCCCGGCGTCTTCGACGCGCGGAAGCGCCCGCCACGCGCTGCCGCACCCCCGCCACGCCCAAAAACTTCAGCCCACTTCACGTACACCGTTCCGGGAGTTGGATCTCTCGAAAGTGACGCAGGTGGGTGAGGTTGTGCCGAAAAGACGGAGAAGGAATCGGGCTCCTGAAGTAGCATGAAATCCTTGAACAAGCCGCTGGGGAAACCCGTCGCCAATAGGACCCCGCCCTTAAACTCGAAGCCGTTCGGAACTGGATCTCCAGTGGCAAGACCGCGGAGGTCGTCGCCCAGGAGCTGGGCTTGAGCCCGGATCGGCTTTTCGCATGGCGAAGACTCCGGCCTCTGCACGCTCGAGGACGAGGTTCTCGCGGCAGAGGTCCTCGAGATTCACGCCGAAAGCCGCCGGACCTATGGATCTCCTTGCGTCGTGGACGCACTGCGCTCGCGCGGACGTCGTCATGGCCGCAGGCGCATTGCCCGCCTCATGCGCAGCTGGGGGCTCTCCGGGCGCCAAGAGGGGCTGCTACCGCGTCCGAACCACCGACAGCAACCACGACCACCCCATCGCGCCCAACCGTCTGGCGGAAGCTCCCAGCCCCTGCGGGCCCAACCAGATCTGGGTCGCCGACATCCCCTTCATCCCCACCGGTGAAGGCTGGCTCTACCTTGCCGGTATCCTCGACCTCCACAGCCGCAAGGTCGTTGGCTGGACCATGGGCCACAGTATCGACTCGGCCCTGGTGCTTTCGGCCCTCTCCATGTCCCTCCTTCAACGCGGCCCCGCCGCCGGGCTGCTGTTCCACTCGGATCGTGGCATCCGGTATGCCTGCGGAGGGTTTCGCGCAGCTCTGGCAGACGCCGGCCTGGTCCAATCCCTGACACGCGCCGCCGACCGCAGCCGCAACGACGCAGACCGTCTGTGTTCCCCTCCCTGCTGAACTGGCACCAGGCAAACACCGCCGCGCTCAAATCTCGGATCCGGCCTTCCCGGTACAGCCGTCGCCACCGGCGCTCGAACCGGCTCTTGGTGGCGCCGAGCACCCGCGGCCTCAAGCCCGGCTGAAAGCGAAACCCGCAAAACGGCACGCCTTCGCGTGTGACCAGCGATGGATCAGCCAGCAGCAGCTCGTATTCGTGATCGCCCGCATTGACGAAGCCGGACGCATGACCGGCGGCTGGCTGCGACAGTTGGAACGTCGTACGGGCACCCCCCAGCCGGCGCCTTGAGTGCCTGCCGGCTGGAAGGCACGGCAGGTCCGCGATTGCAGGCCGTGACTTTCAGTGGAGCGCCTTGGGCACTCTTTCCTACCGGCCACGGCCTGCGCCGCGTCTTTTCCCCGATCGGCGGGGCGCGGATGACGGGGTTAGGTGATCCCTCTTGGCACTGGCGGCGCAGGACAGAATTCCCACGCCACATCACGCCCGACCACGGCTCGGATACCTTGCGCGCCGACACCAACACCACACGAAACCCGATGTTGTTGTTGCGATACAACGAGAGCAGAAAGCGTGGATCACTATTGAACAACGACCCGCCCCGCAACACGCGCCACTTTTGCTCGCCGTCATACCAATCATCGCACCACTCCCACACGTTGCCGCCCAGATCAAACAGCCCCAACGGATTGCCGGCAAAACTCCCGACGGGCGCCGTTGTCGCAAAGCCATCTCGATAGCTGTCAATGACTGCCAGGTCGTTGAATTGGGTTTTGGTGGATTGATCCGCATAGTTGCCCGCACCCGCTGGTGGGGGCCACTGGGATCCCCACGGGTAGACACCCCCGTTTTTTTTGTCCCGCTCCTTGGGATTGCTGCCGCGTTCGGCGGGCAACCCCACGGCGCGGCTCCATTCCAGGTCCGTTGGCAGGCGGTAGTGCTGTTGGGGCGAGAGGCGGCCGTCGCGATGCTCCAAGCGGGTCAGCCACTCGCAGAATCTCCTGGCGTCTTCCCAACTCACGTTGACGACCGGGCAATCGTCGGTCGGGGTGACCGCCACATTCTGGAAGGAAGGATTCTTCCAGGAGGCATCCGCACCGGGATTGGCCCGGGCGTACGCGGCGTAGTCCTTGATCCGGGTTGCCCAAATGCAGAACAACACATCCGTCCCTGGTGCTGGGCTTCGTGCTCTTTGAGCTCTTCGCCAAACTCCACCTCAAGACGGCACGTCTGGGCCAGCAGACCCTCCAGGACCTGCGCGACAGCTTCCTGCTCGCCCTGGGACGTTGGGAAGAACTGGAGACGCTCTGGAACGGGTGAGCTTCCCCGGCGGCCCGGCTCATCGCCGGGAGCCGTCGTCCTGTTCGTTGCCAAATCAAACTCCGACAATCTCTCGTCCCCGGTGAGGTGTCTCCACGACCAGGGCACCAGGCCGCCCGCCCACTCCAGGGCCCCCGGCCGGTGCCCAAAATTTTGACCCCATCACCTGCCGCGCTTTAATCCCCTCCCCCTTGCGGAATCCCTGCCCGCGAGGGCGCAATACTAGGCTTTGGTAGCAATGGGGGGTACACCTACAACGATGCGACTGGAACGTATCGTGACTGACCCGGAGATTTGCATGGGCAAAGCGACGATCCGTGGCACGCGGATCACCGTTGACTTCGTCCTGCGGCTGATCGGGGACGGCCTGACGCCGGCTGAGATCGTGCGGGACTACCCGGAGCTGACGATGACGGACATCCGGGAAGCGGCGAAGTACGCTGCCTGGCTGGCCAGTGAGCAATGGGCGTCGGTGGCGTGAAGTTCCCGGCCGATCAAGACATTTCTTCCCGCACCGTCGCGTTTCTCCGGCATCTGGGGCACGACGCGGTCCGTGTTTCGGAGCGCCTTCCCAGCAACGCGCCCGATGCGACGATCCTCGCATTGGCCCTGGACGAAGGGAGGATCGTGCTGACGCAGGACATGGACTTCACCGGATTGATTGCCACGAGCGGGCGGAACGCTCCTTCGCTCCTGGTGCTCCGCCTGGGATCGCCGCACGTCGAGCGGGTGAACGAGGTGCTTCAAGCGGTTCTCGCGGGGGTCGAGGAGGCCCTCCCGGGCGGCGCCATTGTCAGTGGTGTGGATGACGAACGGGTGCGGGTCCGACGGCTGCCGATCCAGTGATCAAAGGAGGCTGAGCTCCCCGCGATTTGAGCCTTCCCCCTTCCTTGCGCACTGACCCCCGGGTGGCCGGCTGGCCATTTTCGTTCGCCACCCGGGTTCGATCGTGTTTATTGGGGGGCATCATGTCGCCAACTGGTATTGCCCGCCTGCTTGCCCTGGCCGTGTTCGTGCTGATCCTCACGGTGATCGTTGCATCGGCCGTCTATGTCGTGCCGCCAGGCCACCGCGGGGTGCTCGTGACGCTGGGACGGGTCTCGCCGAACTTTCGGTCCGAGGGCTTCGGACTGAAACCCCCGTTCATCGCCACCGTCATTCCAGTGAGCGTCCGCCAGGCGACCGCCGACATGCAGGCCGCGGTCATCTCAAAGGATCTTCAGGAGGTCCGCACCGGCCTCAAAGTGCTGTACCGCATCCCCGAGCAGTCGGTGGTGTCCATCTACCAGCAATTCAAGGGCGACCCGTTCCTGAGCCTCATCCAGCCGCGCGTGGATGAGGCGATCAAGGAGATCACCAAGGAGCACACCGCGCAGGAAATCGTCCAGGAACGCGCCCGGATCAAGCAGCGAACCCTTGAGAACGCGCGGACCAAGGTGGGCAACCTCCTGGACCTGGCGGATGTCGTGGTGGCCGACATTTCGCTCTCGGAAAACCTGGAGGCCGCGATCGAGCGGAAAATGGTCCAGGAACAGGAGGCCAACAAGGCGGTGTTTGAACAGCAAAAGGCCCAGATTGACGCCCAGATCGCCGTGGTGCGGGCGCGGGGTGAGGCCGAGTCCATCCGCATCCGCGGCGAGGCATTGGCCAGCAATCCCGAGCTCATGGACTTGGAGCTTGTCCGCAAATGGAACGGGCGGACACCCCGGGTGGTCAGCGGCGACGCCACCGGCGCCAGAATGATCCTGCCATTGGGCCCGGCACCCCTTCCGGCGATCTCCGACGCCCGTCCTTGAACCGGCCATGAACCCCCGATACTCCGACTTCCGCCGGCCCCAAGGCGAACTCCCGGTGGCCACCCTGGCCGCCCTCATCGGCGGCGCCGTGCTCGTGATTGTCCTGATCCTGGCGGCCGCCCGGTCCACAACCGTGGTCGAGCCCGGGCACCGAGGGGTTCGCGTGACGCTGGGGCGGGTGTCCCCGGTCTTCGAGCAGGAGGGGTTCCTCGTCAAGGCTCCGTTCATCACGCAAATCCACCAGGTGAGCATCCGGCAGCAGACCGTCGAGTTGAAAACCGAGTGCTATTCCGCCGACCTGCAGCAGGTCCGGGCGTCGGTGCGCATCCTGTTCCGGATACCCGAGGCTTCCGTGGTCACCCTGTTCCGCGATTACAGCGGCGACCCGCTGGCCGCCCTGGTGGCCCCGCGGGTTGTGGAGGCCCTCAAGGAGGTGGCCTCCACCCAGAGTGCAGAGATGATTGTGCAGAACCGGGAGACCATCAAAATGGAGGCCCTCGCCGCGACCCGCCGCAAGATCGGCGAGCTGCCCGGGGGCGGTCCGCTGATCGTAATCGAGGATCTCACCCTCTCCGACCTGGCGTTGTCGGCCGAGCTCAATACCGCCATCGAGCAGAAGATGACCCAGCGGGAGGAGGCGGAGCGCGCGAAGTTTGTTCAGCGACAGGCGGAGATCGAAGCCGAGACGGCCATCATCAAGGGCCGGGGCGAGGCGGAGGCCATTGCCATTCGCGGCCGGGCCCTGCGCGAGAACCCGGCCTTCATCCGGCTCCAGATTGTCGAAAAGTGGGATGGCACCTCACCGCTGGTGGTTGGCGGGGAGGGGGCCACATCGCCGGTCATGATCCCGTTGGGCGATCTCGACAATCGCAAGTGACCGGGGTGCCGGTTGCGAGGCTCGCGCGGTTGCGGTCCGGCTTGACGACGCGGGATCCCTGTCGCGATGTCACCGCCCGGCCCGATTGGGTGAAGGCCGGCGTTTGCGTGAAAGGAATGGTTGGTTGCTTCGACCCATCGGGGTCATGGAATCTCAACGCCGCGCGTGCGGAGCCGGAGCACTCGCCCGATGCCCGTGCCCCCGCCCGCGAGGGCCGGGGCGATCCGCAAGTGCGTTCCTCGCGGCCGTCAAGTGCATTGGTGGCGCCGGTCCCGGCCCGGCCCTGGAGCTTCCGGATGAACTCACGGCCTTCGGCGGCGTCCCGGGTGGCGTGCCGCGCCTCCACAGCCGGTGACTGCCCGACACCATCCACCCCGTCCCGACGGAGGCCCCCGAAAATTCGCCGCCGCGCCGGAGCCCGTCATTCTCGTGCTTGCCGACATCAGCGGCTACACAAGGTTTCTCACGGCGAACGCGAAGAGCCTCGCCCACAGCCAGACCGTGATCACCGAGCTGATCCAGGCGATCGTGCGCCATGCCGAATTGCCTCTGGAGCTGGCCAAGCTGGAGGGAGACGCGGTGTTCTTCGTGGCCCGTCAACCGGGTTGCGATCCGGATGCAGCCATTGCCGCCACGGGTTGGGGGCTGCGGTTGCTGGGCTTCTTCGAGACGTTTCGGAGGTCCCTGCACGCACTGGCCAGCGCGACGACCTGTACCTGTGGCGCATGCACTCATCTGGGCGGTCTCCGGTTGAAGCTGATCGTCCACGCCGGTGTCGCCCTGAACCATGAAGTCGCCGGCCTTCACGAGTGGGCGGGTCCGGACGTCATCCTGGCGCACCGGCTCTTGAAAAACTCGGTGGCATCGCGGGAGTACCTGCTGTTGACCGCCGCGGCGGCGCCGTTTGTGGCGCTGCCGCCAGAGCTGCCGGTGCGCGGGACCGTGGAGCGGTATGCGGACTTTGATCCGGTATGTGCCGCGGTGTTCCACCCGGTCGCGGACGACCGGACGGCCCCGGACGTGCCGACGGCGGTCTTCATGCTGGGCTGGCAATGGAGACTCTGGATGGGGACGGTGGCCGGACCGGCCCGTCGTCACCGCGGGCCGGGTCATCCGCCGCCGCGTTTGGGTTCATTGTTGGCGAGGATCGCCCTCGCCGCAGTGTCGGTGGTCCTCGCACCCATCCTGCTTCCGGTAAACTTTTTCAACGCGCTGCGACGCCGCGCGGGCCTGCCGGTCCGATCCGGATGACGCAAGCCTCGGAATGTTGCGTGCGCCCGCCCGTCGTTTCAGGGCGCATTCGGCTTCGCCGGACGCCGGGGGTTCGCGTAGCCTCCGCCGATGTCCTTGTCCGGAACGCGGCGCGCGGGATTGTGGTTGCGGTCGATTTTCCCGTTGGGGTGGTTCGGCCTTCTCCTGATGTCCTGGGAACCTCCGGTCGCGGCGGCGGTGCGCCCGCCAAACGTGATCCTGATCGTCGCCGATGACCTCGGGTATGGTGATCTGGGTTGCTATGGGAGGACGGATCTTCGGACGCCGCACCTGGACCGGATGGCTGCCGAGGGATTGCGGTTCACCGGATTCCAGGTGCCGCAGGCCGTGTGTTCGGCGTCGCGGGCTGCGTTGCTGACCGGGTGCTATCCGAACCGCGTCGGCATCCTCGGAGCGTTGTTTCCCGGCGCCCCGATGGGACTTCATCCCGGCGAGGTCACCATGGCGGAAGTGCTGCAGGCCCGGGGTCATGCCACATGCATCGTGGGCAAATGGCACCTGGGAGACGCCCCGCCGTTCCACCCGTTGCGCCATGGGTTCGATGAGTGGCTGGGACTGCCGTACTCCAACGACATGTGGCCCCGGCATCCGACGATGACGAATTTTCCGCCCCTCCCGATGCTGGATGGATTCGCGGTGGTGAATGGCGACGTGGGGCCGGAGGATCAGGCGGCCCTGACGGCCCGCTACACGGCGCGCGCCGTGGACTTCATCCGCAGGCAGGCGCGGCGGCCGTTCTTCCTGTACGTGGCCCACTCCATGCCGCATGTGCCGCTCTTTGCCTCGGAGCGGTTTCGCGGACGCTCGGGCGCCGGGCTGTACGGCGATGTGATCGAGGAACTGGATGCCTCCGTCGGGGACATCCTGGCGGCGTTGCAAGAGACCGGTGTGGAGCGGGACACGCTGGTTCTCTTCACGTCCGACAATGGACCATGGCTCACGTATGGCGACCATGCCGGAGTCACCGGTGGCCTTCGGGAAGGCAAGGGCACTGCCTGGGAAGGCGGAGTGCGCGTGCCGCTGATCGTCCGATGGCCCGGGCAGGTGGCCCCGGGGCGCGTGCACTCCGGGGTGGCGTCCACGCTGGACCTGCTGCCGACACTGGCGGCCCTCACCGACGCTCCCATGCCGCAGGAGCGCGTCGTGGATGGCCGCAATCTGGCGTCGGTGTTCACCAATGCACCCACGAGTGACGTGGAGGATTCGTTCGTTCCCGGGTATTATGGCGCGAACCTGTGCCACCTGAGATGGGGGCACTGGAAGCGGGTGTTTTCCCATGTGTACCAGCACCTGGATCGGGCCGGTGCGGGCGGGCTGCCGGGAGCCTATATTCAGCAGCGGACGGGGCCGGCACTCTTCCATCTTGGCGACGACCCTGCCGAGGCCGTGGACGTTTCGGTGACGCATTCGGAGGTGGCCGCCCTTCTGGACCAGGCCGGTGACCGTTGGAGGCGATCGTTGGGCGACGGATTGCGAACCCTGGTCGGCACGGAGGTGCGGCCGGCGGGATTCGCTGCGGCGTTTCGGGTGCTTCCCGAGGGGGATGGGCGCCTGTCGTTGCGGGCAACCAACGCGGTGGTTCAAGGGGTGGACCTGCGATACGGGCTGGTCTCCGGGCTGGAGGCGATCACGTCGTGGACGCGGACATCGGACCGGGCGGAATGGGAGTTGGTCATCCACCGCACCGGGGCGTACCGGATCGAAGTGGAACACGCCTCCCGTCCGGGTGTGCGCGACGTCCCGCTCGATATTTTCGTCAACGGTCAGCGGATTCGACGAGCCCTGGCGGGGCAGGGGGCGGACACGTTCGTGGTGGAATCACCGGGCACCGTGCAGTTCGCCGCCGGGGGGCGGCACCGCCTGGAGGTTCGGGGTGCCACGCCTTCGGGTTCGGCACTGGACGCCCTGCGCGCGGTGGTGCTGCATCCCATTCCCTGAGCTGGGACTGCCAGTGCGGCCGTGGACGGAACGCCACGCCGGAAGGCCTGCCTTGCCCGGCGGAACCCCGGTGTCCATGCTGCGCGTTCCGATATGGCCCGACGTCAGTACCCGTTTCATGTGATTGAGCCCAGGTGGCAGCAGCGCTGGGCGGCGCAACAGACCTTCCGGGCGTGGAATCCTGGCGAGCACATTCCGGAGGGCCATCCGTTCGGCGTGCGCCATGGACTGAGCGGCCGGAACCCCGGTGCGATCGCATTGCCGCCGAAGTGCTACCTGCTCGACATGTTTCCCTATCCATCCGGTGCGGGCCTCCACGTCGGGCATCCCGAGGGGTACACGGCGACGGACATTCTCGCCCGGTACCGGCGTGCCCAGGGGTACAATGTGCTGCACCCGATGGGGTGGGATGCCTTCGGGCTTCCCGCCGAGCAGTACGCGGTGCGGACCGGTCAACATCCGCGGGTCACCACGGAGGCGAACATCGCCACGTTCACCCGGCAGATCAAAAGCCTGGGATTCAGCTATGACTGGACCCGCGAGGTGGCCACCACCGATCCGGGCTACTTTCGATGGACGCAATGGATCTTCCTGCAGCTGTACCAGTCCTGGTACAATCCCGAGAATCGGCGCGCGGAGCCCATGACCACGCTGCCGATGCCCGCAGCGTGCGACACGGCGGAACGGCAGCGTGCGTACCGGGATGCCCACCGGCTGGCCTATGTTTGTGAGGCGCCGGTGAACTGGTGTCCGGAACTCGGCACCGTGCTGGCCAACGAGGAGGTGGTGGCCGGCAGGAGCGAGGTCGGGGGATTCCCGGTGGAGCGCCGGCCGATGCGGCAGTGGATGCTGCGCATCACGGCCTATGCAGAGCGTCTGCTGGAGGATCTGGAGGGGTTGCAATGGAGCGCGTCGCTGAAGGAGATGCAGCGAAACTGGATCGGCCGCAGCGAGGGGGCGCGGGTGGAGTTCCCGGTGGAGGGCCTTGAGGAGCGGATTCCGGTCTTTACGACCCGTCCGGACACGCTGTTTGGAGCCACCTACCTGGTGTTGTCTCCGGAGCACCCCCTGGTGCCACGATTGACGACGGCGGCGCAGGACGAGGTGGTGCGCGGGTATCGGGCGTTTGCCGCGGGCCGGTCGGACCTCGAGCGGACGGAATTGTCGAAGGAGAAGACCGGAGTGTTCTGTGGGGCGCATGCGCTGAACCCGGTCAACGGCGAGCGGCTTCCGGTATGGATCGCGGACTACGTGCTCGCCAGCTATGGCACCGGGGCGATCATGGCGGTCCCGGGGCACGACACGCGCGATCTGGAATTCGCCGGGAAGTTTGGACTGCCCGTGCGCCAGGTGGTCGAGCCGCCGGCGGGCACGGATTGGCGCGGATTCACGGGTGACGGTGTTGCGGTGAATTCTTCCACGGAATCGTTCTCCCTGGATGGACTGCCCTCTCCGGAGGCCCGGCGTCGGATCACCGAGTGGCTGCAGGCCCGGGGCTTCGGGTCACGAACCGTGAACTACAAGCTCCGGGACTGGCTGTTCAGCCGGCAGCGCTACTGGGGTGAGCCCTTTCCCATTGTGTGGCGCCCCGACAGCGACGGCGTATTGCATCATGAGTCCGTGCCGGAGGATGCCCTGCCGCTGGTGCCGCCCCCGCTGGATGACTACAAGCCAACGCCGGATGGACGCCCGCCGCTCGCGCGGGCGACGTCCTGGGTGGAACTTCCGGATGGCGCGATCCGCGAGACCAACACCATGCCGCAATGGGCGGGAAGTTGCTGGTATTACCTCCGGTATCTCGACGCGCGGAATGCCGGCCGGTTCGTGTCCGCCGAGTCCGAGTCTTACTGGATGCTTCCGGCGCCGGGACCGTCGGCGCTGCCGCCGGGGTCCCCCGGCGTGGACCTGTATGTCGGCGGCACGGAGCATGCCGTGTTGCACCTGCTGTATGCCCGCTTCTGGCACAAGGTGCTGTTCGACCTCGGTCAGGTCTCGACCCCGGAACCGTTCTTTCGGTTGGTCAACCAGGGGCTGATCCTGGGCGAGGACGGACAGAAGATGTCGAAGTCCCGCGGCAACGTGGTGAATCCGGACGAGGTGCTCGCAGAATATGGCGCCGACGCCTTCCGCCTGTACGAGATGTTCCTCGGACCGCTTCAGGAGGTGAAACCCTGGAGCACGCAGGGCGTTTCGGGGGTTTACAAGTTTCTGGGGCGCGTGTGGCGTCTGTTTGTGGATGAGGCCGGCGAGGCCGCGTTTGAGCAGCGGTGCGCCGTCGAGCCTGACCGGGCCGAGGAATGGCTGCAGGAGCTTCGTCTTGCGGCGAATGTCCAGGAGGTGCCGCCGGATGCCTTCCATCTGCGGCCGCTGCATGCCT
Organism: Verrucomicrobiia bacterium; assembly: GCA_019634635.1. Taxonomy (NCBI): domain Bacteria; kingdom Pseudomonadati; phylum Verrucomicrobiota; class Verrucomicrobiia; species Verrucomicrobiia bacterium. Next base: position 25,052 of record JAHCBB010000001.1, read on the forward strand.
GCATCCGCAAGGTGACCGAGGACTTTGAGGGCCTGCGTTTCAACACGGCCATCTCGGCGTTGATGATCTTTGTCAATGAAGCCATTGCCTGGGAGGTGCGGCCGGTCGCGGTCCTTCGCACCTTCCTTCAGTTGCTTGCCCCGCTGGCGCCGCATCTTGCGGAGGAACTTTGGGACCTCCTTGGCCGGAGCAGCGGCCTGCCCACACCGTCCCTCTCGTATGCCGCCTGGCCCGCCTTCGATCCGGCGCTGCTGGTGGAGGACACGCTGGAGATCCCCGTTCAGGTCAATGGCAAGCTCCGCGATCTCCTCCGGGTCTCCGCGACGGCGTCTGATGCCGGGCTTGAGGCCGCCGCCCTGCGTTCGGAGAAGGTGCAACCGTTCCTGGAGGGACGGATGATCCGGCGCGTGATCGTGGTCCCCGGAAAGCTGGTGAACATTGTGGTGGTCTGAAGTCCCATTGTTCCCGGGAGTCGCAGGTGAAGTGCGCTATTCCTATCCCGGGGGGCGTCATGCTATCTTGTCATCGTGTTGACGGTGCTGACTCCCGGGGAGCGACGGGCGCTGACGCTGGTGCTGTTCCTGGTGCTGACCGGGCTGGCCACGCAGTTCTGGCTCCGGTCGCGACCTCCGCGGGAGCTGCCGCCGCTGCCGTTGCCGGTTCCATCGTCGCGCTGAACATGGGCAAACAGGATCTCGATGCGGCCCTGGCGCCGCTGTTGGAGCGGGACTCGCGGTATGATCGCGGGGCGTACCACTTCGTGCGCGAGGCGCTGGATCACACCCAGGCGTTGCTGCTGCGGCGTGGAGAGCCGGCGCCACGCCACGTGACCGGCCGCGAGTTGCTGGAGGGCATCCGCTCCTACGCCCTTGAGCAGTTTGGTCCCATGAGCTGCACGGTGTTTGAGGCATGGGGTGTGAGGACGTGCGATGATTTCGGGGAGATCGTCTTCAACCTGATTTCCCACCGGATCCTGTCGAAGTCGGAAACGGATCTGCGGGAGGACTTCAAGGACGGCTACGATTTCGAGGAGGCGTTCCGGCGTCCGTATGTGCCGGGGGTGGCGCCGGCCTCCCGCAACCGCTGAGCCTCCCTCCCAACCTCATGGCCTCCCCCCCGCTGATTGTCCTCGGTGTGACCGGCTCCATCGCTGCGCACCGGGCGGTGGATCTGGCCAGCCTGCTCACCCGGGCCGGGGCCGCGGTGCACGTGGTCATGACTGCCGACGCGCAGCGGTTCGTCACGCCATTGGCGCTCAAGACCCTGTCGCGGCACCCGGTTGTGACCGACCTGTATGACGAGGAGGAGGGATGGAAGCCGGCGCACATCCGGCTGGCGGACGAGGCGTCCCTGCTCCTGATCGCGCCGGCGACGGCCCAGGTGATTGCCCGGCTGGCGCTGGGCCTGGCCGATGACGCCCTCACCTGCGTGGCCCTGGCCTTGAACGAACGGGCGCGCCTGCTGGTGGCTCCCGCGATGAACGGTCGCATGTGGCAGCACCCCGCAACGCAGTCCCATGTGGCGTTGCTGCGGCAGCGTGGTGCGGAATTCCTGGGGCCGGAGGAAGGACTGCTCTCCTGCGGGTACGAGGGGTTGGGTCGCCTCTGGCCGGTGGCCGACATCGCGGCGCGGGCCCGGGAACTCACCGGGATCGCCTGAACCTTCGGGAGTCCCGGATACCCCGCCATGCCGCCGCCCGAGTTCTGGAATCGGTGGCGGTCGTGGGCGGACACTCTGCGGGCGTTGAGTTCGACGCCCCCACCTCCGCCGGAGGTGTTCTTGCGTCGGATCCGCTTTGTGGAGCGTGGCGTGGGCCTGCCGGTCAAGGCGGTGGTGCTGGTGTTCCTGCTCATCGCGCTCTTCTTCACGGACTGGTTTTCGGCTCTGACGCCGATGAACGAGGACGTGCCGGTCTACATCCGCACATTCTTCCTGCTGTACTTCGCCCTCAATGTCGGGGCCGGTCTGATCCTCTGGGGCATGGACGAGGTTTCACCCCGGCTCGTGGTCCGGGTGACCTACATCATGGCCGTGCTGGATGCGGCCATGCTGTCGCTGCTGGTGGTGGTGATGGGGGGCTTCGACAGCGCGCTGTATTGGGTTTTCCTCGGTCTGGTGGTTCGCAATGCCGCCATCATCCCGCACGCTGACGTCCAGGTGGCGGTCAATCTCATCGTCAGCGCGCTCTACCTCGTGGCCGGGCTGCTCGAACTGATGGCGACGGAGAGCGCGAAGGAACTGATCCGGGGGACGGGGCGGGGGACCGTGACGGGAGGCATCTTTGACGAGTCCGACCTGCCGGTGACCGAGTCCCTCGTGCTGCGCCTGCTGCTGCTGGTGCTCATGACCGCCTGCTGCGCGGGCATCCAGGTGCTGGTGGACCGCCAGCGGCAGCGGGAATGGGAGGGACGTGAGTTCCAGATCAAGCAGCAGCAACTGGAGGCTGCGGGCCGGCTCGCGGCGGAAATCGCCCACCAGCTCAAGAATCCCCTCGGCATCATCAACAACGCCGCATTCACCCTCCAGCGCACCGTCAAGGAGGGCAAGACCATCACCCAGCAGATCCGCATCATCCGGGAGGAGGTCAACCGGTCCGACCGGATCATCACCGAACTCATGGGATATGCCCGGCTGGCGGAAGGGCGGGTGGAGCGGGTGCAGCTCAACGAGGAGCTCGATCGGGCGGTGGAGGCGGTGCTGCCGGCGGCGGCGCGCTTCGATATCCGGGTGCATCGAAGCTTCGAGCCGGGCCTCCCGCAGCTGCTCGGGCAACGCGCCCATTTCGCCGAGGTGTTCGCGAACCTGCTGACCAATGCGCGCGAGGCGATGGGGGGGCGGGGCGAGATCCATCTGTCCACGCGGACCGGTGCGGACTTCTCGGTGATCGCCACCGTCCGTGACGACGGTCCCGGGATCTCGCCGGAGAAATTGGACCAGGTCTTTGAGCCGTATTTTACGACCAAGGAGCGGGGCACCGGCCTTGGGCTTGCCATCGTGCGGCACAACACGGAGATCTATGGCGGCACCGTGGAGGTGGAATCGGAGCTTGGAAAGGGCACCCAATTCACGATTCGATTCCCGGCTCGCGCCCTCATGCGCGTCCGCAAATGAAGCTTCCCCCGCTCCTCGTCGTGGATGACGAGAAAAACATGCGTCTGACCCTCGAGACGGTGCTCCGCGACGAGGGGTACGAGGTGCTGCTCGCGGAGTCCGCCGAGGCGGCCCTCAAGCGCCTGGCGGACGAGGAGGTGTTCCTGGTGATCACCGACGCGCGCCTCGGAGGGATGAGCGGCTACGAGTTCCTCAAGGAGGTGGTGAAGCGGCATGCGGGTCTGCCGGTGCTGATCATCACGGCCTACGCCACCCCCCGCCTGGCGGTGGAGGCCATCAAGAACGGAGCGGTGGACTACCTTGGAAAGCCGTTCGAGCCGGGCGAACTCATTCATGCGGTTCAACGCTGTGCGGAACGGCACCGACTGATGGCGGAGAATGCCGCGCTCCGCGCCCGGGCCGGCGAGCCGTACCGCCTCGACCATCTGATCGGCGAGGCCCCGAAGGTCCGTGAACTGCGGCAGTTGATCCAGACCGTGGCCCCGACGGATGCGACCGTGCTCATCCTCGGGGAAAGCGGCACCGGCAAGGAGTTGATCGCGGGAGCGTTGCACGCCCTGAGCCAGCGGGCACCCCACCCGTACGTCCGACTGAACTGCGCGGCGATCCCCGAGACCCTGTTGGAAAGCGAGCTTTTCGGATACGAGCGGGGTGCCTTCACGGGCGCGCACCGGACCAAGCGGGGTCTCGTGGAGGAGGCGGACGGCGGCACCATCTTTCTCGACGAAATCGGGGACATGAGCCGGCCGCTCCAGGCGAAGCTGTTGCGGTTTCTGGAGGATGGCTCGTTCTCCCGGGTGGGCGGCACGCAGGAACTCAAGGTCCATGTGCGCCTGATCGCGGCGACCAACCGCAACATTGTGGAGGCGATCCAGAAGGGGGACTTCCGGGAGGACCTGTTTCACCGGCTGAATGTCATCCAGTTCCGCCCGTCACCACTCCGGGAGCGCGGGCGCGACATCCTGTTGCTTGCGGAATTTTTTCTCCGGCATTTCGCGCTGCGCCTCGGACGTCCGGTCACCGGCATCAGTGCCGCGGCGCAGGCGGCCCTGCTGGCACACTCCTGGCCGGGCAACGTCCGTGAACTCCGCAACGTGATGGAGCGGGCCGTCATCCTGGAGACCGGCACCGAGATTCAGGCAACCAGCCTGCCCGACTTCGAGGTGGAGTCGCGGTTGCGCAAAGGGCTGGCTCCGGTTTCGGGCCGCGTGGGCTCGTCGTCCCCGGAGTTGCCGGGGGGCTCGCTTGCGGAGGCCTTGGTACAGTTCGAGCGCGATCTGATCATGGCGGCCCTCCAACGCAGCGGCGGCCAGCTGTCCCGGGCCGCCCAGCACCTGGAGCTGTCCCGGCATGCGCTGCGCTACCGGATGAGCCGTCTGAACCTGCGGGTGGACGGCATCGTTGACGAGGAGTCGGACCCACCCTCAGGCTCAATCGCCAGATGATGTCTGTGGACCGCATGCTGCTGGGAGCCCTGCCGGACTCCGCCCTCCTGCCCCAGGGGTTGCCGGCCGAGGCCCAGGGGTCGTTGCGCGGGCTGATGCCCGTGCTGGCGGCGGTGTTTGCGGTGCTGGCCCTGTCGGTGATCTGGGCGGTGTTCCTGCGCAAGCCGCCGGGTGCGCGCCGTCGCGGGGTGCTGGTCGAGGGCGAGGTGTCGGACCGTTCGGCGGGCTCGGGACGCCGGCGCCGGCGCCGGCGCCGTGAGCGCCGGCCCACGAACCCGACCCGGGCGGAAACCGGCGGCCTGCCGCCGGCGGGGGCCGGCGGGGTGGACCCGACCATTCTGTGAGCACAGGGGTCAGCGAACAGATCACCCGCCAAAGTGCCTCCAACCTGGCGCTGGCGTTTGTTGTCCTGCCGCCCGACCGACGTGCGGCGATGAGCGCCCTGTATGCGTTCTGCCGCCAGGTGGATGACATCGCCGACGATGAGTCCCAGCCGGTGGCGGCGCGGCGGGCGGCTTTGGGCGAATGGCGAAGCGACATTGTGCGCGCCTGTGCCGGGGAGCCTCCGGGCCATCCGGTGATCCGGGAGTTGCAGCCGTTCATCGAGCAGTACGGGCTGCCCTGTCGTTTGTTTGATGAACTGATCGTGGGTGTGGAATCCGACCTCGACCGGCGGCGGTATGCAACCTATGCGGAGTTGGAGGAGTACTGCTATCGCGTGGCGTCGGTGGTCGGGCTCTTGAGCATCGAAATATTTGGCTATCGCGACCCGCGCTGCCGCGACTATGCGGATGCGCTCGGAAAGGCGTTGCAGTTCACGAATGTCCTCCGCGATGTCGGCAACGATGCCCAGCGGGGCAGGGTCTATCTTCCCGGGGAGGAATTGAGCCGGTTCGGGGTGAGCGCGGAGGACATCCTGGCCGGGCGGGATTCGCGGGGTTTCCGGGAGCTGGCCTCGGCGTTCGCACTTCGGGCGCGAAACCATTACCGACTGGCCCGGGAGCACCTGCCGCCCTCGGAGCGACGTTCGATGGTCGCTGCCGAGCTGATGGCCTCGGTGTACTGGAGCCTGTTGCGCCGACTGGAGCGACGCGGGTACCCGGTGCTATCCCCGGAGCCCGTCCGCCTGGGCAGGCCGCACAAGCTGGCGCTGCTCCTGCTGGCATGGATCCGGGTGCGGACCGGCATTCCGTTGGCCGCCTACGGGGCCTGATTCCGATGCCCGGTGCGGCCGCAGCATTGGGGCTTGCCGGCGTGCCACCCTACCGTCCGCCGTGGTGGCTGCGGGGGGGACACGCGCAGACGGTCTGGGCCTCGGCGTTCCGCCGTGTCGTCGCCGGAGCCCCGGTCCGGGAGCGACTCGAGCTTCCGGACGGCGATTTTCTGGACCTCGACTGGCATCGCGTTGGGGCGTCGCGCGTGGTGATCATCGCGCATGGCCTCGAGGGGGACAGCCGCCGTGGGTATGTGCGCGGGTTGGCCCGGGCATTGAATCGTCGTGCGTGGGATGTGGTGGCCTGGAATCTCCGCGGTTGCTCAGGCGAGCCAAACCGGCTGCCGCGATCCTACCACAGCGGCGCCTCGGAGGATCTGGCGGCGGTGGTGTCGGGCATCGCCGGCCGCGGCCATGCCACGGTTGCCGTGTGCGGGTTCAGCCTGGGCGGCAATCTCACCCTCAAGTTCCTGGGGGAGGGCCGTCCCGAGGGGGCCCGGGTGGTCGCGGGAGTTGCCGTTTCGGTCCCCTGCGATCTCCGAGCCTCGGCGCTGCGGCTGGACGCATCGGTCAACCGGATCTATCTGCGCCGGTTTCTGGACTCGTTGCGTCACCGCATGGATGCCAAGCGCCGGCAATTTGGAGCGATCATTCCGGTCGTGGACCGGGCCGCGATCCGGAATTTCCTGGATTTTGACGACCGGTTCACCGCGCCGCTGCATGGATTTCGGGATGCGGCCGACTACTGGGAACGTTGCTCGGCATTGCGTTTTCTGTCGGGAATCCGGGTGCCGACGCTCGTTCTGAACGCGGCGGATGATCCGTTCCTGACACCGGAGTGCCATCCGCGTCAGGACGCGGCGAAAAATCCCCGGCTGACGGTGGAGATCACGGATCACGGCGGCCACGTCGGATTTGTGGGAGGTGGCCGTCATCCGGGCGAATACTGGAGTGAGCTGCGGATCGCGTCCTTTCTGGAGGCGGCGGTCGGGCCCTCAACTCCGCCGTTCTGATCAGAGCCGCCGGAAGACGTCGGAGGCGGCGCGAATCGTTTCCTCGATGTCGCCCGGGGTGTGGGCGGTGGACAGGAAACCGGCTTCGAACTGGGAGGGCGCCAGATAAACTCCGGCGTCGAGCATCCCGTGAAAAAAACGTGCGAAGCGGTCCCGATCACATCGAAGGGCGTCACCCAGATGATGGACCGGCAGGTTGGTGAAGTATCCGCAGAACATCGAGCCAATGCGCTGCCATTGGAGGGCGATTCCGGCCCGGCGGGCCGCCTCGTTCATTCCGGATTCAAGCTGGGCGCCCAGCGATTCGAGGTGGGCGTATCCGTCGGCGGACTCCAACGTCTCCAGCGCCGCCAACCCGGCGGCCATGGCCAGGGGGTTCCCGCTGAGGGTTCCCGCCTGGTAGACCGGTCCCACCGGACTCAGCCGGTCCATGACATCTGCCCGGCCCCCGATGGCGCCGACGGGCAGGCCGCCGCCAATGACCTTGCCAAAACAGCTGAGGTCCGGTTCGAGTCCGAAGCGACCCTGCGCACCGTCGGGGCCCAGGCGGAACCCGGTCATGACCTCGTCGCAGACAAACAGGGCCCCATGTTGGCGGCAAAGCCGCTGCAAGGCTTCGTAGAAGCCCGGCTTTGGCAGGTACAGTCCGGCGTTGGCGGGGACGCCCTCAACAATGACCGCCGCGATCTCGGACCCCTTGCGCGTGAAGAGCGCATTCAGGGCGTCCGCGTCATTGTAGGGAAGGACCACCGTCAGCTTTGCCAGTTCGGATGGCACCCCGGCGCTGTCGGGCTGCCCATGCGTCAACGCACCGGAACCCGCCTTCACAAGCAGGCTGTCCGCATGCCCATGATAACAGCCGTCAAACTTGACGATGACGTCCCGCCCCGTGACTCCCCGGGCGAGCCGGATGGCGGTCATGCAGGCCTCGGTTCCCGAGTTGCAGAAGCGCAGTTTCTGGACACCCGGGACCAATCGCCGAATGGCTCCGGCCAGTTTCAGTTCCCCTGCATGAGGGGTCCCAAAGCTCGTTCCGCGTTCCGCCGCCTCCCGGATGGCTGCCGTGATCGCGGGATGAGCATGCCCCAGAATGGCCGGACCCCAGGTGCCCACGTAGTCCAACAGGCGGTTGCCATCAGCATCCGTCAGTCGGGCACCCGCCGCCGACTCGACGAAGAACGGCGAGCCGCCCACGGCGCGGAATGCGCGCACCGGCGAATTGACGCCACCGGGGAAGTAGTCGAGGGCGGTGGCAAACAGGGCATCGGACCGGGCGCGCATTGCGTGACCCTAGCCCGGGGGGGTCCTGCTGACGAGCCCCGGGCTGGCGCACTGGCTGGCGGACGCTTCGGGGCCACCGTCGGCGCCGTGCAATCACCGCCCGGTCAAGCCTTCGTCCGCACCGGGGATCCAGGTCTGTGGCGTACCCCGGATGCGAAGGAAGCGAGACCCGTCCTCGGGCAGCGGGATGTCGTCCTGGAGCGTGACCGTCTGCCATCCGTCTCCGGACTCAACGTTGAGCACCGTGGTGGGGGTCGGAAACCAGGTGAGGAGATCTTCCGACGCTTCGGCCCGGTCCACCCAACCGGCGGGTGGCGGGTTCGGGCGGGTGTAGGTGATGGTGAGATGACGTTCGGAACCGGATTCCACCGTGCCGAGCGACACTTCGTACGCCGGCGGAGCCGCCGGGGCGATTGGGATACCAGCGGCCGCAGGGCGGGGCCCGCTGGTGAGCGCCACGGAGGGTGAGGTGGATCCCACGAGCGACTGAATGCGCACGTAGTCGAACAAGATCCAGTAGGAAACCCCCGAGCCAACGGGACCCGTGCGCACAAATTCCAGAGTGTTCGGACCGGGGGTCGCGCCAAGTGCCGAGGCCGGGAACTCCAGCGACACCTCCGTGGGCGCGCTGACGCGATTGGAATACACCACGGTGGACACGCCCGCGGAATTGCGGAATCGCACCACCATGTCGTGCTCCGAGAACCCGGGCTGGACCACCCCACCGATGGCGAGAGCGCCGCCGGGGAATTCGAAACTGAGGCGCAATCTGGCTCCGGCTGCGGTGTGTGTGGGACTCAGGATGAAGTGAGCGCGGTTGGTCCGGTCGCCGATGGACAGCGCGCGTTCCCAGGCGCTGAACGGTTCATCATTCGGGACGTTCAGGGGGGCGGTCAGGCCGTTGAAACCGGCCGGATAAATGCCGGCGAAATAGAAATCATTGTCCGCGGTTGGATTGGCCGCGGGGTTGAATTGCGGGTCCCCGGGAATGCGTGTGACCAGACCGGGCGGCGCGTCATTCCGGTGATTCTGCTCACTGAACTCGGCGTAGGTCGAGGCGACCGGCGCCGACGGCGGTGCATTGAAGCCCAGCTGCCAGTCGTTGCGGGTGGGTGCCGAGCTGCCCAGACCCGGATTTTCAGACTCGGGCACTGATAATTCCATGTAGTCATACTGAATCCAGTAGGAATACCCCGTAGTTCCCAAGGGACCCGTCCGGACCACCTCAATCGAATTGGCCCCTGAGGTCGCCGACACGGAGCTGGCGGTGAAGTCCAGGATGAGTTCGGTTTGTCGCGAGATCCGTCCGGCGTAGATCTGGGTCGCCATTCCAGCGCCATTCCGGAAGCGGATCACCATGTCGTGGTCGGCAAAGCCCGGCTGGACCACCCCGTTGATCATCCATCCGCCCCCGGCAAACTCGACCGCGAGGCGCAGAACAGTGGTTGCGGCAGCCTGGGTGGGATGGAGATGGAAATGGAACCGGTTCGTGCGATCACCCAGGGTGTGCGCCCGCTCCCAGGCGATGTCCGGTTCGTCAAACGGGACCGTCAGGGGTTGCGTGAGCCGGTTGAAACCGGCGGGATAGACACCTGCGAAATAGTGATCGTCATCGGCACCCGGGTTGTTTGCCGGATTGTATTGCGGGTCCCCGGGGATCCGGGTGACGGCTCCGGGGGGCAGGTCGTTGATGTTGTTCTGAGGACTGAACTCCGCGTAGAGCGTGCCACCGGTGATATTGGGCGGCGCGTTGACCCCGATCGTCCAGACCGAGCGGATCGTCCCTGGCGACTGAGGTGCTTCCGGGGCTTCTGGGACCTCTGGAATTTCTGGGGCGCTCTGTGAGAGAACCACCGTGAATTCCCCGGTCGCACTCAACGGCGGTGTTCCATTGTCGGTCACGCGATACTCGACGAGATAGCTGTCGAGTTGCTGCCCGGATCCGGGGCTCCAGGTGACAAATCCACCCGGGGTGATTTGCAGGCCTGGCGGGCCCGAGAGGAGCTGGTAGGTGAGACTGTTGGGTGGCAGGTCGGGGTCGTTGGCGGCCAGCTGCACGGTCAGGGACGTGTTCACGGCAAGGATGCGGTCAGGAATCACCTGAGGCACCGGCGGCGCGTTGACCTCGCGGACGCTCACGGTGAATTCACTGGTGGCGCTTTGGGGATTCGGCCCGGCGTCGGTCACCCGCACCCGCACCGTCTGGGTGGAAGGTCCCTGCGCCTCGGTGGGCGTCCAGGAAAGGCGGCCATCCGAACTCACGGTCATCCCCGATGGCCCGTTCAGAAGCGAGTAGGTCAGCGCCCCGGAGGGCGTTTCGGCATCCGAGCCCGGAGCGACGAACTTCTCGATGAACGCCGTGGCGATCTGGGCATGCCCGACGTTGTTGGGATGGACGTTATCCGTCCACATGCCCGTCGAGGGATCGAAGTAATCCCCGGCCCGCACGTGCTGCACATGAAGGCCGTCGCCAGCCAGCTCCGCGCAGATCTCGGACTGGATCCCGGTCAGGACGGCCATGCCCTCCTCACTGCCCACGAGGTAGCCTACGGGTGTGCTCTTGAGCGTGCCACCGACCCACACCGAGGGTCCATCGCCGCGGGAGAGGCCTGCCCGCGCGCTCGCGGATCCGGCCGCCCAGAGGATGGTGACCGGGTGTGGGCTGACTGTCGCCGTAACCACCACCGTGTGTGCGCCCTCGCTCAGGCCCGAAATCCGGTACAGGAGCGGTGAGGCCCAGATGCGTCCGTCGCCGGACGTGCCGACGTTGTGGGGTATGGGCGAACTGGATGGATTGCCGTGCCGGGCGTTGCGATTGCCGAAGGCTCCGGTGCACGGCACCACGCCCCTTGGGATGCCATCCACGGTCACCGTAAAGGAGCCCATGTCCGTTTGCGCCGTCGCCAGATATCCGATGTAGATGGCGCTCCCTGAAAGTCCGGAGAACGTCAGCGTGCTCCCGTTCGCGGTGGCTGTCCGCCCCATATTGCCCCCAAACTGGGCGTACGGCTGCCACGTGCCGGAGGCGGACGCCGCCTGGGCGTAGGTCTTGCGGGAGGTGGGAATGGCCAGGTACGCGGCCGCATGACGCAAGCTGGAGCGGTAGAAGTTTTGATAGGCGGTCTGGGTGGGCCGGCCGAAGCCATCGCGCCCGTCGTTGTAACCTGTCAGGAGCATGGACGCCTGCGTCGGAGCAATCACGTCCGGGGAGCGCACCGGCTGGCCGCCGTGGAAGCTGTTATTGGTCACCCGAAAGCCGGGCATGAGCTGCCAGTTGATGTCCGGAATGCATGCGGAGCTGTAGGCCAGATTGGTCAGCGGCCAGCCCCGCGATTCCGCGGCACGGGCCAGCCAGGAATTGACCGACGCCGGCGACGCCGAAGCACCGGCGGTGATGGAATCCCCGAAGGCGTAGGCGATGGTTCCGGGCTGATTGAGGCGTGGTCCGTTCAAGTTCAGGGCGAGCGGGGTCAACTCCGGGAGATTCTGATCCGGCACCACCGCGGCGATCGGGGCGGCGTTGTTGCCGGCGGGAGCGCTGAGCTGGACATAGTCGTAGATGAGCCAGTAGCTGTAGCCCGATTGCGCGGGTCCGGTGCGGACGAATTCGATCGAGTTGGGCCCTGCCGTGGCATTCACCTGGCCCGGGGTGAAGTTGAGCACGAGTTCGGTTGATGCGGTGAGGCGTCCGGAATACAGCTGGGTTGCCGCGCCCGATCCGTTGCGAAAACGGACCACGAGGTCGTGAGTGCCAAATCCGGACTGCACGACCCCGTTGATCATGAAGCCACCGGAGGCGTACTCGGCGCGAAGCGTCCAGGTGCCGCCTCCGGTCACCTGGCCGGCGTCCAGGTGGAAGTGCATCCGGTTCGTCCGGTCGCCGACGGTGTGGGCCCGCTCCCAGGCGGTCCACGGTTCATCGAATGGGACGGCAAGCGGGGCACCCAGCTGGTTGAACCCGGCCGGGTAGTTGCCGGCAAAATAGTAGTCGTTGTCCGCCCCAGGATTGTTCCCGGCGTTGAACTGCGGATCTCCAGACACCCGGGTGACCAGGCCGGGCGGCGCATCGTTCCTCCCATTCTCCTGGCTGAATTCGCCGTGCAGCGCGCTTCCCGAGGCGCCGGGTGGGGCATTTTCCCCAATCTGCCAGATTTGCCGGGGTGCGGCGGCGAGGGCGTCGCTCAGGAGGCCCAACATGATGGTGACGGCCGCAAGGCCGGAGGTGCGAAGGAATCGGGTGTCCATAAGTTGCCTAGGGGGGCGGCCGTGCTGAGAATGCGGGGTGATGGACAGTCTGGGGCCTGACCGAACCACGCTGCCTTTGCGTTATTACCGAAATGAATATTCGATGGCAAGCCTCTGAACCGCACAATTGGCCAACCCACATACAGTCTCCGCGCCGGGGAAGGCCCTCACTCACCGGCCGCCCGTTCAATGCGCGCTCCAAGACCCCGCAGCTTGTCCTCCATCCGCTCATAGCCGCGGTCCAGATGGTAGATGCGATGGACCTGCGTGGACCCGCGCGCGGCCAGTCCGGCAATCACCAGGGCGGCACTGGCCCGGAGATCGCTGGCCATCACCGGAGCGCCGCTCAGGGTGCGCCCTCCCTTCACGATTGCGTTGGGTCCCTCAATGGCGATGTCCGCGCCCAACCGCAGGAGTTCCGCGACATGCATGAACCGGGATTCGAAAATCCGCTCGGTGATCACACTGATGCCTGACGCCAATGTCATAAGCGCCATGAATTGTGCCTGCACGTCGGTGGGAAATCCTGCATAGGGTTGTGTGGTCACATCGGCGGGCTTGAGCGGACCCCGGCGGCTCACCCGCAGGGCGGATCCGGTCCGCTCCACCGTCACACCGGCCTCCCGCAACTTGTCGAGCACGGCGGCAAAGTGTTCGGGACGCGCCCCATGCAAGGTGACATCGCCCCGGGTCGCAGCCGCGGCGCAGAGGAAGGTGCAGGCCTCGATGCGGTCCGGAATCACCTCGTGCCGGGTCCCATGGAGCTCCGGCACGCCGGTCACCGTCAGCGTCGGGCTCCCAATGCCTCCAATGCGGGCCCCCATGGCCACGAGGAAGCCGGCCAGGTCGGCGACTTCCGGTTCGCAGGCCGCGCTCTCGATCACGGTCACGCCGTCCGCCAGCACCGACGCCATCAGAATGTTGGCCGTGCCGAGGACTGTCGGGCCGGCGCGGCCCCCGAGAAAAATGGTGGTTCCAGACAGGCGTCGAACCTTGGCATGCACGTAACCACCCTCGATCCGAATGCGCGCGCCAAGGGCGGTCAGGCCCTTGAGGTGGAGATCAATCGGGCGGGTTCCGATCACGCAGCCCCCGGGAAGCGAGACGCTCGCCGCGCGCAACCTCCCGAGGAGCGGACCGAGGATGCAGATGCTGCCCCGCATCTTCCGGATCAGCTCGTAGTCCCCGAAGCCGCGGATTTTGGCGGCACGCACGGTCACGACATCGCCCTCGCGCGACACCGACGCGCCGAGCGACTTGAGGATGCTCAACATGAATGCCACGTCGCTCAGGTCGGGCACGCGCCGGACGATGCAGGTGTCGCCGGTCAGCAGCGTGGCGGCCAGGATGGGAAGAACGGCGTTCTTGGAGCCGCTGATGGTGACCTCGCCGCGCAACGGCGTGCCGCCCTGAATGATGAAGCTGTCCATGACCGGGTTGCAGTGCGCGCCCGGGTCAGGTCCCGGGTGGGACGCGTGACGCCGGAAGCGGGGTCACGATGAGAATGCGGTCCCGGCCGGACAAGTCTTTCTCGACCCGTTCCACCGTCCATGCGGTGTTGGTGAAGAGTTCCCGCACCGCCGCCGCCTGCCCATCCCCGAACTCCAGCATCAGGCACCCCGGGCGGCGCATCCGGTGCGAGGCCTCCACCGCGAGCCGTCGGAAAAAGCTCAGTCCGTCCGGACCCCCATCCAGCGCGAGCCGCGGCTCGTGGTCCCGCACCTCCGGGTCAAGCGACCCGATGTCCGCCGTGGGGATGTAGGGCGGATTCGCAACGAGCAGATCAAAGCCGCGCCGGGGTTCCCCCTCCCCGTCGGGCAACGCGGCGAAACCGTCCCCGCAATGAAACGCGATCCGGTCCGTTCCCAGGGGACGCGCGTTCTCCCGTGCGCGGTCCAGTGCCGGCACGGAGAGCTCCAGGGCGTGGACTTCGGCTGCGGGAATTGCGGCGGCGATCGCGATGGCGAGGCAGCCGGAGCCGGTGCCGAAGTCCAGCACCCGCGGTGTCGCCGAGGCGTCGGGCCTCCGGAGGCGTTCGATCGCGAGTTGTGCCAGCCGCTCTGTTTCCGGGCGCGGGATCAGGACTTCCGGACCGACCCGCAGTTCGTGCCCGAGGAATGCGGCAGTTCCCGTGAGGTGCTGAAGCGGCTCCCTGCGGCCCCGCCGCCGCACCAGATCCCGCACCGCGGCGGTCTCCGGGGCGCCCACCACCCGGTCAAACTCCAGGTACAGCCGCAGGCGTGGCTGGCGCAGGACATGGGACAGGATGAGCTCGGCGTTGAGCCGCGCGGATTCGACACCCCGTGCTTCCAGGAACTCCGTGCTGCGACGGAGGATCTCAAGGACGGTCAGCGACACCGCCGGACGCTGAACGCAACCGGGTGGCGGGTGCAAGGCAGCGCGGGGCAGACTTTGCTTCGCATTGGCGCGGCCCGCAGTGGGGTCGGCGAGCCTGCGGGCGGGGCAAGGCTCCCACGAACCGAACGTGCAACCGCGAGCCGGGCCTGTGGGGACTCCACACGCTGGCACAGGGACCTTTACCCCACCGGTCGAAGGGGCGGAGCCGCGCCTGGCCCGGCCCGCGCTGTTCGTTTTGCGGGATTGATGGTCCCCCGATCAGACGAGAGTCTCGACGTGTGGACGCACTGGAAGCCCGCTTGGACACCTTTCTCCAAAAATCGCCCACGCTCGGGCGCGATGTGTACATTGCGACGACGGCCGTGGTGATCGGTGACGTCACCCTGGGGGACGCCAGCAGCGTCTGGTACGGCGCCGTGTTGCGCGGTGACATCAACCGGATCGTGGTGGGGCATCACACCAATGTGCAGGACAACGCGGTGCTGCATCTGGCGGACGATTTTCCCTGCGTGGTTGGGTCCTGGGTGACCATCGGGCATTCGGCGATCGTGCACGCCTGCACGGTGGGGGACGAGTGCCTGATCGGGATGGGGGCAACGATTCTCGATGGCGCAGTCATCGGGAACCAATGCCTGGTGGGGGCCAACACCCTGGTGCCGCAGGGCATGCACGTGCCGCCGGGTTCCCTCGTGGTGGGTTCGCCGGCGGTGGTGAAACGCCCACTGACAACAAGCGAGCGGTCCGGGCTCAAGCACTGGGCGCAAAAGTACGTGGTCAACGGGGCCTACTGTCTCAGACACGCCATCAATGTCCGGCCATAGGGCCGCGCTCCGGCCTGGGTGGCTGGCCCTGGGCGTCTCGACCCGCGCGGGCCCAGGGCGTTCCGCGCTCCGGGCATCGCTGATTCGATATCGCCCGACGGGCATCGGCCACCTAGCCTGACGCGGTGTCGGATTCCACGATGCGCCTTTGGCGTGACCTCAGGCAGCCAGGGCGACTTTTCCTGATTGCGGGCCCCTGCGTGCTGGAGGATGAGGCGCTGTGCCTGCGGATTGGCCGCCGGATGAAGGCGCTCTGCGCAACGCTGGAGATCCCGTTCGTGTTCAAGGCCAGCTATGACAAGGCCAACCGCACCTCCGGAACGTCCTTTCGCGGCCCCGGACTGGAGGAGGGGTTGCGAATCCTGGAACGGATTCGCGGCCGTCTGGGAGTTCCCGTGCTCACCGATGTCCACACCGCGGAGGAGGCCGCAACGGCCGGCCAGGTGTGCGACGCCCTGCAGATCCCCGCCTTCCTCTGCCGCCAGACGGACTTGATCGAGGCCGCGGTGGCCACCGGGGCGGTGGTCAACATCAAGAAGGGGCAATTCCTGGCACCCGAAGACATGCGGGCAGTGGTCGCCAAGGCCCGGTCGGCGTGCTCGTCCGGAAATCCCGGGCTGCTGTTGACCGAACGCGGGACCACCTTTGGCTACCATAACCTGGTCGCCGACATGCGCTCGCTGCCCATTCTCGCGCGCCTCGGATATCCGGTGGTCTTTGACGCGACTCATTCGGTCCAGCTTCCGGGGGGTGGGGGTGACCGATCCGGGGGGCAGCGGGAGTTTGCACCCGTGCTGGCCCGCTGTGCCGTGGCGGCCGGAGCGAACGGTCTCTTCATCGAGACGCATCCGGACCCGGACCGGGCGCCGAGTGACGGCCCGAACATGATGCCGCTCGACCACATGGGCCCGCTCCTCCGGCAGTGCGTTCGCATTCACCGCGCACTGCACCGCCGGGGATCCTGAGCCGGAACGGGATTCAGGGGGCGGCGTCCGCCCTTTCGAGCACTCCGAGAATCCGGTCAAACGCCGCCCGAATGTCGCCGTACTCCCGAAGGTCCACCGTGTAGCGGGCATCGCGATTGGACCGGGACACGGCATGCCCGTCCGTGAAGAGGATGTTCACGAACGACTGCCGATGGTGGGTGCGCGGGCGGACATTGAAGTTCACCAGATCCGGCGGGCTCAGGAACTGGGTGTCGAGCGCCAGCGCCCGCAGGGGCTGGCCCTGGCGGTTGAATCCGGGATGATCGAGGCGGGTTTGCATCGCCCCGTTTCCAGCCGGGGTGTCGAAGAGCTGCGGGTTGCTGCCATGGCGGTAATAGTAACTCCCCTGCGCCTGGGAACGACCCACCCGCGACAGTTCCTCCCCGGCATCGAGCGGTTGATCGGCCCCGGGGCAGAACAGCACGCGCGGTTGAGCGGCAAGATGACTGGCCAGCAGGAGTCCCAGTCCCACCGGTCGCCCGGTTTGCAGCGACAGCAGGCTCGTTGGGGCGCCCGTGGACGGATAGAAGCTCGCCGGACTGGTGAATGGCGGTGCCTGAGGACCCAACGGAATCCGGTTCTCGTAATCGGCGGCGTACGCTTGGATGCCGAGTCCGATCTGGCGAAGGTTGGACAGGCAGGCCGCACGCCGGCCGGCACTCGCGGCAGCGGCGAGGCAGGGGAGCAACAGGGCGGCAAGCACCCCAAGAATGGCGATCACCACCAGCAATTCGATCATCGTGAAGCCGGCGGTGTGCGGCGCGTTCCGCCGGTTCCCGCCCTGGTGGAAAGTGCGTGGCATTGGAGCGCCGGGATCACCAATTGACCAGACGAACGCGAACGTATAGCGGCCCGGTGAAATCCGTGGGCAGGCGGACCGTGAGCGGCTCGCCCGTCCCGGCAAGCGGCGCGTCCCAATCGGACCATGCGTCAAGGTGGTCCGAGGTCTGGACCTGATACCAAAGTCCCGCCTCACCGGCCCAGGTGATCCGCGGCGTCTCACTTCCGGCGACCGGCGTGATCCGCAACTCCGCAGGTCGGAAAGCGGTCAGTCGCACATTGTCCACATCCCAATAGCCCCCCTCAAGACCTGAGCCGGCTTGAACGGCGGAGTACAGGCCTATGCCCAAGGGCCTGCCCGCCCACGGATCCCCGGGCAGAACCGGCGGTACGGTCACCGCAACGTCCACGAATCGGGTCAGGGTCGGGAACCGCTGCGCCGAATGCAGAATCTCATCGAAAGCCACGGTCAGGCGTTCGCCCGCATCCGTGACGGCATGGAGCACAAGCCTTAATGATGTGCCCTCCAGCATGTTGCCGCCACCTCCGATCAGGGCCACGGTCAAGGTGTAGGCGTTTCCGGGTTCATAGATTGCCGGAAACGCCCCGGCGGGCCCGGTGCCGTCCAACAGGATGCCATTGCCAGGCACGGCGAAGAGGTACAGCGCCTGGCGGCCCTCCGCGTTCTCCTTGTGGCCATCCTGACCCGGGCCTGGATTGAGGAATACTCCGGCGGCCAGGTCCCATGCGAAGTTGGTCTCGTCATCGTAGTCGGGGGGCTTGGGCGTCCGCTGCCACTCGGCCACGCTGGGACTGACGAACGGTGTTGCGGGAAACTCAAAGGATGCGTTCGGCACCGGAATGGGGATCGGTGCCGCGGCGGCGCAGAACGCCGCCACCATCGCCGTCATGGCGGCAAGCGACGATCGGATTGAGCCGGCATTCCGCCGTCGCGTTGCCCGAGGGGCCTCTCGTAGGGAACCCATCACCGTTGGGCCATCCGGCGCCGCCCGGCGGCCAGCCACCCGATGAGCCCGAGTCCCAGCAGCGCCCAAGTGCCGGGTTCGGGAACTGCCTCGACGCGGACGTTGTCCAGGTCCCAATATCCGGTGCCGTCTCCACCGGCGGCGATGATCTGAAGTCCGATGTTGCGTCCCTCGGCATCGGCACCCGGGGTGATCAGGCCGGACATCACCCCCCGGTCGTGGAGCAACGCGCCTTGTGGCAGGTCCGCCGGCGTGTAGCGGACCAGGGTGGACGCAACACTCACCGGGTTCATCGCATCATCGAGATAGAACAGCCCGAGCCTCAGTGAGTCCCCCTCGGCGATGTTGCCTCCGGCCCGCATGGCCACCGTCAGCGAATACTGGAGGCCGGATTCGTAGCGGGACGCCAGAACCTGGGTGAATCCGGCCTGCGGAATGGCCAGCAAAAACGCCGCCTGGGATCCGTCGAGATTGGCGATGTGGCTGGGAGCGCCCACGGCGGTGTTGGCAAAGACGCCGCTGAGCTGGTCCCACGTCATGCCGCCCTGCGGCTGAAACCAGTCCGGCTGGGGCGTCTTGGTCCAGTCGGTGATGCGCGGATCCACGAACGTGGTCGCGGGCAGTTCGAAGGAGCCATTGGCCACCGCAAGTGGGCCCGCAGCTCTCGTGGCGGAACAGGTGATGATGGCGGCTGCAACAGCCAACAGGGAGACGCGGGAGGTGGTGGGACAACGCATGTTCATGTCGTGATGATGGCCAGGCCCGGGCCCGGGTTACAGCTCCCGTCGTGGCAATCGGATGCCGGGAGAGCGCGCGCCAACGCCTCGGTCCAGTGACAATGGCCGCCGCGCGCCCGGTGGGCAAACGTCAACTGCGCTGCGCTGCGGTTCAGAAATCGGGGGGAACGGAAGCCGGCGGGTTGGTGACGCCTTGCGATGGAACGTCCGGGCGGGCAGCGGAGCCGCAAGGGACCCGTCCCGCTGTTGTCGGTTTGGGCAACCGGGAAGTCGGGCTGGCGGGGACTCCACACGCGAACGCGAGGACTCTCGTATTGCCCCACCGGGGGCGGCCGGATCCGGCTTCAGCGGATGCCGGCGAGTTCCTGGAGGAGGTGCCAGTTTTCGAGGCGCTCCTGGCGGGCGGCGAGGATGGTGGGGCTGGGCTTGCCGTCCTTGTCGAAATGCTTGGAGAAGCGGCCCTCGCTGCGCGCAAACATCACGAAGTCGTACACCTCGCCGGTCTTGGGCTCGACGTAGAAGTCTTCATGGGTCGCCGGGTTGCCCTGAAGGCTGAGGCGTTCGCTGATCTTTTCACCCTTGCGCGGATCGTACATCAGCACCGGGAAGGAGCGGGTGTCCACGGCCAGCTTGGACTGGTGCATGGCCATGTTGTCGCCGACGCCATGCTCCGGCTGGCAGGTGGTATACACGCTCACGATCGCCGGGCCCTCGTACTCGTTGGCCGCCAGGATGGACTTGTAGAAGTGATTGGTCATCGCGCAGCTCGTCTGCGCCACAAACGTGTTCGGGTGCATCATGGCGATCTGCGCGATTTCCTTCCGGCGCTCCGTCTTGCCCGGGATGGCCTTGCCATGCACCGAGAACTTTGTGTTCTGGCCCATGAACGACGCGGTGGAGCTCTGCCCGCCGGTGTTCGAATACACCTGGGTGTCGAGAATGAGCACCTTGATGTTCATGCCGGAGGCCAGCATGCGGCTGAGCGCCTGGAAGCCAATGTCGAGCATGGCGCCGTCGCCGCCGAACACCCAGAGCTTCTTGTCCTTCCAGCCCATCTGATCCCATCGCGATCGGACTCCCATCGCGTAGGTGGGCCCATTCTCGAACAGCGAGTTCGACCAGGGCACCACATACGGATTGTACGGGTAGGTTGAGGCGTACACGGTGGAGCAGCCGGTGGAGTTGATGATCCCGAGGTTGTCCCTGCCGTGCACGAACCCGGTGGCGGCAAGCATCATGCGGATCGCCGTACCCTCGCCGCAGCCCATGCAGGAGCCGGCGCCGCCCACGTAGAGCAGGGAACGGTCGGCCAGCATCATGTCGGTCAGCAGCTTGTCGTTGATGTACTGCTTCGGGGTCTCCGGGAGCTTGCGATAGAAATCGAAGGTCTTTTGGAAGCGCGGGAGCACCGTGCCCTCCTTCTTCAGCATCGTCAGGGCTCCGTGATCGCCACAGGCCTCCACGCATTCGGCGCAGCCCTTGCACTTGGTGGGGTCAATGAAGATCCCGAAATACCCCGGCTCCTGCCCCTTTTTCTCGTAAACGTTCCAGAACTTGGTCGTCCGGCCGAACTGCCGCCGGTAGTGCTCTCGCTCCACCGGATCCGCAATGGTCTCCAATTCGGCCTCCAAGGCCGCTTTCGGGACCACCTTGCCCAGGATGGCCGTGTCGGGGCACTCGGTCACGCAGGCCATGCAGGCAACGCAGTTCTCGGAGTGCAGCAGCGGAATCTCCGGCGCGATGTAGGAAAAATCCCGCAGTGCGGCGGAGCCGGCGGTGATCAGCGAGCGGGCGGTGGAGAGATCGGCCGGCAGCCCCATCTCGGCGGTGCCGTCATTGTAGGCACCAACAATCCGTTCGTTGAAGTCGGCGACGTCCAGGACGTCGTCCTCGACCGGACGGACGTTCAAACGCTGGGCGGGGGCCGGGGATTCGGCGATGGCTTGGCTCATGAAATCGTGGGTGAACGTTGAGGATAGGTGGGTGAGGGTGGTGCGGCGGGCTATTTGGCGAAGACGATCTCCTCGGGACGGGACCCGGCGGCGGTGGCATCGGGGGCCTGGATGATCTCCGAGGGGATTTCCCGGACGTCCTTCAGCCCCTGTCTCACGCAGGCCAGGTTCTCCTGGACCACGTGCTCGCCGCGCTTTCCGAAATACTTGCGGACGTACTTCTCGACCGCGGCCAGCACGGTGGCCTCGTCCATGCCCGACCGGGACGCAAAGGGAGTCACCTTGATGAAGATGCCGACGAGCACCACACCCTGCATGCGCTGCTGCAGGTCGGGATCCGTGGCGATCTCGCGGGCGATCTTGACGGTGTCGAGGTAGTACACGCGGAGCTTCTTGGTCCGGATGATCTTGCGTCCGAACGCCGGGATCTCGTCCCAGACCTTTGCGGGGTCCGTGTGGGGGCTCTGGATGAAGACGCTGCCCTCCGGGGCGATGCCGGCGAGCGGATTGCCCAGATTGAAGGCATTGACGTCGTTCAGGGGGATGAACTCGACGTGCTCCAGTTCGCTGTGGGACCGGATATGGCCGTCGGCCACGGTGAGGTAGTACGTCGTGGGCAGGCCTTTTTTCTCGGAGCCGTATTTGGGGTAGGCCTGGACGTAAAGGTTGAACAGCTCCCCAACGAAGGACGCGATGAGCTTGTTGGTGGTGACCGACCCGAAGCCGCCCACCGAATGGCCGCGCATGGAGAACGCGCCCGCGGGGCGCATGTCGGGATCCTCGGCGTCGGGCAGGGCGAGTTCGTGCTTGATGCCGACCACGCCGAACTCGCGGGGCTGCTCCGACTGCATGTTGCGCGCGATGGCGATGAAGTGACCGGCGCGCACGTCGCGCGATCCCAGGCCGGCGGCGCAGGCATAGATGCGGGGCAGGCGATGCACCTCGGGATAGGCTTGTTCGCCGCGGGACCCGTAGTGCAGGCCGATGAGGGCGTCGGCGAACGACGCCTTGATCGCCTGGACCAGCGGATTGGACTGGGCCAGCGGATTGTCCATGCGCTCAATCACCGTGAACGCCTGGACGTTCTTGAGGGCGGCCACGATCTGGGTGGCGGGGAAGGGGGCGAAGCAGGTGACATGGACCACGCCGATCTTGATCCCCGCCGTCGCACGAAGGTGATCCACCGAAGCTTGCGCGGTTTCCATCATCCCGCCCATGCCAACCAGCGCGTAGTCCGCATCCTCCATCCGGTAGCAGTCCACCATCCGGTAGCGGCGTCCGGTGGCCTTGTGGAAGGTCTCCATCGCCTCCTCCACCGCCGCGGGCACGCGGTCGTAGTAGGCCCGCTGGGCGATCTTGCCCTTCATGTAGGAATCCTGGTTTTGGACGACGCCCGACATGAGGGGTTGGCGCGGATCGAACAGGCAGCGCAGGCGCTCATTGGGATCGCCCACGTATTCCTTCATGAATGCCGTCTCCGGAAGCCGGACGTTTTCGATCGTGTGGGTGGTCAGGAAGCCGTCCTGCACGTTCAGGAACGGCGTGTCGCAGGCCTCGGCGGCCCGCCGGCAGATCAGCGCCAGATCGCCGGCCTCCTGGGCGTTGCGTCCGAAGAGGATGCCCCAGCCGCAGTCGGCGACGCTCATGACGTCGTCGTGGCCGCAATGCACGTTCAGCGAGTGGCTGGTCAGTGCCCGGGCCCCGATGTGAAACACCACCGGAAGCCGCTTCCCGGCGATGGTGTAGAGCACCTCCTTCATCAGGACGAGCCCCTGTCCGGAAGTGAAGTTCGTCACCCGGCCTCCGGCGAGGGCGAACCCCTCGCAGGTGGAGGCCGCCGAGTGCTCCGACTCGGGCTGGACGAAGTGCAGCGTGTCGCCCCAGAGGTTCTGTTTGCCGTTGGACACCTCGGTCTGGTAGCCGGTGCCCATGGTGGTTGATGAGGTGATCGGGTAGGCGCAGGCCCCCTGGGTGATGTGCGTTTCCACCCAGGTCACGGCACCGGCGCCATCGGTGCTGGTTGGGATGCCGGGATGGGGGACCGAGGAGGTCCCGGTGGCGGATTGGGTTGCGGTGCCCTGGCTCATGTGATCGAGAAAAGACGTTGAGCCGTGCGCGCGCGGCGCCGGCCGCGGGGGCGAATTCCCGCGGCGTCGCAAACGCGTACGGTGTACCCGGTCAGTTGATTCGCCCGGGACACGTCAGGCAAGCGAATACCGGCAGTTCTCAACGGCGGACCGCCAGGAAGGCCCGGGACGCTTCAACGTCCGTCGCCTCATTCGACCTCACCGGAGGCGGCGAAGCCCCCTCAGTTTCGCTTCGACACACGGCCCGCGGTCGGCACGCTGTTGCGCGACGCTATCGCCATGAAAAAGCGCACCTGGAAGATCGCCGGCATCAACTTCGACCATTTCCACATGGGGGACCTCCTGCGGTACGCCCATGAGCATCCGCACGCGGAGATCGTGGGCATTGCCGACGAGCAACCCGGGCGCATGGAGGAGGCCATCCGCAAGGGACTCGTCCGCCGGGAACAGGCCTTCACCGACTACCGGGAATGCCTCGAGACCACGCACCCCGATGTGGTCCTTCTCTGCCCGGCTGCTTCCCGGCACGGGGAGTGGGTGAAGAAGGTGGCGCCCTTTGGCCCGCATCTGATGGTGGAGAAGCCGTTCGCCGGCTCACTGAAGGAGGCGGACGCCATGGTCGCCTGCATGGCGCCCGGGCAATCGCTGATGATCAACTGGCCCCTCCAGTGGGTCGGGTCCCATCGCAAGGCCCACGAGATCGTGGCCTCCGGCGCCATCGGAGAGGTGCTCAATGTCTGGCATTTCGGGGGCAACCGCGGACCGCTGTTCCATGGGGCGGACAAGGACGAAAAGACCGCGGCGCAGGTGGCCCGTGAGAAGCCGGACTCCTGGTTCTACAAAAAGGCGCATGGCGGCGGCTCGCTGCTGGATTACCTCGGGTACGGCACGACGCTCGGCACGTGGTATCAGGGCGGGCGGCGTCCGTTGGACGTGACCGCCGTCGTGGATCAGCCGTCCGGGCTGGAGGTGGATGAGCACAGCATCGTGGTGGCCCGGTATGGCCACGGCCTATCGAAGTTCGAGACTCGCTGGGGCACCTTTACCGATCCGTGGGTGATCCAGCCGCAACCGCGTTGCGGCTTTGTCATCCTGGGGACGGAGGGGACGGTCAGCAGCTACGACTACGACGACTTCATCACCGTGCAGACGCGACGCCGGCCGAAGCCGCATCCGGTGCCGGCGCCCGCGCCCGGGGCCCCGAATCAGAACCCGGTTCAGTACTTCCTGCATTGCCTGGACCGGGGCCGTCCGCTGGAAGGACCGGTCTCCCTGCCGATCAGCCGCATCGGGCAGGAAATCGTGGATGCCGCGGTGCGCAGCGTGAAGCTGGGGAAGGCGGTCCGGCTGGCATGACCGACTGACGGACCCGGGGGCAGTTCGGGCACGCGCCGGCGGCCGGAAACCTCGCCCGGAGACCCCTGAAAAGGTGGGAGCCATGACGATCATCACCGACGCCCGTTGCACGGAGTATCACCGATCCGGTCACCCGGAGAAGCCGGCCCGGATCAGCCGGACGACCGACCTGCTGAAGTCCCAGCGGTCCCTGACGCTTCAGTGGGCGGACCCGTTGCGGCCCTCGGAGGAGCAGTTGCTGCGGGCGCACAGTCCGTCCTACTTGGTCCGGCTGGTGATCCCGCAGGATTTTGACGGGGACACGCCGTTCCATCCGGGCATTGGCGACCATGCCCGCCGCGGGGTGGGCGGGGCGCTGAAGGCGCTCGAACTGGCCCGGTCGGGAGAGCCGGCCCTCAGCCTGCTGCGTCCGCCGGGTCACCACGCCACCCGGGATCACCCGATGGGCTTCTGCTATC
Source organism: Verrucomicrobiia bacterium (assembly GCA_019634635.1). Classification (NCBI taxonomy): domain Bacteria; kingdom Pseudomonadati; phylum Verrucomicrobiota; class Verrucomicrobiia; species Verrucomicrobiia bacterium. The sequence goes on from JAHCBB010000001.1 coordinate 49,881, forward strand.
TGGCATCCCTCGCCATTGCAGCGCGGGAAGCCCGGGCCACGGGCACGGACCGGATCGCCCTGTTCGATTTCGACGTGCACCATGGCAATGGCACCGAGAACATCGTGGCTGCGCTGGACGGCATCGCCTTTGCATCGGTGCACCAACATCCGTGCTACCCGGGAACGGGCACTGCCGATGTCGGCGGCAATTGTTTCAATCACCCGGTTGCGCCGGGCACACCCCGTGCGGACTGGCGCCGGGAGTTGGAGCGGGCCCTCGAGCGGTTGATGGCGACGCGCCCTGCGCTGCTGGGCGTCTCGGCCGGATTTGACGCCTATGCACGTGATCCGCTGGCGAACGGCACCCTGGAGCGGGAGGACTTCCAGTGGGTGGGCGAGCGGATTCGCAAGCTCGGCATCGCGACCTTCAGCGTGCTGGAAGGGGGGTATTCGCTGGATCTGCCGGATCTGGTGTTGAGCTATTTGCTCGGGTTGGAGGGGAAGTGAGCGGCCGGGAAGTGAGGGAGAGCAGGGAGGGGAGCACCGTCAGACCGGCGATCATGCAGGCGGCCGTCCCCATCACCATCACAAACCCCAGGCTGCGGATTCCCTGGTGCTCCGCAAGCAGCAGGCTCCCAAAGCCGGCAATCGTCGTCAGTGCGGAGATGAACACCGCCTTTCCCGTGCTGCGTGCGAAAATGGAGGGGTTCCGCTCCTCGGTGAATCGGTTGAGAATGTGGATCCCGTTCGTGATGCCGATGCCGATGACGAGGGGCAGCATCATGATGTTTGCCGGATTGAACGCGAGACCGGTCCATCCCATCAGGCCGACGACCCAAAGGCTCCCGAGCACGACGGGCAGCAGGGCGAGGGCGATGCTCAGAAGGTTGCGGAAGTGGAGGCCCACGAGCAGCACCGTGGCGGCGAGGGCCCATCCGGCGGCCTCGAGATACGCGTTCCGGAGCAGCTCCGTGTAATAATACATCTGGACCGGGGCCCCGGTCACTCCGGGCACCACCGTCTGGAGGTCGCGAATGAACGCCTCCTGTGGTTCGCGCTCCCAGACGTTGCCGCGGGGATACACCTGAAGGAGCAGGCTGCCGTGGATCCCGATGAAGCGGTTTCGCAACGGGTCCGGAAGATCGGAGGCTGTCGGACTCCCGTCGGCATCCTGGTTCTGGAGGGCTCCGATCGTTTCCCTGAGGTCCTCCAGCAGGGCCACCTGGAAGCTTCCCAGCTTGCGTGTACGACGTTCCACCTCCGCGGGGGCACCTCGGAAGAGAACGGCCCTCAGGTTTCCGACGGCCTCGCGCAGACTCTCGATGGGGGGGACGAGATTGGTCCGCCCCCGGGCCGTCGCCTCCTCCGCCGCCAGGGAAAGATAGCCTCCAAGGCTCCAAAGCGTCTGCCCCAGGTCCTCAAGGTCCACCGGACGCCGGTCCGGCTCGGCGAAACGGATCGGTGCCGTGGTGGTGCCGATGTCCCGGATCAGGGGTTGCTTGATCTCGGGATCGTCCCCGAGGAACCGCGCCATGGACTCGACGGACGCCACGCTGGGGAGTTCCATCAGCCGGGTTTCCAGCGCGCGAGCTTCCTGAATGTTGGTCGCCACCACCGCCCCAAAAATCACGGACTTCTCCGCGGACGCGAGCAGCTTGTGCTCGAAGGCCACCGAGCGGATGGACGGGCTCTGCATTTTCAGCAGGTTGTAGTCGAAGCGCACCCGGGGGAGGCCTGCCGCGGCAAGCACCGTCGCCGCAGCGGCCAGCCCGAGGATCGTCCACGGCCGGTCCAGCCACAGCCGCTCGATCCGCTCCCGGAGAGGCGTCGCCCCAGCGCCGGACGTCCCGGGCACGCGAGCCGGTCCCGGGCGATCCGGTCGCAACAGCAGGGCCGGCAGCAACGTCATCATCGGCACCAGGCAGATCACGAGGCCTCCGCCGCAGATGATGCCCATCTCCCGGATGCCCCGGAACTCGGTGAGGCTCATGGCCAGAAAGGCGCCGGCGGTGGTCAGGCATCCGGTGAAGATCCCCTTGCCGGTAAACATCATGGCCAGTGTCAGGGCCTCGGGTCCGGCCCGGCCGCGCCGCAATTCCTCCTCGAACCGCGTGATCAGGTGGACACCGAAGTCAATCGCCAGGCCGATGAGCATCGGCACAAAGGTGATGGTCAGGATGTTGAGGTGTCCGACCGTGGCGGTGGCGAAGGCCATCGTGTAGGCGATGCCGGCCACCAGACAGGCCGTGGCCTTGAGCGGGCGCGACGCCTCCTGGTATCCGAACACGAAGATCACCGCCACCAGCGACAGCGCGACCACCGATGCCAGGGTCGTATCCCGCTGGCTCTGCACCATCTCATCAAAATCGAGCACCTGCTCGCCGGTCACGCCCACGTTCACCCCGGTCACCTCGGCCTCGGTGGCGGCGACCCGGTCCCGAAACTGTTCCATGGCCTTCGCATTCAGCGACTGCTGCGCGGCCTTGCGCCAGCGGGGGAGCATCCCGGCTTCCGGTTCCCCGGTTCCCGTCAATCGTTGCCAGAACCGGCGCGGAGGACTGGCATACTCCTCACGCGTCACCGGCCGCGGACGCGCCGTGACCAGGTAGATGCGGCCACCGCCCAGGGTGATGTATTTGCGGTCCTCGGCGGCGCTTCCTGCGTCGAAGAGGGCGTCCACTCCCGGGGAGGGTGGATTGCCGGGACGCGACAGGGACTCCGTGGCGCGGCGGAGGATCCGTTCGAGGGCCGGAAGCGCCTGGATCAGGCCCTCAGCCTCCCGCTCTGATTTCTGCCCGGCGGTCCGGATGGCCGTGTTCACTCCGGCGAAGAGCGCGTTGAGGTTGGAGGCGCCGGAGAACTGCTCCAGGAACGGCCGGTAATCGCCGAGCGTGTTCCGGAGCTGGGTCAGGTTCGTGGCGGGCACGAAGTGAAGCGCCTTGGGCCCCAGGACCTTCAGGTCCCCCTTGTAGAACACATCCGACAGCAGGTTCGTCGGCGACACCGCCGTGGACACCGCCGCCAGCCGTGCCGCCAGACGCTCGACGAATTGCCGGTTCTTTTCCGGATCCTCGGACTCCACGACCGCGACGAGGTCGGCCTCGGCCGGGAATTCGGCGCGGTACGCCAGGAAGTTACGGTTGTAGTCGAGAGTGCTGTCGAGCAGTGAGTTGCGGTCCATCACGAACTCGAGGTGGGTGACGGTGTACGCGGCGCAGGCGGCCACCAGAGCGACCTGGGGCCAGACGAACCACCGCGGGCGTGCGACGATGGCGCGGGCCAGACTGCGCAATCCCCGGAGCACCAGCGTCTCTGCAGGTTCGGACATGAAACGGCGGCAGGGTATCAGGAGTCCCGGGAAGTCGCGGGGGAAAACGGCGCGCCCGCCGTGAGGCGGGCGCCTCCCAGCCTGGTGGCCGGGGCTGCGGGGAAATCAGGCTGCCATCGGTTCACCGGGCCGCCAGCAGCTTCTCGATGGTGGCGACGTATTCGGCCTTCGTTCGGTCGCCACCGTAGCCTTCATGCATGGAGGCGATCCGCCCGTCGCGTCCGACGATGAACGTGGAGGGGATGCCCTGGACGCCGAGTTTTTCCGCCAGCTTGCCCTTGGGATCGCGGACGATGGGGAAGCCGGGTTTGAGCTTGTTGACGAACCGGTCCATGTCCTCCCGATCCTCATCCAGGCTGATGCCCAGCACCACGACGCCGCGGTCCTTGTACTTCTCCGCAATGTCCTTGAGCGCCGGGAACGCGGCCCGGCATGGGCCGCACCAAGAGGCCCAGAAGTCCACGAGGACGACCTTGTCCTTCATGTCGGGAAGCGTTCCCTCCAGCGCCGCCTTGGACAGATCGGGAAAGGCATCGCCGGTCTTGGGGGCCGCGAGGGCGGGCAGGACGGCCAGCAGCAGGGTGGCGACCAGGACGGGGGGCAGGAGGCGGGACATTGAGTGCATGGAGGGATGGAAGCAGAAGTGGAGCCGGGAACAACAACTCTGAGCCCGGGAGGACGGTGGAGCGGATGGCGACATTCAACGCTCCTTGGGATCCAGGTTCTGTTGCAGATCCCCGGGAGCCACGATGGAATCCACACCCCCGGCCGGAACGTCCACCTGCGCCATCCACAGAATGGCGTTGAGCACGACCTTCCGCTGGTTGGGATCACCCCAGTTGGCGTGGGTATGGCCTCCAGTGAAGCCGAAGCCGCGGCCGCCGTCGGGTCGCTCCAGCACCCACATCATGGTTTCCGGACGGCCCGAGGCCGCGATGACGTGTTCGTAGGGCCCGGCCGGCCAGACGTAAGGCCCCTTGCGCACCGCATCGGACGGGGTGGCAACCAGGATGCCGGTCAGGCCGTTCGTGGCTCCGGCCCATCGCATGTTGAAATACCACTCGTCCCGGTTGCTGAAGGGCCGGACGCCGCGGGTGACCGGGTGTTCCGGAAACGCCGCATACTCCGGGGACCACATCGGGTTTACCGAGTAGCGGTCTTCGTAATTCCCCCCGATCCAGCGTTGCATGGCCTCGGACGGATCACCCCGGGGTACCTCCACCGCATAGTGGGCGAATCCGAGCCCAACCCCCCGGGCGGCCAAGGAGTCCAGGAGTTTTAGGCGCTCCGGGACGATGGCAGGGTGTCCTCCTCCGCCGTCGCAATAGACGAACACCGCACGCACCTCATCGAAAGCGGTGGGGTCATCCACCACCTGGCCGCCGACGACGCGTGTCGGCCATCCATTGCTGGCGACCTGCACTGACACGTTGGGAATGCCCTCCAGACATTTCTGGAGCAGCAGGCATCCTGCCCGAAACTCGTGCATTCCGGCCGGATGGCTCGGCTTGCCGGCGATGAGCAGGATCCGGGCGCTCGCGGCGCCTTGCAGCGGCGACGCCGGTGCGAGTGCGAGCGTGAGTGTGAGCGCGAGCGCTGGTGCGGCGAGCGAAGTGGACAGGGCCCGCCGTGGCCCCGGTGCGGCTGCAGTCTTCATGAATTCGCCGGCAAGCGTCGTTTCGGCGAACGCGGGGGCGCAAGTGCAATTAAAATTGCGACGATTCGGGACGCTGTCCGTTGCCACCCATGCCGCATCACCACCCGCCGGACGGCCCCGTTGGGGGCTCGGCCGCCACGGGTCCACGGATGCCCTCAACTGGGCGGTCGCAGCGGTGGTGAACCAAGCATTGGCCACGCGGGGCCGGACGCGCCATATTCGGCAGCAATGGAAGCGACCGTGAATGGAATCACGATTCGGCGGGCTGACGAACGCGGCATTGCGGATCATGGCTGGCTGCAATCCCGCCATACGTTCTCGTTTGCCGATTATCATGACCCCGCACACATGGGGTTCCGCACACTGCGCGTCATCAACGAGGATCGCGTGGCGCCGGGCGGTGGGTTTGGGACGCATCCGCACCGCGACATGGAGATTTTCAGCTATGTGCTCGACGGGACCCTTGAGCATCGCGACAGCCTCGGCAATGGACGCCGGCTGCGTCCGGGACAGATCCAGCTCATGAGCGCCGGGCGGGGGGTCACCCACAGCGAGTACAATCCGTCCCCGGAGGATCCCCTGCATTTTCTGCAGATCTGGATCCGTCCTGCGACGCAAGGGCTCGAGCCCGGCTACACGGAATGGCATCCGAAACCGGACGAGGCGGCGGTCCCGAAAATTCTCGTCATCGCTCCCGACGGACGCGAGGGATCGGCGACCATTCGGCAGGATGCCCTGGTGTACCGGATCCGGCTCCAGCCAGGCCAGTCCACCACCCACGAAATCGCGCCGGGGAGGGGCGTGTGGATCCAGATGGCTTCCGGCGCCCTGACGGTAAACGGGGCGGCGTTGCACGCGGGCGACGGCGCCAGCACGGAACGTGCGGGAACGTTGCAGCTGACGGCGTCCGCACCGGTTGAGGCGTTGTTGTTTGACCTGCGGTGATCCAGGCCGGTGGGGCGGGAACGTTTTATCGGCTTCCGGAAAGCCACCCGGTCAGCCAGCGCTTCGCGCCGTCGAGGTCGCCAAATTCGCCGTCCAACTGGGCCGCGAAGGCGGCGTTGAGGATCCGGCTGAATTCCGGACCCGGGCGCAGGTGGTGTTCCAGCAGGTGGCGGCCCAACAACAGGGGCCGCGGGGCCATGGTCGCCACCTTGAGTTGGTTCGCTCGGGCTCGGAGATGCGCGAGGCCCGAGGGTTCCTCGCGCGGTCGCGGTGGGCGTCCGAAGGCGTCCGCGGTGATGACGGTCATCAGGTCCTCAAGGGTTGCAGGTGCCAGGCGTGCGGCGAGTCGCCGGACTCCGCGTTCCGAGGGTTCCTGCAGGTGCGCGAGGTGATTCACGACGAGCGGAAGAACCTGGTTCACCAACCCCTCTGGTGCCTGAAGGCGTGCCAGGAATGCCCGGGCCAGGGGGCCGCCCGCCGGTTCATGCCCCGGCGAGACGATGCGCATGCGACCCTCCCGGGATTCCTCCCGAGTGCAGCCTGGTTTGGCGAAGTCGTGGCAAAGCACGGCGAACACGAGGATCCGGCGCCGGGTGGCATCGCCATTCCGCCATCCGGGGAGGGTCGCGAGTGCATCAAGGCAGTGGAGGGTATGGGTCCACACATCCCCCTCGGGATGCCACTCGGGGTCCTGGGGCACGCCGATCAGGGCCTCGAGTTCGGAATAGTGCACGAGCCAGCCCGAATCCCGAAGCCAGCGCAGGCCTGCCGAGGGCAGGGCGGAGCGTTCGCTCCACTTGAACCATTCCTCGCGGATGCGCTCGACCGCCAGTTCGCCGTGCCGGTGCGCGATGCCGCGGCAGAGCGCGAGGGTTTCAGGGGCGCCGGTGAGGCGGAAGCGTCCGGCGAACTGCAGGCCGCGGACGACCCGCAGCGGATCCTCGTCGAAGGCGGGGCTGGTATGGCGCAGCACGCGAGCCCGGAGGTCCGCCTCGCCGCCGAAGAAATCGAGCAGTTCCCCCCGGCGGACGTGCCACATCATGGCATTGATCGTGAAGTCCCTTCGGGCGGCGGCGTCACGGGGCTGCAATCCGGGGTCGAATGCCACGTCGAAGCCCCGGTGCCCCTGAGCCACCTTGGAGTCGCGACGGGGAAGGGTGAAATCGTAGGTTTCGCCCGGCGCCACCGTGAGCTTGGCCACGCCAAAGGACCGTCCGACGACATCCACGCGTCCCCAGCGACGCAGCGCGCTGACCAGCCGTCCGTAATCGAGCCCGAACACCTCAATGTCGAAGTCCTTGCTGGGAATGCCGAGCAGGCGGTCGCGGACGCATCCGCCCACCAGGCAGGCCTCCGCAAATTCGGGGGTCCCGGCGAGGACCCGCTGCAGCGGGGGTGGCGGCCAGTCGGTCATGGGCGGGCAATTCGTGAGGCGTCCAATAGCCCGGACCGGATACCTGAAGCAAACGGTTTGAATCCGTCTCCCCGGGCTGCGACAACTCGCGTACGCCCGCCGTTCTCCATGAGTTCCGCTCAGATGCTTTCCCCCGCCCGCAGGACTGGCCGTGCAATTGCCGCCGCCGGTTTGGCCGTGCTCGCCGTGGTCGCCCGGTCGGCGTCCTTCACCGCGACCGACCGCCAGCCCACCCCGGCCGAACTCGCAGCACTGCCGGCGGTGGCGTCTGCGGCAAGGGCTGCAGCCCTGCTCGAGGAGGTGGAATTTCCCCCGGAATTCGACGTGCGGATCTTTGCAACACCACCGGCCGTCAATTATCCGGTGTTTGTCGCTGCGGCCCCGGACGGCACCCTGTACGTCTCAAGCGACGGCAACGGTTCCCTCGACCGGAAGCCCCACTTGGGGCGGGTGCTGCGGGTGCGGGATGCCGACGGGGATGGACAGGCGGACGAGGTGCGGGCGTTTGTGCCGGACGTGGACTCCCCGCGCGGCCTCGTCTGGGACCAGGACCGGCTGTACCTGCTGCATCCGCCGGACATCAGCGTCTTTTTTGACCGGGACGGCGACGGCGTGGCGGAGGATCGGCAGACCCTGGTGTCAGGCATTGCGTTCACCTTCAAGGACCGGCCGGCCGATCATTCCTCCAACGGGCTGGAGCTGGGTGTGGATGGCTGGCTGTATGCGGCAATCGGTGATTTTGGATTTCTGGAGGCGGTGGGGGCGGATGGGCGGAAGCTGCAACTGCGGGGCGGCGGCGTCGTGCGGGTGCGACCGGACGGCTCCGGGCTCGAGCTGTTTGCGGATGGCACGCGCAACATTTTGGAAGTCGCGGTCAGCCCGCTCCTCGATGGATTCGCCCGGGACAACACCAATGACGGCGGGGGATGGGATGTTCGGTTGCATCACTTCAGCGGGCTGACCCAGCATGGGTATCCGCGGTGGTTCAAGAACTTCGCCGACGAGATCATCGAGCCCCTGGCGGATTACGGAGGGGGATCGGGGTGCGGGGCGGCGTGGGTGGATGAACCGGGGATACCGGCGCGCTGGAACAATGCGCCGTTCACCGCGGACTGGGGCACCGGGTGGATCTACCACCATGGACTGACGGAGCGGGGCGCGACCTTCGCCGCCACGCAGGAGTCGTTTGCCAGACTGCCGCGCGTCACGGATCTGGATGTGGACGCGAACTCGGCGATCTACGCGGCCAGTTGGAAGGGTGCCTCCTTCACCTGGGTGGGCCCCGAGGTGGGGTTCCTTGTCCGGGCAACGCCCAGGGGCTACACGCCGCCGCCGGTCCCGGATTTCGGGCGCCTCGGCGACCTTGAGCTTTTGCAACTGCTGGAATCGCCGGGACATCGCCGGCGACTGGCGGCCCAGCGGGCGCTGTTGCGCCGGTTGCATGCGGACCCGGCTCCGGGAGTGTTGGGGATGCTCTCGGCGCTGGCATTGAACGAGGCGGCGCCGTTGCCCTCCCGGGTGGTGGCCCTGTTCACCATTGCACTCGGATTTCCAGCCGACAGTCCGGCCCTGATCTCAGGCTGGCTTCGCGACCGCCAGCTGGCGCCATGGGTGCTGCGTGCCCTTGGGGATTCCCCCGTCCGCGCCACACCGGAAACGCGGGCCGCCATCCGATCCATGGCCGCTTCGCCGGACGCAAGGACCCGCCGCGAGGCGGCGCTGGCGCTCGCACGGGTCGGACAGGAGTCCGATGCTGCGGTTGTCGTGCCACTGGTGGCGGATTCCGACCCGGTGGTCTCGCATACGGCGGTTGAGGCGCTGGTCCGCCTCAGGGCGCTCAGGGCGTGTCTGCAGGTGGTGGATGATCGAAATGCCCCGCCGTTGCTCCGGTCCGGGGCGCTTCGCGTCGTCCGCCGCCTGTCGGACCTTGAGACGGTGGAGGCCCTGGTGGAACGGCTGGCGGACGAGACGGAGCCGGGTCGTCGGGAAGGGCTTATCACCGCATTGTGCCGGCTGCAGTTCCGCGAGGCCGCGTGGGCGGGGGACTCGTGGGGGACGCGTCCGGACACCCGGGGGCCGTACTACCAGCCCCAGCCCTGGGCGGGCACTCCCATGATTGCCGCGACCCTGGCGCAGGCACTGGCCGCTGCCCATTCGAGGGAGGCGGCCTGGATTGGGCGTGAGATGGCGCGGCACCGCCTCCCGGCGGGCGAGGTGCTGGCGACGCTGATGGCGCGGGCGGCCGATGAGGATTCCCTGCTCCCGGCGATCGCCTCCCAGCTGGCCGATGCCGAGGACACCCCGGCCGAGGCGGTGCCGCTGCTCGTGCGGGTCGCCGGCGATGCGTCGGCCGCGGACGCCGCCCGGGCTGCAGCGGTCATCGCCCTTGCGCGAACCGGGGATCCTGTGGCATGGCGTGCGATCCTGACGGCCCTTCCTCAGGTGCAGCGGACCCGCACTGAAAACCATCTGGCGGAACGCGCGCGCAATGCCGTTGCCGCCGCACCGGCCGTGGAGCCGGTGGTGGCGGTGTTGCAGGAGGTTGCCGCCCGGGTGGACGGGGAGCCGTCGCAGATCGCGGAGGGACTTCTGATGAAGCTGGCGTCCCGTGCCGCGACACCCTCCGCGGCACGGGAGGCGGCCGGTCGCTCGCTTGAGGTCGGCTGGACCACCCAGGCAAGGCGTCTCCAGATCCTGCGCGCGGCGGCACAGGTTCGGGACTCGGGACGTGCCGCGTGGTTTGTGGCGGCGTTGGAGGATGCGGATCCCGAGGTGGCCGCGGCCGCCGCGGAGACGGTGAAACGACTGAAGATTGATCCGGCGGCATTCCAGGCCGAGGCCTCCGGGCCGAAGGTCGGTGAACTCGACGTCAGCGCGGTGCTTGACGCGGTGGGGACCCTTCGCGGGGATGTCTCCCGCGGGGAGCAGATTTTCCTGCAGTCCGGCTGCAGTGGATGCCACACCGTGCGTGAGGATGAACCTCCAAAGGGGCCGTATCTCGGCACCATCGCGCGGACCTATCGCCGTCGTGAACTCGCGGAGGCAATCCTCGTCCCGGACAAGACGCTGGCCCAGGGGTTCATCGCAAATTACTTCGTGCTCAAGGATGGCACCGAAGTGGACGGGTTTGTGGTTCAGGAGGCGGCGGATGCGGTGACGATCCGCACCGTTGCTGCGGAGGAGGTCCGCATTCCCGTGGATGCCATTGAGCGGCGGGAACGTCAGGAACGTTCGCTCATGCCGGAGGGGTTGGCTGCGGACCTGACCGTGCGCCAGTTCGCCTCACTGTTGGACTACCTGGAATCCCTTTCGGCAACGCCCTGACCCCCTTGCGGGAATGGGCCGGACGGGATCGCCTCATGCCGTCTCGTCGGTGAGTTCCCGGATGGCCTTCAGCAAGGCCGGGATGCCTTCGTCAAAAGCCGCTGAGATCGGGAGGACAGGCATCTTGCGGATCTTGCGCTTGAATGCCCTGAGGTTCGCCTCGGCATTCGATTCATCCATTTTGTTGGCCACAACCAGCCGGGGCTTCTCGAGCAGGGCGGGGTCGTAGAGCTCGAGTTCCTCGAGGAGCGATCGGTAGTCGTCCCAAGGGGCGCGGCCTTCGCTACCGGCCATGTCGAGGAGGAGGATCAGCGCCTTGCAGCGGGCGACATGGCGGAGGAACTTGTGGCCCAGGCCCACGTTGGCGTGGGCGCCCGCGATGAGGCCGGGGACGTCGCAGAGGGTGAGGCGTCGGTGGTCGGGATACTCGACGATGCCCACCTTGGGCGTGAGTGTTGTGAACGGGTAGGCGGCGATCTTCGGACGCGCCTTCGAGATCGCCGTGAGCAGGGTGGACTTGCCGGCGTTGGGATATCCCACGATCCCGACATCGGCGACAAGGCGGAGTTCGAACAGGAAGTCCCCTTCGCTTCCGGGCTCTCCGGGCTGGGCGAAGCGCGGTGCCTGGCGGACCGATGTGGCGAAATTGCGGTTGCCGAGTCCGCCCCGGCCGCCGATGCAGAGGACGAAGCGCTCCCCATGGCGGGTAAGGTCGCACACGAGGTCGCCGCGTTCCCGGACCACCCGGGGCGGTGCTTCCGGCGGGGTGGCGTCACGGTCGAGGCGGATCTCCAGGGCCCGTGCGCCGCTGCGGATCACCGGACGCCCCGCAGACGCGAGCCGCCATGCGGCTTCGGCCCCGGGTTCCCGGTCTCCGGCGTCGGGTGCCGCATCCGCGGCGGGCGGGGACGCCGGCGGGTGCATTGGTGGCAGCCGCCAGACGACGGTTCCGCAGGGCACCTGGATCACCAGGTCACGACCGGCCAGTCCATCCATGCCCTTCCCCATGCCGTGGTGCCCGTTCTCCGCAATCAGCCGTGGCTGGTAGAACTGGTGGATCAGGTTGTTGAGGTCATGGCTGGCCTCAAGGATGACACTGCCGCCGCGGCCGCCGTTGCCGCCGCTCGGGCCACCTTTGGGGATGTAGGCCTCCCGGTGAAAGGCGACCGCACCTTTGCCGCCGTGGCCTGCGCGTGCAAACACCTTGACCTCGTCAACAAACATGTCGGATGGGCCGGGTCCCAATGAAAAAGGCGAGGCTTTCGCCTCGCCAGGAACCCGGCCGGCTGGGCGTCAGCGTCAATTGGCGGCCGGATTGGGCTCGGGGACGACATGAACCCGTCGCGCCGACTTTTCGAACTGCACCCGGCCGTCCACCAGTGCGAAGAGGGTCCAGTCGCGCCCGGTACCCACGTTCTTCCCGGCGTGAAACCGGGTGCCGCGCTGACGAACGATGATGGACCCTGCGGTGACCTTTTCGGAACCGAAAGCCTTCACGCCCAGTCGTTGCGCGTTGCTATCGCGCCCGTTGCGGGAACTTCCCTGACCTTTCTTGTGAGCCATGTTGAATCTTTCTGTACTTTAAGCGGTGATGCCGGTGATCCGGACCACGGTGAGCTCCTGACGGTGCCCCTGCTTCTTGTGGTATCCCTTGCGGCGCTTCATCTTGAAGATGACCTTTTTTTCGCCGCGGATGTGTTCAACCACATCGGCGGCGACCGTGGCGCCGGGAACGGTGGGTGAGCCGACGGCGACCTGCCCCTCGTTGTTGACCAGCAGCACACGATCGAAGGTGAAGGTCTGACCCGCGTCCACCGCGAGCCGTTCAATTTTCAACGTGTCGCCCGCGGCGACGCGGTACTGCTTTCCACCGGTTTCCAGAACTGCGTACATAACTTGAGCTCCTGACAAAAAGAGGGGCGAAGCTAATCAAAGCCGCGGTTTGGTGTCAATTTGCGATTGGTAATTTTTACGGCATCTCCAGGCGCCGCGTGGCTCAGGAGGGCAGGTGGCGCTCCAGGAAGGAGACCGCGTTGCCCCAGAGAATGCCCTCAATGTCGTCCCCGGAGTATCCCCGTCCCGCCAGGAGGTCTCCCAGGCGGGCGAGGTCTGCAATGGTGTCGAGGTCCATTGGCGTCTGCTCGGTGCCGAAGCCGCCGTCCAGGTCCGAGCCGATGGCCAGGTGGCCGGACGTGCCAGTGAGCTGGCAGATGTGGTCCATGTGTTCGACAATTTTTTCGAGCCGCAACTGGAAGTCCTCCGGACGCGATCGGTGATGGGCCCAGCCGTGGACCATCATGATCGCGTCGAAGGCCATGCCGATCACCGCACCGCGCCGGGCCAGCTCGCGGATCTGGGCGTCGTCGAACTGGCGGTTCCAGGCGGCGAGCGCCCGGCAATTGGAATGGCTCGCCCATACCGGGCCATCCCAGTGGTCGAGCGCATCGCGAAACGACGCATCGCTGAGATGCGTGGCGTCGAGGATGATCCCCAGGCTGCGCAATTCCCGCAGCAGATCCCGGCCGCGCGGCGTCAGCGGACCCGTCGCATCGGTCCCCTGACCGTGGACGCCGGGGCCGTAATGGGTGAGGCCGACGATTCGCAGACCGTAGCCGTAGGCGGTGTCCAGGTGGCGTCGCGACACCAGCGAGTCGGCACCCTCGAGGCTGAGCACGTATCCAATCGGCAGGCGGGCGGCCTCGGCGTCGTCCGCTTTCAGCCACACCGCCGCGTGGGCGGCCACTTCGGCGCCGGTGCGGAGCTGGCGCAGTTCGCCGGCGTGCTCCATCTCGACATGCCACGCATGCTGGCCCTGGGTCCAGGCCCAGGCCTGTTCCGGGCTGTTGCAGCCCGGCATCCGGGAAAACGGATCCACATGGCGCGCCAGCTGGGTGGCCACACAAAGGCCGATCCGGCCACGGCGCATTTCCGGAAAGCAGACCGTCCCGCGCGAGCGGCATACGTGATCGGTCCGTCCGAGTTCGTGGCGGCGGATACGTTCCAGTGGCCAGCGGAGGTCCCGGTTGAAATCCACCGCGTTGTACGAGAGGTCGAGGTGGGCGTCAAAGAGGAGGCGCGGCTTCATTGGATGGGCCGTGGGACGTCAAATTGTGATTCGTCGTGTCCGGGCGGTCACCGGCCATCGGTCCGTCACCTGATGGTCCCGGACCGCCAGCACCTCGGAATACAGCGCGACCGTCGGGCACACGTGGCGCGGAATTCCGTACACGACCGTGCCGGAGGCCAACGCGCTGGGCTCCGGGGTTTCCAGCACCAGGTGTTCCTCGCTGTGGCCCACCAGGGTGGCCTCCTCGAGACCGAACAGACGGACGCGTGGGGGTGCCATCTCCGACGCCACCGCCTTGTGGCCCAAATCCAGGCACAGGCGCCGCGGACCCGGCCGGCTGATCACCCGCGTGAGCAGTACCGCGGCGTTCAGGAAATCGAGATCCGGATCCTGCAGGGGCTGGCCGAAATCCCAGAGCACCACCGTCCCGGCGCTGCACTCCACATCCGGTCTTTCGGCAAAGAAGGGCAGGGTGGGGGTGCCGCCACCGACGATTCGCGGCACGTGGACACCAGCGGATTCCAATCGGTCCCGCAGCGTCCAGACGGGGCCGCCGGCCTCGTTCCAGGCGGCCCGGCGCTTTTGGACCTCGGGTATGGCCAGATGCCCATCGTAAACGTGCAGCCCATCGAATTCGAGTGCAGCGTCCTGGTGTATCCGGCACGCCAGATCGAACGCAGCCTCTCCGGGGGCGATGCCGGTCCGGTGCATGCCGACATCCAGGTCCACCAGGAGGCGGATCGGGCCTCCCAAGCGGCCGGCGGCGGTCCGGATTGCTTCCAAGGTGTCGGGGTGGTCCACCATGCCGCGAAACCGGACCCGGGGGTAGGCGCGTTGCAGTTCCACGAACCGGTTGACCGTGGGGCCGACCATGGGATGGGCCAGCAACACATCCGTGCCGCCGGCTGCCGCGACCATCTCGCACTCGGCGATGGTGGATGCCTTGAATCGGTTGATCCCGACGTCGAGATGCAGCGCGATGACCGGCGCCAGCTTGTGGGTTTTGACGTGAGGACGCAGCCGCGCCGGATCGCCTCCGACCGTGGCCAGCAAACGCCGGAGATTCTCCGCGATGCGGTCGGGGTGGATCAGGAGCGCCGGGGAGGCCACCTCCGACTCACCGGTGATGCGGTACCAGTCGTCCATGCGATCCCGGCGGCACGGGCCGCATCAAGTGCAAGCGTCCCGGTGCCTAGTCCCGGACGGCGGTCCAGTCGCTGACGATCTCGGTGCCGTCGAGGTCCGCCTTTGCCGTTCCGCGGATGGACCCCTCGACGACCTCCTCGGTCATGCGATAGGTCATGGTTTCCCCGTTCGAGCGCATCCGCTTCACGGTCCACTTGAACTTCCGCCCTTCCACCCGTCCCTCTTCGATCGCCAGCCAGCGGTCGGGTCCGCCCGCGAAGCGGCCGCTGACCGTGGCGCCCTCCTGATTGAGGATCAGCGGGGCCGACACCGGCTGGCCATCCGGGCCGTTGATGGTCCAGGTCCAGTTGCCGGTCAGCACATCGGCGCCGGCTGTCGAGGGCGGGCGGGGACCGGTGATTTCGGCGAGATGGGGTTCGAGGGCCTCGGCCCAGATCCGGTAGCCAGCGGGGGAAAGGTGGAGGAAATCCGGCATGATCTCCTTCGGCAGGCTGCCGTCGGCGCGGAGGAATCGGTGGCCGATGTCCACAAACCGGACGTGCTGGCCGTCGTCAAGCTGTTGGAGGAGCTGGTTGACCTGGCACAACTTGCCGCGTTGCGGATTCGGGGTCTCGCCACGCGGAAAAATACCGAGGACCAGGATGCGGGTGTCCGGCAGGGTCGCGCGGAGCTTCTGGACAATGGCCGTTATGCCCTCGGCGATTTCGGCGACGGTGTTGTCCTCGCCATTGGAGTTGTTGGTGCCGATCATGATCACTGCCGCCTTGGGGTGCACTCCGGCGAGGTTTCCGTTGTCGAGACGCCAGAGGACATGCTGGGTGCGGTCCCCACCGATGCCGAGATTGATGGCGTGGCGGGGGGCATAGAACTCGGACCAGACCTCCTTGCCGGCACCTTCCCACCCCTGGGTGATGGAGTCGCCAATGAACAGCACCTGGGCCTGGTCACCGGCCACGGAGACCCGCGTGTTCATGGCCGTCTGGCGCTGCTGCCACCATTCGTCGGGCCGGGGCTCTGGCTCGGTGGCGGTGCTGGCGAGGGCGGCCGTGGCGGTCCATGCCGCGAGGGCGAGGATCCGGAGGGCCCGGGCGGGCGTCGGGTGGTTCATGAAGGGGATCTGATGACGTGGGGGACGGGACGTGTAACCGGGACATGAGGTGCGGCGGCCATGGGGAGCGGTGCGAGCAATTTACGTACTTGTTCCAGCAGGTCCTGATACTTGCTCTGCATCGCGAAGCCCATCTTTTTGGCGTCTTCAAGGACGGCGTCGCCGTGGTTGTTGATCCGATAGGCGTCCAGGGACACGAGGAAGAAGTCCCCCTCGCGCAGGCGGGTTATGGAGATGATGACGCGTTCCCAGACCCCCCGCTCGAGATTGCCCCAGAGGACGTTCTGGCCCGTGCTTGCGGCCTTTTCGTAGGTGAGCGCGTTGTTCTTTTCGTTCACCAGCTTGTACCCCTCACGTTCAAAAACCTGGGCGATGGCCAGGCGGACCGCGTCGCGGGAGAAGCCGTCCACCTCCACGGCGGCATAGCGACCTTTGCCAGCACCGGTGGGGGGTGTGGTGCAGCCCGACACGAGGCCAACGGCGAGGATCAGGCAGAGCAGTGTGGGTTTCATGGGAGACCTCGGGGCGCTGTCGGGACCGTGGCGTGCAAACGCCGCAGCGTTCCGGATCAGCGCCGGGCAGGCGATGGGGCGTCCGCGGCCGGCGCATTGGTGTCTTTGCCGATCCCCACCTTTGCGGGCAGACCCGTTTCCGGCGGGGCATCGGGAAGGCGGAACAGTTCAATGTCCTTGAACTGCACTTGCATAGGAGGGCCGGTGTGGATCTGCAGCGCCAGGATTCCCTCGCGAGGGGCCTTGCTCCCGAGGTCCACGCAATCCGCCATGAGGTGTCCGTTGATGAAGTGGAGCACCTGATTTCCCCGGGCGACGATGGTGTACTCGTTCCAGTCGGAGGCATGGATCCGTTTCTGGAGGGCTTCCGGGGTGCCCACAGTTCCGATCACCTTCACTTCCGGCCTGCCGTCAACATCCTTCACCAGCGTGCGCTGCCCCCGCTCACAGAGAATGCCGCGGCCCCGTTCCTCATAGAGGATCCCGGTGTATCGCGGACTGGAGTCAATGTCGGCCTGGTAGCCGCCCACGACGAACGCGGCGGGATCCATCAATTCGCTGCGGTATTGCACCCCCGAGTTGCCGCCGACAATCCGGTATTTCAGGTGCAGCTCGAAATCGCGAACCGTTCCGTTGGTCCAGACGAGGAAGGTGTTCTGGCGGATCGGGTTCGCGGGGGAGGTGAAGCCGGTGATGGCACCATCGCGGACCGTCCAGTGGGCGGGCAGTCCCGCCCAGCCGGCGAGCGTTTTGCCGTTGAAGAGCGACTCCGGCTTGACGCCGGGCGGGGCCACGGCCCTCGGCGGAGCGGCCTGGGCCGTCAGGCCGAGGGCGAGGCCGGCGAGTGCGAGCGCCCGGAGTGCGGGACGGCGGCTGGGGGAGTGCGGGACAGACATGATGGGGAAGGTGGCGGGTTATTTGCGGCGGCCGAAGAGGCGCTTGAGGTTTTGCAGGCCCTTGACGGCGATTTCGTTTCGGGTGGGCTCAATGCGGCGCCAGATGGCGGCGGCCCGGGCGATCACCTTCACGTCGGTGGTGAACGACTCGATGACGATGTCCCCGTCGTATTTCACCGACTTCAACGCCGCCACAATCTCCTTCCAGTTCAGCGAGTCGCCACCGGGTGTCCCACGGTCGGTGCCGCACGCATGAAAATGGCCGAGGAGCCTGCCCGCCTTCTTGATGGCCGCCGCCTGGTTTTTCTCCTCGATGTTCATGTGGAAGGTGTCGAGGTGCAGCCGGAGTGCCCCGGATCCGACCGCCCTCAGCAGCTTGAGTCCCTGGTCGCAAGTGTTGAGGAAATCCGTCTCGAACCGGTTCAGCGGCTCGACGCAGATGGTGATGCCCCGTGCCTCGGCGTACCTGGCGAGCTCCTTCAGGTTTTTGACCACAAGCTGGAACTCGACTTTTTGCTGGGCGGGGTCCACCGCGTCGGCCTTGCCGACCACGGAGTACACCGGGCCGATGATCTTCGCGCCACCGAGCACCCCGGCCTGATCCACGAGCGCCTTGCAATAAGTCATCGCGGTCTTCTGCTCCTCTGCGGTGCCGCGGAAATCGCGTCCGGGTCCCATGCAGGCGCAGATGCTGCCGATGACGAGGCCCGCCCGGTCGGCTGCCGCCTGCACCCGGGCCGGGTCAATGTGTGACGGATCCTCGACCGGGATCTCGATGGAGTCGAACCCCCAGCGCTTGAACTGGGGGAAGAGCTTGACGCTTTCCGTCGTGAACGGAGAGACGAACAGGAAGGTGTTGATTCCGAAACGCATGGTGACAGCGACGCGAGGCTAGGGAGGCATGGCCCGGCGTCAAAGCGATTCGCGCGGTCCGGCGGGGAGAAGGTCACGCGGCCCCGGATCAAGGACCGTCGCCCGATCACCCTCCCGGCCGGTCCCACAGGGTGACGAAGCCGCTGCGTCCTGGAAATCTGGGGAATCGCAGCGCCCTTCCGGCGCATGGATCGCGTTGCGCCGGCTTCCAGAACTTCGAATGGCGCGGACAGCGGATTATGGCACGTCCTCGGGCGGCACGACGGTGCGCTGCATCTTTTTCAGGTCGTTGATGCTGTTGCCGCCCCGACTGGAGGCCGCCGGGGTATCGAGCCGCTGGTCCACGCTGAGGACCGTCCAGCGGAACACCTCGGCATGCCCATCCGCGAAGGAAAACGCCGCCGACCGCCCGTGGCGCGCGGTGGGCGAATTCTGCCAGGTGCGGCTCGGGGGGGCCTGTGTGGCATAATAGCCGTCATCCACCGTCTCCTTGCTTTCGTCCACGAACACAAGGGACTGGGCCGGGGAGGGGTTCTTGATGTCCGAGGACCGTCGGTACTGCGGGTATCGGGGACCCAACACCCAGCTGGTGTCGGCGCCTCCGTCCCGGCCATCGCTCCCGCCCATCCGCCCGCTCATGGAATAGGTGCGCACCAACCCTTTGGGAATCCGGGCCCTCTGGGCCTTCAGACTGTCCGGAAGCTCGACTGCCGCCGGGTCCCGGTAGATGGCCACCGAATTGTTGTACACGAACAACCGGCCATTCCGGATGTCCAGTTCGTTGGTCGCACCGGGCAGTGCGGCGACATTGCCGCCGATCCACGCGTTGGTGGTGCCCAGCCAGTTCGGGATCAAACGATCGTCATTGTCGTTGAAGTACATCGTCCAGCACAGGGCGAGCTGACGCAGGTTGTTCACGCAATTGATGGAATGGGCTTTGCTTTTCGCACGCGACAAAGCAGGAAGGAGCATGCCCGCCAGGATGGCAATGATGGCGATCACCACCAGGAGCTCGATCAGGGTGAACCCCCTGCGGGTCGTGGAAAGGATTCTGCGTTTCATGGCAAGTACCAGTGTATGAGGTTTGGAAACAGTAGGCAGCAGGACTTCCGTGGCCAGCGGAAAATTCGGCAGGCCCTGTCAAGACCACTCGGGGCGCGAAAGGACCCTCCCCACCATCGGCCTTGACCGAAGCCGCCGTGCTGAACCGACGCTTGCCTCTCCACCGGCCGGAGCGTAGACCCTCCGTTGAAAAGTCCCGTGAACTGAACCGCATGCTCCCATGCTGACCATCCTGGGTCCCCGCTGTGCCGGCCGCGCGTATTGCGACGGCGTCTCCCGCCGCAACTTCCTGCGCATCGGTGCGCTTGGGATGGGAGGGCTGGCACTGCCGGACCTGCTGCGCGCCGAGTCGTCAGCCGGCATCCGCAGCGCCGGCAGCCAGCACAAGGCGGTCATCATGATTTTCCTGCCGGGCGGGCCGTCGCATCAGGACATGTTCGACCTGAAGATGGACGCTCCGGCCGAAGTCCGCGGGGAGTTCAAGCCCATCGCGACCAATGTCCCGGGCATCCAGATTTGTGAGCATCTGCCCCGCATCGCCCGGCAGGCCGACCAGTACACGATCATCCGCTCCCTGGTGGGCATGGAGGACCGGCATGAGTCGTTCCAATGCTACACCGGCCGGCTGAACCGCGCGCAGCCCCCGGGGGGGTGGCCGTCCATGGGGTCGCTGCTGGGCAAGCTCCAGGGCTCCGGCGATCCCGCGTTGCCGGCGTTTGTTGGACTGGCACCGAAGATGGGCCATGTGCCCTGGTCCGACAACGGCGTCGCCGGCTTCCTGGGGGCGGCCTATGCGCCCTTCGAGATCCACAAGGGCGGCGGCAAGGACGACATGATCCTCAACGGGATCACCCTCGACCGCCTGGCTGACCGGCGGGGTCTGCTGGCGTCGCTCGACACCTTCCGTCGCGAGGTGGATGCGAGTGGGCAGATGGCCGGACTGGACGCCTACAATCAGCAGGCCTTTGGCATCCTGACTTCCAGCCGGCTGGTGGAGGCGTTGGACTACCAGAGGGAGGATCCCACGATCCTCGAGCGATATGGCCAGGGGGATCCGAAGAACCGCGATGACGGCGGGCCGAAGCTCATGGAACATTTCCTGGTGGCGCGCCGTCTGGTGGAGGCCGGCGCGCGGTGCGTGACGCTGGCCTTCAGCCGGTGGGATCACCACGGCGACAACTTTGGGGCGTTGCGCCAGGACCTCCCGCTCTTCGATCAGGGTTTGAGTGCGTTGCTCCAGGACTTGCGCGATCGCGGACTGGAGCGGGACGTCAGTGTGGTGGTCTGGGGTGAATTCGGGCGAACCCCGACCATCAACAAGGACGGCGGACGCGACCACTGGCCGCGGGTGAACTTTGCGCTGCTGGCCGGCGGGGGCATGAAACACGGCCAGGTCATCGGGTCCACCGACCGTCTCGGCGGCGAGGCGGCCTCGCGTCCGGTCACCTTCGGGGAGGTCCATGCCACCCTGTACCGCGCCCTCGGGCTTGACGTGAACCAGGTGACGGTCAATGACCTGACGGGGCGGCCGCAATTCCTGGTCCCGGACGGTTCCCAACCCATCCGGGAGTTGATCGGGTAGGAGGGATGAACATCCACGACGCCACGATGGTCGAGTCGTTTTCGGCCCCGGTGGGGCTCCCGCCGAGCCGTTCGCGGGACTGCGATTCGGTCCTGTGGGGACTCCCTGCGCGGACGGCTCAGGAGGACCTTCGCCCCACCACCGTTGTGGGCCCCGGTGGGGTGAGGCTCCCGCCGAGCCGTACGCGGGACTGCGGTTCGGTCCTGTGGGGACTCCCTGCGCGGACGGCTCAGGAAGACCTTGCCCCACCTCTGTTGTCGGACCCGGTGCCCCCCCACCGGAGGGAACGGTGAAATGAAGCTTCCTGGGAGAACTCTCCGGCAGGTGCTGCGACGGAATCTACACAAACTCCTGTCCTGGTGCCCGGCTTCGGGGCTTGCCGGGTTTCGCGGGTGGAGCCGCGTTGCCGGTGGCTTGATGAGCTGGATTTTGACCGGCTCGCTTTTGGGTGCGGAGGCCTTGCGGATTGAGTTTCGTCCGGGTGCCACCGAGGTGGTGCTCGACTCGGCCGACGCCCATCAGCAGGTTGTGGCCACCGGGACAGGGGACCTTGATGTGACCCGTGCAGTGGCGTGGTCGGTGGAACCATCCGGGGTGGCCCGGGTGGATGGTTCGGGGCGTGTCACGCCGGTCGCCGACGGGGCGGCCGCGATCGTGGCCCGAATGCCGGACGGCATGGAGGCCCGGATTCCGGTTGTGGTGGCGGCTGCGAATCGTTCGCCAACGATTCATTTCGCAAACCAGATCGTCCCGATCTTCACCAAGTACGGCTGCAATGGTGGCGGCTGCCACGGAAAGGCGGCGGGCCAGAACGGGTTCCGCCTTTCGCTCCTCGGCTTTGAGCCAGAGGAGGACTATGACCACCTGGTCCGCGAGGCGCGTGGACGCCGGCTGTTCCCCGCGGCGCCGGAGCGGAGCCTGCTGCTCACCAAGGGCACGGCCCAACTGCCGCATGGCGGCGGCCGCCGACTCGAACCGGGCTCCGACGATTACCGCCTGCTGGTCCGTTGGATCGGGCAAGGCATGCCGCCCGGCGCCGTTGACGCACCGTCCGTCGCGCGACTCGAGGTGTATCCCGCCGAGCGGATCCTGCCGCTGGACGGGCAGCAGCAGTTGGTGGTGACGGCGCATTACGCGGATGGCTCGACGGCGGATGTGACCCGCAGTGCGCTTTACGAGGCGAACGACAAGGACATGGCGGCCACCGACGCGTTGGGCCGCGTGAAGGTCTTCAATCAGCCTGGCGTGGTGGCGGTGATGGTCCGCTACCAGGGCAAGGTGGCCGTGTTCCGCGCCACGGTGCCCCTGGGGGTGCCGGTGGCGACGCTGCCGCCGGCGCGCACCTTTGTGGACGACCTGGTGTTTGCGGAGCTTCGAAAAGTCGGTTTACCGGCCAGCGATGCGGCTGACGACGCCACCTTCCTCCGGCGTGTGACGCTCGACATCGCCGGGCGCCTGCCCACCGAGTCGGAGCTGGAGGCGTTCCTGGAGGATTCCCGCCGGCGACGCGGGGCGATGCTCTCCCCCGCATCCGATCGGCCGGCCCCCGGGCCCACGGAAGCGACTGCGGCGGCCCGCGAAGCGGTCATTGAGCGCCTGCTGGCGGGCGGGGACTACGCCGATTACTTCGCCAACAAATGGTCCGCGCTTCTGCGCAACCGGCGGGCGGATCCCCGGCAGGCGCGCGGGACGCTGGCCTTTCACGGCTGGATCCGGGACTCTCTGCTGCACAACAAACCCTACGACCGGTTCGTGCGCGAGATCGTGTCCGCGTCGGGCGACATGAACCAGAACCCCCCGGTCGCCTGGTTTCGCCAGGTGCGGACCCCGCAGGGTCAGTTGGAGGACGCCGCCCAGTTGTTTCTGGGTCAGCGCCTGCAATGCGCGCAGTGTCACCACCATCCGTATGAGCGCTGGAGCCAGGCGGACTACTGGAGCTTCGGGGCCTTCTTCTCACGGGTGGCTTATCGCCCGGGGATGCGACCCGGCGAGGAGACCCTGGTTCATCGCCGCGGCGAACCGAAAACCACCAACACGAAGAGCGGCCAGCCGGTCTCACCCACGGGTCTGGGGGAGTCCATTGCCGGCCTCTCGCCGGATGAGGATCCGCGCCACCTTCTGGCGGACTGGATGACCGGCCCCACCAACCGCTTTTTTGCAAGAGCTCTGGTGAACCGGTATTGGAAGCATTTCTTTGGGCGTGGCCTGGTGGACCCCGAGGACGACCTCCGCGACACGAATCCGGCGACCCATCCGGAGCTGTTGGATGCGCTGGCCGCCCATTTTGTCGCGGGCGGCTACGATCTGAAGGATCTGGTGCGCACACTGACCCGGTCCGCGGCCTACCAGCTCAGCGCCGTGCCCAACGCCCACAACATACGCGACCGGCATTTCTTTTCCCGGTTCTATCCGCGCCGTCTCCCTGCCGAGGTGCTCTACGACTCCCTGAACCGCCTGGTGGGTGCGGAGGCGCGATTTGAGGGACTGCCGCCGGGCACGCGGGCCGTCTGCCTGCCGGACAACAGTTTCAACGCCGGCAGTTATTTCCTGACCGTGTTTGGGCGTCCGGACAGCGCGAGCGCCTGCGAATGCGAGCGGAGCATGGAGGCCTCCCTGAGCCAGAGCTTGCATTTGATCAACGCGAAGGACCTTCAGGAGCGTTTGGCCGGCGTTGGCGGGCGGGCGGCGATGCTCGCGCGGCAGGATCCCGCCGGCGACCCCGGCTCGGTGCAGGCCCTGTACCGGCTGGCCTACGCCCGGGATCCGCATTCGGAGGAATTGAAGATCGCCCTGGACCACCTCGCGAAACGGACGCCCCCGCCCGCGACCGACGCGACCTCCGAGGAGGCGGAAGCCGCCCGGCTCCAGGCGCGTCGCGAGGCGTATGAGGACACCCTCTGGGCGCTCCTGAACACCAAGGAATTTCTTTTCAACCACTGAAGGCGGGAACGTGGGGCTTGCCTCCGGGCATTTCGATTGGTTCATTGTGCCGACCGGCGGGAAGGGTGGCTGAGTGGTTAAAGGCACCTGACTCGAAATCAGGAGATGGGGCAACCCATCCGGGGGTTCGAATCCCTCCCCTTCCGCCACTTTGGTTTCCGTGTCGCACGCTGCGCCGGCTTGACCTTCCAGGTTTCCGCGCCTGTGATCGCCGTGTGATCCGGTCCGGCCTGCTCAATCCCCACGTGCTGGCGCTGCTGGCACGGGTGCGTCATACCAACACCGTGGTGATCGCGGATTCGATGTTTCCATCGTGGACCGGACTTCCCGAGGTGGACCTCTCGCTGGTTCAGGGCGTTCCTACCGTGCCGCAGGTGCTCGACGCCCTGCTGTCCCAGTGGAAATGTGGTGCCGCTTGGATGGCCTCCGAGTTTGTGGACCGGGGCGATGCCGCCACACTTCGCGAGATCCGCGAAACGCTGGGTTTTGTCCCCCTGGGTTTGATCCCCCACGCGGCCCTCAAGGAACGGGTGCCCCGGGCAGTCGGGTTGATCCGGACCGGTGAAGCCCGAATTTACACCAACATGATCCTGGAATCGGCATGAACCTGAATCCCGGCCTGCGTTGAGCGACCCGCCGTCCTGTCGCTCCCGGGTTGCAATCGACACCCCCCATGAACACCTCATTCCTGAAAATTTCCCTGCTGGTCGTGGCCCTCGCCGGGGTCGTTGCCGTCGCCGTCCTTCAATACCGGACATCCTCGCGTCTGCGGGACGCGCAGCGGGAATTGGAGGCTCAACTCGCGGCGGTGGCCGGGGAGCGTGATTCCCTGCGTCGCGCGGCGGACGAGCACGCGGCGGAACAATCTCGATTGCAGCAGCCCTCGGCCGAGTTGTTGCGTTTGCGTGGCGAAGTGGCCCGGCTCCACCAGCAACTGGCCGGGGCTTCCCGCGCCGCCACCCGGGTGCCGGTGGTGGCGGCGCCCCCTGAGGCGGAGGCCCCTCCCGAAGATTCGGCCCGCGAGGAGACCAAGCGCTTCGGGATCCGGCGGCTCCAGGAAATGAAGCTGTTGCTGGTGGGGGCCCTGCAGGTTGCCGCCGCCAACGGGGATCAGTTCCCCGGGACGCCCGAGGCCGCCGCCGCGGGGTTGCGACAGGGGGACGTGGCCCCGGAGTTTGCAGAGGGCCTGGCGTCGCTCAACCCGGGGGAATTCGAGATCACGTTCTCCGGGTCCCTCCGCGATGTCGGGAATTCAGCCATGGCCATAGTCATGCGGGAGCGCGCTGCATGGCAGACCTTCGATGGCCGTTGGGCCCGCACCTACGGGTTTGCGGATGGTCACAGCGAGATCACGGCGAACGACACCGGGGACTTCAGCGAGTGGGAGGCGCTCCGGCAGCCCCTGCAGGCTCCCGACCCGGCACCCGTTCCCGAAGACAACTGACCCGGAGGCGGGAAGGTGGCGGTCTTGACAGCGGCGGTGTCGGAAAGGCCCGATGACGCCGTGGAAGCGCCACAAACCGACTCGAATCCCCGGCCGCATTCCGGCGGGTCTCCCGGGGTGTCCGGGGCGGCCGGCAAGCCCATGGCGGCATTCGTCACCGGCCTTCTGCGCCCCTACCGGGGCTCGCTGGCGGTGGTGCTGGGGGCGATGCTGATCGAGACGGTGATGGGGTTGGCGGCGCCGTGGCCGTTGAAGCTGGTTCTGGACAACGCTGTGGGCGGGCATCCGCTGCCCGGCTGGCTCCACTGGCTGGAGGCCTTTGCCATCGGGCAGTCTCCGATGGGCATTGCCGCTTTCGCGGCGGTGCTGACGCTCGGGATCGCGGTCGTAGGCGGGGTGGCCGGGTATGTGGACAATTACTATACGGAGAGCGTCGGTCAGTGGGTCGCCAATGATCTGCGGCTCCGCGTGTACCACCATCTGCACCGGCTTTCGTTGAAGTTTTTCGACAACCACCAGACCGGGGTGCTGATGAGCACCCTGACCGACGACGTGCTCACCCTGCAAAACTTCGCCTCGTCGGCCACCCTGGGAATCCTCGTGGACCTGCTGACGATCGTGGGGATGCTGGGATTGATGTTCTGGCTCGACTGGGATTTCACCCTGATCGCGCTGGGCATCACCCCGTTCCTGCTCCTGTTTGTGGCCCGGTTCAAGAAGGCGGTGAAGAAGGCCACCCACGAGGTCCGCCACCGGCAGAGTGACATGCTGGCCGTGGTCCAGCAGGGGCTGGAATCCGTGCGCTCCGTGAAGGCCTTCGGGCGCCAGCCGCTGGAGGAGTCGCGCCTGGCCTCCGCAAGTCAGGCCACGGTCGAGGCCGCCCTGAAAGCCCGCCGGGTCAAATCACTCCTGTCGCCGATCGTCGCGTTCACAGTTGCCGCCTGCACGGCCATCGTTCTCTGGCGCGGCGCCCACCTCATCGTGACGGGCGCCATGACCATCGGATCTCTGACGGTGTTCCTGGCGTATCTGAACAAGTTCTTCAAACCGGTGCAGGACCTCGCCAAGATGACCAACACCATCGCCGCCGCCTCCGTCGGACTGGAACGGGTCCGGGCCATCCTCGACACCGACGACATCGTCCCCGAGCGGCCGGACGCGCGGGATCCGGCAGCCCTGCGCGGCCTCGTGGAATTCGAGGAC
The DNA here is from genome assembly GCA_019634635.1 of Verrucomicrobiia bacterium. Taxonomy (NCBI): domain Bacteria; kingdom Pseudomonadati; phylum Verrucomicrobiota; class Verrucomicrobiia; species Verrucomicrobiia bacterium. Next base: position 76,363 of record JAHCBB010000001.1, read on the forward strand.
GTCCATTTCGCTTACAACGACGAGGCTGCGGTCCTCAAAGGGGTGAGCTTCGCCATCCAGCCGGGACAGCGGATCGGCATCTGCGGTCCGACCGGAGGCGGGAAATCCACCGTCGTCAGCCTGATTCCCCGGTTCTACGACCCCACCCGGGGCCGCATTCTCTTGGATGGTGTGGATCTCCGCGAGTTTCGGATTGACGGACTTCGCGCGCAGATCGGGTTTGTCCTTCAGGATACCGTGCTGTTTCGCGGCACCATCCGGGACAACATCGCCTACGGACGCCCGGAGGCGACGCAGCCCGAGATCGAGGAGGCGGCGCGGCTCGCCAACGCCGAGGAGTTCATCGCGCGTGCCCCTCATGGGTACGACACAATGGTCGGGGAACGCGGGCTGACGCTGTCCGGCGGCCAGCGTCAGCGGATCGGAATTGCCCGGGCGCTCGTGCGCAATGCGCCCCTGTTGATCCTGGACGAGCCGACCGCGGCCCTGGACACCGAGTCGGAGCAACTGGTGATGGAGGCGCTGGAACGGCTGATGGAGGGCCGAACGGTGATCACGATCGCGCACCGGCTCAGCACCATCCGGGATGCGGACCGCATCGTGGTGTTGAAGGAGGGCGTGGTCGCGGAATCAGGGACCCATCCGGAGTTGCTGGCCCGCAATGGGGTCTATGCCGACCTGCACCGGATCCAGGCGGGCGGCGTCGTGGCCGCGGACGGTCATTGACCGGGCCCCCCGGATTCGCAAGCTCTCCGCGATGCCTGCCCGCTCGCTGCTGGTCCTGCCCGACGATTCGCCTGGTGGAATCCTGGAGGCGATCGCCGATGCCTCCCGCACGCTGTGCGTCAAAATGTTCGTCTTTTCAGATCCGGATCTGCTGAAGGCGGTGATTGCGGCCAAGCGGCGCGGGGTGAACGTGCGGGTGATGCTCAACCCGGCGCGCCGGGATGGCGAGGATGACAACGCGGAGTGCCGCAAGGCGCTGCATGCCGCCGGTGTGGAGGTGAAGGACAGCAATCCGGATTTCGGATTGACCCACGAAAAATCCATGGTTGTGGACGACACCGTGGCCTTCGTGAAGTCCCTCAATTGGGCGACCAAGAACCTCACGGAGACCCGCGATTACGCCGTGTCCACAGAGCATCCGAAGGAGGTCCGGGAGGTGCTCGAGTGTTTCGAGGCTGACTGGAACCGCGAGTCCTTTGCCCCGGGGAGCCATCCGCACCTGATCTGGTGCCCCATCAATGGCCGCGACCGGATCGCCGAATTCATCGACCGGGCGAACCACCGGCTCTTCATTCAAAACGAGCGCTATCAGGATCCCATCATCATCGAGCGCCTGGTGCGCGCGGCCACCCGCGGCGTGAAGGTCCACGTCATGGCCCGGCCGCCCCATGCGCTGAAAAGGGAAAAGCTGCTCGAAGGCGTGGGCGGCTTGCGCATCCTGGACGACGTCGGGATCAGGGTGCACAAGCTCAAGCACCTCAAGCTGCACGGGAAGATGCTTCTTGCCGACGGACTCCGGGCGGTGATCGGGTCCATCAACCTGGCTCCGGGCAGCTTTGACGATCGCCGCGAGCTGGCGATCGAGATTCACGACGACGATGTGGTGGAGCGTCTGCACAAGGTGTCCCATCACGACTGGGAACACTCCCATCCGCTCGACCTGACTGACGAGGGACTTCTGGCCGATCTCGCAGACCGTGAGGGAGCAGGACGACTCGCACTGAAGCCGGGGAAATGACCCGGCCGGGGCCGTCGTGGGTCAGGGCTCCGGAGTGGCGGCGGCCTTCAAGGAGGCCGCGAGCTCCGCAGGGGTCCATTCATTGCCCACCAGGGTTTCCCGGAGCCGGCCGTCGGGATTGATGACCAACGTGCGCAGGTTGTGGTTCATGTTGGCCACGTCCACGTCGCGTCCGAAGTACAACCCGGAGCTGATCGCGAACGGCTCAATCTGGTCCAGCGCCCCGGTGGCCAGGATCCAGTGCTCAGGGTTCGCGTTCCAGCGCGCGCCGTAAGCCCTCATCGTTTCGGGTGTGTCGTATTCCGGGTCGAAGGTAAGCGAGATCAGCCGCCAGTTGGCTGGACCGTCGGCACCGGCGCTCATCAGGCGCTGCACCTGTGCGAAGTGGCCCGACATCCGCGGACAGAACAGGGGATACGGACAGCGGGTGAAGATGAACGTCACGGCCACCGCCTGTCCGCGCAGCGACTCCAGATCGAACCGCTGTCCAAACTGGTTGGTGAACGCGTAGTTGGGAATGGCGTCGCCCGGTTCGAGTTCGGGCACATTGGGCAGGACGCGGAATCCGGGCGGGGCCTGGGCGGCTTCGGGGGCGTCCGGCGGGGCGTTGCTGATCACCTCGATCTGGTCAATCCAACCGTCGTTGGCCGTGACCCGCATCCGGAACCGGATGCCGTCGCCGGGGCGGACGCCATCCAGCTCCGCCACGTCCAGCACCGCCAGGGGCATGGTCATGGCCATCATGTAGCCCGGGATTTCCTCGTGCCGGACCACCACGGTCCTTTCCTCAGGTTTCAGGGAGCGGACCACCCCGCGAACGGTGTAGTTGGTGATCGGGCCGTCCGCAGCGACGTCCGGAGTCGCCTGGGGCGACGGCCGGCAGCCCACGACAGCGAGCAGCATCGCGGCACTGACAGCCGGAAGCAGCGTCGCCGGGTTCCACAAGGGCGGGGGCATGCCGGGGAGACTTGATGCCGCCGGCCGGTCAGCCGACCAGAGCCGGTTGCGCCATCGGCAGGGGCAGGAGTCCTTGATTGTCCCAGACGTAGCGGCCGAGCCGCTTCGGCGGACGCTCGCGCTTTTCGGTCCGGACCGGCCGCGTCACCGGAGCGGCCGGGGTGGGCTCCGGACGGGGCATCGGCTTGCGGGCCGTCTCAAGCACACCATTGGCAAACTCGATCACGTGGCCCTGGTGAATCAGCCAGTGCAGGTCGCCCAGGACGGTTTGGAGCGCGGGATCTGCGGCCACCGGGGCCGGAATGTTTTCCTCGGCGTTGGACGCAGCGGCATCGCGGGTCGTCGTTGCTTCGGGGGAGGCCGGCGACGGCGGTGTCTCCGGTACAACGGTCGCAATCCCTTCGGCAACGGGGACATCTGCCGGAGCTGCCGCCGGGGCGGTTCCTTCGTCCGGGATCGGAGAAACGGCCGGGGTCACGGGTGCCACCGGGACGAGGGCCTCCACCAGATGCTTGCGGGTGCACTTCGGATGCTCGTTGATGAATTCGATGATCCGGCGGATCCCCGGCTGGACCGCGGTTGTCTCCAGGTCCAGATAATGCGGCCGGGCGACGGCGACGTGCACCACCGTCCGGTCCCGCTTGAAGAACTGGAGTCCGGCCTGGGCAAACGCCCCGCTCAGGGCGGTCATGGTCCGGATGGGAAAGCGGCGCTCGCGGTCGAGGGTGACTCTGAGCACGCGGAGGAGCGGTTCGGGAAGGCGCGGTGCGTTGGGTTCCCGTCGAAGCACCCACGAGGTGACCTCCTTCACCAGCGCGGCGGCGTGGGTCTCCAAGAAGTGCGCCTCCACTTCGGCCATGGAGAGCAGTGTCTTCGGTTCGGGCACGTTCAACGCGGTGAATTCCAACCGGTGGCTCTGATCCTCCAGCCACTGCTTTACAGCCGCCTCGTCCTTGACGATGCGTACGCGGCTCTTGAAGGCCTCGAAGGGCATTCGCGGGGCCCGTTGCGAATGCAACTTCCGCAACTTGTCCTGATACCCGTGGTAATTCGGAGGTCCCAGCACCTGGTCGTCAAACACCGCCACCAGGGTCCAGACACCCTTTGGGGGGTCGCAGGGCTGCTTGTTCGTCTGGTAGAAGGTGTCGAAGTGCGCTTGGAGCGCGTGCCGGTGCGCATCGGCTTCGCTCAGCCAGAGGCTGTCGTCGAGCGAGCAGACATACAGGGCCTGGATGGGTTTGCCCTCGTTGGAACGCTGCACCCGGAAGGTCACTTCGTAGCGGTCCGGCTTCTGAACCACCAATCCCGCCACCTCCGCAAGCGGATAGGCGCGTCCGCTCAACTTGATCTGGCGCGCGAGCGATGTGACCCCGGCTGGATCGGGCCGCAGGTCCACGTCCACCGGCACCAGCGGTTCCGGCGGGGCCTCCCGCCGGTCGTCGCGTCGCGGTCCCCGACCGCCGCGACCCGGGCCCTGTGTCGGATCCCATCGCAGTCCCGGCGCACCCCCGGCGTCCCGTGGACCCCCGGGGCCCGGACCTGAACGCGGACCGCGCTGCCCGAAGGAACCAGGACCGGAACCGGGACCGGGACGGCGCCCGGGACCGTCTCGTCGGGGCCCCCGATCAAAGCCGCGATCGCCGTCGCGTCGTCGTCCCCGACCGGCGTCGTCATGGCCCTCGTACTTGGCATATTTTGAGGTGTCGGTGGCGGGCTGCTGGGCCCATGCCGGCAGAAAGGCCTTTTCGAGGTCGAGGGAGAGGTCGAGGGGTTCGCTCATGGAAGGAAGGGCGTCGCGGACAGGGCGAGGCTTGAATTCTGCAAAGGCCTTTGACGATGCGGAGCTCCTGGCGGAATTGCAAGCGCATGTCCGCAGCAAGTCGGGTGCTCCGAACCCGACCCGGAATTGGCATGGACTAGGATCCGATTGCCAAGCGCCCCTTTTCGATCCCCGGGGCCCGGGAATCAATGCTCCCTCCCCGGGTGAAGGGTCGGCATTGCATCCGTGACTGTTTTTGGCTTCTGAGGGCTGCGGTTCAATTCGTGGAAGCCTCAATGCGGAAAAACTCCCGGATCTGGCCGGGGGTGACCGTGAAGCCGTTGTTGAGCTCGGCCCCGGTGAACGTCTGCGGGTTTCCCCAAGTGGAGAGGTTGCCCGAGGATTTCAGCGTGAAGTTTGCGGAGGGGACGGCGCCGTGGGTCTGGAGGATCAGGTTCCCATTGGTGCCGGGGGAAAGGGTGACTGCGGGCAGGCTGCCGCTGGAAGAACCGTCCACGGGCGGCCATGCGGGAAAGGCGGCGGATGCGGGAATCCCCACGCCCTCGGAGGTGCCATCGGCGGCGTTGACGATGACAAGGTTGCTCTGGAGGAGGTTGCCTTGGGGAATCGGTTGGCCGTCGGAGAACAACAGCGGGGCAATCCCGACGATCAGCCGTGTGCCATCCGGCGACCAGGAAAGTCCGGTTGGGTACAGGCCTTGGGGGAAATTCCGGACGGTGCGGGTCTGGTGGGAGTTGAGATTGCGCACCAACAGCACGGGCTGCTGGAAAAACCGCTGCGGCGGGACCGTGCCGGCAAGGCCCTGCGGTGCCCGGAAGTAGGCGACTTCGGTGCCGTTGGGCGCGAAGGCCGGCAGGAGGTCATTCTCCCAAAGCGTGAAGAACACGCCCTGATTGAACCCGGAAGTGGACTGTGGAAAGGAAATCTGGGTGAAGGCATTCCGGCCAATGGCGTCCTCGATCGGACTCACGAGGTGGATGGCGGTGACCTGCCCGGGACCCGTCGGGGAGTCCCGACGCAGCGGTGTGACGAGGACGTTGCCCTGTCCGGACCAGTCAAGACCGGCCATCTCCGTGTAGTCACCCGTGCGGATCTGGCCGATGACGGTCAGCGCGACCGGGAAGCCATCGGTGACGCGGTGAATCTCCAAGAGGGGGCTGGTGCTGAGGCCTTGGGGATTGGCGATCGTCTGTCGAACCGAAGAAACGGCGAGCAGGCTGCCGTCGGGGGAGAACGCCTTGAAGAGAGGGAGTGTCGTCGTCGAACTACCGGTAATCGGGTCGGTGGCATCGCTTTTTTCGACGAGCAGTCGGGGGCTATTGTCCGCGAGGTCTATGATGTAGACGTTCTGGCTGATCTTGTTCGGGCGATTCGGGTCGCCCGAGGTGACGGCCGCGAAGCGCCCGCTTTTGGAGATTGCTGGAAGGGCCTGCTCCGGAAGACCGACGGGGATCTGGGTGTCGGTCCCGACGCCGAGTCGGAAGAGCTGCGCGACCGGCCCCGCAGGCGAGTCCGTGTAGCGTGTGTAGTAGATCGGGGTCTGCGTCGCAGCGGTGTCGGCCAGCAGGATCTCCGTCGCGAAAAGCAGGGTGAGGAGGAGTTTCATTTCTGGCGTGGAAGGATGGCATTTGCGTCGGGTTCGCGCCCGAAGGAACTGTTCCAATGGGCGCGAGTGCAAGCCCGTCTTCGACGGTACATTTTCCCGGCCGGTTCCCGAATCGTTGACACGGGGCGAGCCGATGACCCCGGACAGCCAAGCACGACGCCTTTGGGCCGCGGCTACGGCTCCGAGGCGCCGGCGCCGGTGACGAGGCGAAAGAACATCAGGTTCCGGTCGGCGGAACGGAGAAACTCGACACGGCCTCCGGAAGCGGTCCGCTCCTCGACCGATTGCCAATCGCCGGGCCGTTCGCCGGCATCCAGCCGCACCCGCAGACCATCCGGAACGGCGGCACGAATCAGGAATCCCGCCGGTGTGCCTTCGACGGCCGCGATCTCCAGCCAAACCTCTGGCGGCGCGATGACCTGGATCTCGACAAGGGTTTCCGCCGTCTGGCCCGAATGGTCGCGGACGCGCACCCGGATGCGATGGAGACCCGGTTGACGGGGTATCCATTCCAACTGGAAGGGCGTGTCGGTCGTCTCGCCCAGCTTCAGGTCGTTGACATGGAATTCGACCGCATCGAGGTCGCCATTGGCGTCCAAGGCCTCCGCGACAAGAGTGACGGGCGCGTCCTGGGCGAGCATCTGTCCCGCGACCGGCGACCGCAGGATGACCGTCGGTGGCGCGGATGGAGGCAGGGGCGGTCGCAGCGCCCTGGCGGAAAGCGGCTCCTCCGGCTGGCTGCGGCTTGACCATCGGACCCGGGCCACGGCGCCGCCGCCGTTTTCGTAGTACTCCATCCGGATGGCCACGGGCTGGCCCGCCGTCAGGGCGATCGTGCCCCGGTGCGTCGTGGGCGGCTGGTCCATCCACTGGTTGATGACGAGCCGACCGCCGACGCGCAGCCGGAACCCGTCGTCCACAGTGGCAATGAACGTATGGAGTTCCGAGTATGCCGGCGTCAGGAAGCCGCTCCAGCGCACTGAAAAGGTGTCCGGGTCAATCCCGGCCATGGGCGATCCATCGCCCCAGTCGAAATCCACCTGGGGATCCAGCCGCACGAGGCTTGGGCCGGTCAGATTCATGGTGTTGAAGTATTCCCCAAGGAGCCCGCCGGAGGAGTTGTCCAGCACGGAGACGGTCGTGGAGGGCGTGCTGGCGGAGATGCCCGCGGAATCCGTTGCGAGGGCCCGGATCTCGTGATTCCCGCCGCTGGCGGGCCGCCAGCTCAGCTGATAGGGCGGCGAACTCACTTCGCCGAGCCTGGCATCCCCGTCATAAAACTCGACCCGCGCGATGGAACCGTTGGTGGTGCGCGCGTGCGCGGTGAGGATGATCCTGGAGCCGGAGGGAAAGATGCCGCCGTGCTCGGGGAATGCGAGCGTGACCTCGGGCAGGCCGGTCAATCCGGTGATCCACGCGGCGAGCGTCTCGACGGCCTCGCGATCCACAAGATTCTTCGCGAGCGGGGGCATCCGGTACGTCTCGGTCGCCGTGGCCAAGCGGCGGTGCATCACGGACCGGGCGAGGTCCCGGGGGAGCACGACCCGGGAGCCGCTCACCCCGAGGGTGTCCACCACCGGGCCGCCGAGGATTCCCGACGCGCCGAGCGGGGTTTCAATCCGCGCGTCCCATTGGGACTGGCCGGCGGGCCCGCCGGGGCGGTGGCAATGCGAGCAGTTCGAATCGAGATACGATCGGACGCGCCGCTCCAGTGGCGACCCGTCATCCGTGAGGGGCACCAGGGCGGGCATGCCGGGAATGGACGATTCCGTCAGGGCCGGATCGAAGTAGCCGGCATGATTCCAGGCGCGAAGCTGGTTGTCCCGAACCCCGGATTCCAGAAAGAGGTGCTCCCGATTGCTCTGGCGCGTGGACACCCCGAGCACGCCGCCGGAGGCCACAGTGTGGCAACGCAGGCAGTCGTCACGCCCCGGAAAGAACCAGGGCTGGGTGTAACGCTCCCGGAAATCGAAGCGTGCCGTCGCCCGTGCGCCGGACGTGGTGTGGGCGGTCAGGGCGAGGCCGAAGTAGACCGTATCCGGAAGCGTCAGGGTCTTGGTGGCGATGGGACGCCAATCCCGCCCATCGTCGCTGCTGTAGGCGGTCCATACGTTGCCGGCCCGCTTCAGGCGCAGCCAGGAGTCCGGGTAACGCACCCGCGGATTGGGCCGTGGAGGGTAGATTGCCGCGGCCTGTCCACCCGGCGTGTCGCGAAACTGAAACTCATACCCGCCGTCGTTGTTGTTCCTTGAGGCGTTGCTCGGGAAGACCAGGGCCATCAGGTGCCGCGCGTTCGGATTCAGTGAGTCGCGCACCATCAAGCCGGCCTTGGTGTGCAAATCGGTGGGAGTGACCGAGTGGATCCGGACACGGACATCGAAGTCCCCCTCGCGCGTCTGATGGGCGAATCGGAACTGGTCGGTGGCACCCCAAATGTCGGCGCCTCCCGCCGTGAGTTCCCAGACATCGCCAGGGCGCATCGTGGATCCAGCCACCGGTCCCCCGATGTCCTGGCTGGTCAGGTCGCCCATCTGCTGGGCACCGGTGATGGGGATCTCCTCGGTGAGACCGCCATGCACGATCTCGGCGTCGGACTGGTCGGGACGCCACCGGTAGCTGGCCCCGTACACATGCCCATTGGTGTCACGGACGAGGAGGCGCGTTTCCAGCCGGCGTCGAATCGCCGGATTGGTTTCGTGGACGGGCAGGTCGAAGTGCTTCACCCAGACGGCGCCGGCCGGAAAGGTCCATTCGCCGTGGGGCGCGAAGCCGATCCGTGTGCCGTCGGGAATGCCCATCCAGCGCTCCTTGCTGGCACCGTCCGACCAGAGTGGGGACGCCGGTTCATAGTGCACCAATCCGGGGGACGGTGTGAGCGTGGCCAGATCCGTGAAGGCGCCGGTGGCCGAGAGGAGGTTCGGCAGTTGGCGGGGGGCCGGTCCGCCCCGACGCAGCTTGAAGATGCGTCCAGCGGTACTGCTCAACTGGCACATGTAAATTTCGTTCTCATGATCGTGGCCGAATCCCGACAGTCCCACGTAGTCGTTGCCCGCGTTTGGCCCGGGACCGCGCGGCATCGAGCAGAGAAGCACCTTGCGAACCGGGCTGGTGGTTTCGTCGAGCACCCAGATCACGTTCGCAATGTTGTCGCCGAATACATATCGGCCGCCCAGCTCTGCTGCGAATTCCTGTCCGCGATACACGTAGCCGCCGATGATGGCCGCGCCGTCACTGCGGGGATAGTCCAGGGCGGGACGGTGGTTGACGCCGATAAAGGGCGGATTGAGATCGCCGCCGAGTCCCTCGATGCGATCCCACTGAAAGTTCAATCCGAACGGGTCGGTGGGCTCGATGATGTTGAGCTCCTCCCTGGAACTGCCGCCGACGTCACCGATGAAGATGCGTCCGGTGGGCGGATCCAGGGTCATCCGGTGCGGACTCCGGAGGCCGACGGCGAAGAACTCCTCCAGCACGCCGGGAAGCCCGACGAACGGGTTGTCGTTCGGAATGAAGTAGTGGGAGGTCACGCTTCCCGAAGGCTGGGGCTGCCTCGGGATGGGATGGCTGATGTCCCCGCCACGCTGGTCCACGTCAATCCGGAGCACCCCGGAATGGAGGCTGCGGTTGATGCGCTGGGCGTTGGCCCCGATGGCATCATCGCCGTTGGTCAAATAGAGGAAGCCATCCTGCGGATGGAAGAACATGCCGCCTCCGTTGTGCCACACGGTTTCGGCGCGCTGATCCATCAGGATCTGGACGCTTCCAGGAATGGCCACACCCGAGGCGTCGAGCGTGTAGCGCTCCAGGCGGTCGCGGTTGGGCGTCGCGGTGGGCGGGCGTGCGGTGGCGCTGCCCCGGACGGTTCCGGGAGCCACCCAGGTGTAGTAGACGAACAGAAATCGGTTGGTTTCGAAACCGGGGTGGTAGGCAATGCCCATCAGCCCGGAATCATCCCATCCCTGGCATTGTCGGGAAATGTCGAGCACCAGGGTTTTGGATGCCGTTTGGGAATCGTTGGGGAACTGGTAGATGCGTCCCTCCCGCTCGTACACCGCCAGATTGGACGTTCCCGGCACCGGCAACAGTCCCATCGGATTCAGGAAGGTCAGGTTGGGAAACGCCGGCACCGCTGTCCAATTGCCGGAGAGGGTTGGCGCCGACTCCGGCATACGCCCGGAGAGGAAGGCTGGGAACGAGGGGCGTTCGATCAGGCCTCGGGGGGCGTCGGCTCCCAAAGTGATGCTGACGAGCAGGCATGCGATGCCCGCTGAGGACGAGCTGCCAAAATGGATCACCTCTCATTCTTGACCGCGGACCATTTCAAACCGTGGGTTGCCGCGTGACGAATGGGAAACATCTGGAGGGGGGGACGACGATCCGTAGAGCCAAGAATGCCGATTTCAAAGCGGTAGAGGTGGGGGACCGCCGGTGACAGGGAGGGTGAATCGCACGAGGCGCTCCCGGACTGGCGCCCAACCTCGCCCGGAACATCGCGGCGACCGTTCGGCTCGACCGATTGCTCAGGCATCACTTCCGAGCTTTCTCGCGGCGAATCATCTCTTGTCGCCGGATCCAGAGAGGGACGCCTGCTACGACCATGACGCAAATGGGGCGCTTCAGTTCTGGTTGACGAACCCAATGTGCCGTGACGCCGAACGCCACGCAGGTCATGCAGCGACCCGGCCCGGGTGTCCGGAGTCCTCGGGGTGGCTGAGGTGCGCCGTCAGCAGGGCCAGGAACTCGCGGTTGCCGGCAGGGCCCAGGAGAGGGGAAGGGGTGACGGCGTCCCACCGGAGGTTTGGGAGTTCGCGGGCGACGAAGCTTTCGAGTTCGGCGAGCACGCGGGCGTGAACTGCGGGATCTGTGATCACGCCAGCTCCCCGGTCGGCCTCGTCCCTCCCGGCCTCGAACTGGGGTTTTACCAGGGCGACCACGCTTCCGGCGGGACGCAACAGCCGGGCGACCGGGGGCAGGACGTGTCGCAGCGATATGAACGAGCAGTCCATCACGGCGAGATCAAATTCCCGGAGGTTCGGCGGCAGATGGTCCACGGTCAGGTGGCGCGCATTGACCCGTTCCAGAACCACGACCCGCGGGTCCTGCCGCAGCTTCCAGGCGAGCTGTCCCTGGCCGACATCCACGGCGACGACACGGTCCGCTCCATGCTGCAACAGGCAGTCGGTGAATCCCCCCGTGCTGGCTCCGACGTCCAGCGCATGAAGCCCCGTCGGGTCCAGTGCGAACTCGCGGAGCGCGTGTTCCAGCTTGTGTCCGCCCCGGCTCACGTAACGTTCGCCGGTGACGACCTCCAAGACGTCGGAGTCCCGGACCCGGTCCCCGGGCTTTCCGGCGCGCCGCCCGTTGACGCGCACCTGTCCGGCCATGACGGACCGCTGGGCGCGGCCCCGGCTCTCGCACAGGCCACGCTCCACCAATGCCTGGTCCAGACGCGTCACCACGGGCTATGGGAGCGGAAATCCCGGTCAAAGTCGCCCTGCCATTGTTTCGTTACGGCCCGCCGGGGACTCCACCAAGCACCTGGGATGCACCCGGTGCCGCGATGAAAAGGGCGCTTCCGACTTGAGCGGGATCGGCGGTTCTTGATGCTCGCGTCCTGGACGCGCAGCGAATATCGAAGGATCGGGGGGCGCTTCGAGATCGCCTCGTGGAGGAGATCGCCACGGCGGGCGGTGTTCTGCCATTTGCCCGGTTCATGGAAGTGGCGCTGTATGCCCCGGAACTGGGATACTATGAGCGGCGGACTTCCCCGGGACGTTCCGGCGATTTTTACACGAGTGTGAGCGTCGGGCCGCTGTTTGGAGAGTTGCTCGCGTATCAATGCTCGTGCTGGTTCGACCAGCTCCTGGCTGCGAACGGGGACAAGGTTGGGGAGCGGAATGGGCCGCTGGACCTGGTGGAGGCGGGCGCCCATGACGGCCGGCTTGCGGCAGATGTCCTGCAGTGGTTTGAACGGTGGCGTCCGGACCTGGCCTCCCGGCTGCGCCTGTGGCTTGTCGAGCCATCGGCCACGCGTCGCGCCCGGCAGGCCGGAACCCTCGGCAAATGGGTCTCCCGGGCGGACTGGGTGTCCCGACCCGCGGAGTTGACCGCCCGGACCGGAGGTGGGATTCGCGGCGTTTTCTACTCCAATGAACTGCTCGATGCCTTCCCGGTCCATCGCTTGGTGTGGCGCCGTCCGCCCGGCCGTTGGGAGGAATCGGGGGTGGGCTGGGCGGCCGGACGGTTTGTCTGGCGGCCGCTGCCGGATGCGCTCGAAACGGCAGGGGCCGCGGATCGGCGGCGTCTGGATGGCCTGCCGGCTTCCCTGCGGGAGGTTCTTCCCGACGGGCAGGTGCTGGACGTGTCGCCGTCGGCCGCGGCGTGGTGGCAGGAGGCGGCCGGGTCCCTTCGCCACGGGGTGTTGATGACCTTCGACTACGGATTCGACGAGGAAGTGCCGGTGCGGCCCGGGGCTTCGTCGGGATCGCTGCGTGCGTATGCGCAACATCGCGTGCTGGGGGACGTGCTGGCGGATCCCGGTGGGCAGGATCTAACGGCGGATGTGGACGTTGCGGCGGTCGCGCGCGCCGGCGAGGCGGCGGGGTTGTCCACAGAGTGGCGCGGCACCCAGCGGGCGTGGTTGACGGCGCTCCTGGGCCGGACGCTTCCGGTGGCGGGCACCGGGTTCCCGGAATGGGATCGGGGCCGGGTGCGGCAGTTTCAAACCCTCACCCATCCCGAGCATCTGGGCCGGCGCTTTCGCGTCCTCGTCCAGAGGCGTCCGCCGGCGGTTTCCGGAAATGCGGCTTGCCCTTGAGGGCGGTTTTCCGGCAATTGGGGTTCCCTCCAGCACATGAGCACAACGTCCGCCGCCAAAGCCCGCAAGAGCGCCACCACCGCCGCCGCCAACCCGGCCACTGCGAACAACTTTCCGAGGCTCCACAACGCCATGTGGCCGGGCCTGGTGGGGAAGGGGAGTCCCGGAGCCGAACCGGCGATTGACCTCGACACGATGCTGGATCTCACCGCAAAGGCCGAGGTGGGCGGGGTGCGCTTCGACGGAGTGGACCTGTTCTTGTACAACCCGCATGTGGATATTGACCTCGACGACGCCGGCATCCGGCGCCTCGCCGACAAGATCCGCAAGAAGGGCTTCGTCGTGGGGTCGGTGGTGGCGCCAGTGTGGTTCGACGGCTCGGCGATGGGGGACGAGACGCAGCGATCGAACTGGGTGACGGCGGTGCGCAAGGCCTGCCACATTGCGCAACGCCTTCGCGAGCTGGGGGTGCGTCCGTATGGCGTCGTGCGGATTGATTCCGCGGCACCGGTCACCGCGTGGGGCCAGGACCCGAAGGGCAACACCAAACGGATCGCCCAGACGTTTCGGGAAGGCGGCAAGGTGGCGAAGGACCACGGGGAACGCCTCGCCGCCGAAGGGGAGATCTGCTGGGGTGGCATGCATTCCTGGAAATACATGCTCCGAACCCTTGAGGAAACGGCGATGCCGCGGGTCGTCGGTTTCCAGGCCGACATGGCCCACACGCTCCTGTACACGCTGGGGTATAATGCGCCCGAGCACCGGATCGTTCCCGCGAACTTCCATTGGGAGCCGGGCGCCTTCCATGCGGCGATGACGAAGATGACCGACGCCCTCCGCCCGTGGACGTTCGACTTCCATGTCGCCCAGAACGACGCGACGGTGAAGGGGTCCGGAGACCACGAGAAAACCGGGAAGCACTGCCCGGTCAACGATGTGCAGGGCAAGCTGAACGTGGTGCGCGATGCCGGCTACTGGCTGCGCGACGCCCGGGGCAAGGTGACCCGCAAGACCCGCCACATCTGCTGGGACGGCTGCATGTTCCCGAACGAGATGCTCATGAAGCAGGAGACCTGGAATAACATTCTGGCTGCGATGATCCAGGTGCGCGAGCATCATGGATGGCGGGAATAGCCCCGGGGGACCAGCGGCCGGATTCTTGCCGTTCGGAGCCGTCCCCGCTCTACTGCCTTCGTGATGACCACTCCTCCGGGGTTTGCGATGAATAGACGGTGGCGATGCCTGATGTTGTTGGCCGTGCTGGCCGTCGCGGGGGTGCGGCTCACGGCGGCGCCGGCGGTCGCGCTTCGGGATGGCGACCGGGTGTTGTTCCTGGGGGACACCTTCATTGAGCGGGAGGTGGACTACGGCATTCTGGAGACGGCGTTGACCATGGCCTTTCCGGACCGGCGGATCACCTTCCGGAATCTCGGTTGGGCGGCCGATACGCCCCTCGGACGTTCCCGGGCCAGCTTCGACTGGAACAAATCGGGCGCAGACTGGTTGAAGCGGGTGCAGGAACAGGTGGCGCTGGTGGAGCCCACAGTGGTGGTCATGAGCCATGGGATGTCCGCGGCTCTCGGGGAACCCGATGGCTCCGGGCAGCCCGACCTTGAACCGTTTGGCCGGGACCTTGTGCGGCTGATGGACGCGATTCGCGAGGTCAGCGGCCCCGGAGTTCGCTTTGTGGTGCTGGGTCCGGCGGTGCGTCCTTCCGACGGTCCTGCGGAATTGTCGGCGACCTTTGCCGAACGGGAGCGGCGGCTTGATTTGGTGCAACGGACGCTGGAATCGGTGGCCGACGCCCAGGGCGCGGCGTTCCTGGCTTTCCATGATTTCTCGAAGCCGGCCGCGGCCCCCCGTTCCGGGAACCCGACCAGTCCGGACGGCGTGGTGCCGAAACCGGCCGGGTATGCACTCCTGTCGGGCCCCCTCGTGGTCGCGCTGGGGGGCACGGTGCTGCCGGCGGCGGATGACGGCGACGCGGCTGCGGGGGTGCAGGTCCTGAACGCGGCCATCCGCAAGAAGAACGAGCTGTTCTTTCACCGGTGGCGTCCGGCGAACTGGACCTACCTGTTTGGATTCCGCAAACACGAGCAGGGGCAGAACGCGGTCGAGATCCCGAAGTTCGATCCGCTCATCGAGGCCTGGGACGCCCGGATCGCCGCGTTGCGGCATCCCGGGCGGCAGGATGCCGCGGTCGTTGCCGAAGTCCGGACGGCCACGGCCGGCGCGGCCGGCAGGGATCATCGCGACCCGAACTACAAGGAACAGCCGCTGCCCACCTTCGAGGTGGCCCCCGGGTTCGAGGTGTCGCTCTGGGCGGAGAATCCGATGCTCTACAAGCCGATCCAGATGAACTGGGATCCGCAGGGCCGCCTCTGGGTGGCGAGTTCGCGGCTGTATCCGCAGATCCAGCCCGGTCAGGACGCGGAGGACGCGGTGATCGTGCTGGAGGACACCAACGGTGACGGCAGGGCCGACACGCACACGGTGTTTGCCGAGGGCCTGGTGATCCCGACCGGTGTGGTGCCCGACGGACGCGGCGGGTGTTATGTCGCGGCGAGCCACCAGTTGCTGCACGTGGCCGACCGGGATGGTGACGGCCGCGGCGACGAGACGACGATTGTCCTCTCCAGCTTTGGCACCGAGGACACCCACCATAACCTGCACACCCTGCGCTGGGGTTTCGACGGGCACCTCTATCTGAACCAGTCCATCTACACCCACACCCATGTGGAGACCCCCCACGGGGTCCGGCGACTGAACAGCGCCGGCATCTGGCGGTTCCAGCCCGACACGTGGTCCCTGGAAATCTTCACCAAGGGCGGATGCAATCCCTGGGGGCATCATTGGGACCAGTACGGCAACTCCTTTTTCACCGACGGCGCCGGCTTCAAGGGGATCTACCACGCCATGGAGGGAGCGACCTACTTCACCTACGCCGACATGCGGCGTGAGGCGGAGAGCATCAGTCCGGGCAACTACCCCAAGTTTGCCAGCCTGGAGATCGTGCACAGCCCGATGTTTCCTGCGGACTGGCAGGGGAACGTGCTGACGTGTGATTTCCGAGCTCATCGCATCGTGCGGTTCCAGCTCACCGACGTCGGCTCCACGTTCCAGACCCGTGAGATGCCGGATCTGCTCCGGTCCACGAATGTGACATTTCGGCCGATTGACCTGCGGTTTGGTCCCGACGGCGCCCTGTACATCGCCGACTGGTCGAACCCGATCATTCAACATGGTGAGGTGGATTTCCGGGATCCGCGCCGCGACCACGAGCACGGGCGCATCTGGCGGGTGGCGGCGTCCGGTGCCCGGCCCACCGGACCCGCGCCGGACCTGACCCGGCTGTCCACGCCCGAACTGCTCGACCGCACACTCTCGGCAAACGGATGGGAGCAGGAGCAGTCGCGCGTGGTCCTGCGCCAGCGCGGCGGGGCGGCGGTGGCTCCCGAGTTGTCCGGATGGCTGGCCCGGCAGACCGACCCGCGGGCCCGTCTGGAGGTGCTGTGGTTGCAGGAGGCCTTTGGGCAGCCCACGGAGGCGCTGGTGGGGGAATTGATTGCCAACAAGGACGAACGGCTGCGGACGGCGGCCGCGCGTCAATTGCGTCACCGAGCGGGTGTCGCACATGGCTTGTGAGGACCGTCACCGACATCGGAGGTCTTGCTCCTTGATCCGGTGGGCCAAGGCTCCTGCCGCGCCGTGCGCGAGACGGCGAGCTGACCTGGTGGAGACTTTGAACGCGCACGTGAGGACCCTTGCCCCACCGGTATTGAGGGCGTGGGCCTCAATCCTGCCTCTTGATCGGATCAGCCCAGGCTCCCGCCGCACCGTATGCGAAGCCGTGATCCTACCTTCGCTGATGATTGCCGGTGCACGACTCACCAGGAAGATTTGCTCCGCCGTGGGGCGCCGCGGGGGAAGGCGGTTTCGACGAGTATGAGGCATCAATGAATCGGCTATGAGCGCAGCGACCCTGGAGGGTGGACGATGCCCGGCAATCGTCGCGATGGGCGAGGTCATGATCCGGTTGTCGCCACCGGGAGCGGAACGGTTGGAGTTTGCGCGGACCCTGGAGGTGGATGTCGGGGGCGGTGAATACAACGTCGTGCATGCGTTGGCCCGGTTCGGGTGGTCTGCCGGATTGGTGACGCAGCTGCCGGATCACCCGTTGTCGCGCCGGGTGCTGCAGCATGCGCGGGCTGCCGGACTGGACACCCGCTGGATGACGCTTCGTCCGTATGATGGCGTGGGAAGGTCCGGACGTCTGGGGCTGAATTTCGCGGAGATCGGAGCCGGGGCCCGCGGCGGGCTGGTGCTGTTTGATCGGGGGCATTCCGCCGCGGCAGCGATGGGTCCGGGCTCGGTGGATTGGGCGGCCCTGTTTGAGGGCGGCTGCCGGTGGATGCACGCGAGCGGGATCTTTCCGGCGCTGGCCGGGGACTGCGCCCGGGCATTGGAGGAGGCGCTGGTTGTCGCCCGGCGGTTCGGGGCGACCGTCAGCTTTGACTTGAACTACCGGTCCGCGCTCGGTACGCTGGGAGAGGCGGCGGTGCTCAACCGACAATTGGTCGGGATCGCCGACGTGCTGATTGGAAGTCCCGAGGGTTTGGAATGCCTGCTGGGCGACGCTGGTGCGGGGGAGTGCCGGCCGGTGGGAACCCTTGCGGCGGCGGTGCGTGAGCGTTTTCCGGGGCTCAGGATCGTTGCCGGCACCTGCCGGACGGTTCATTCGGCATCCCGCAACGATCTGTCGGGGTTTTTGCTCTCGGAGCAGGGGTGGTTCGAGGACCCCGGTTGGCCGGATCTTGGAGTGGTGGACCGGGTGGGCACGGGGGATGCCTTTTCGGCGGGACTGGTTCACGGGGTGCTCTCGGGCTGGCCGCCGCCACGGACGCTGCGGTTTGCGCTCACCCATGCCGCGCTGGTGCATACCACGCGGGGTGATACGTCCCAGTTCACCGCGGGGGAGGTTGAGGGCCGCATGACCGGCTCCCCGGCCGCCATGCAACGTTGAGGCGCGGCGGACTTGCCCGCGTGGCGTCCGTTTCCCAGTCTGGCCGGAATGATCCGGCTCGACACCAGCGACGAGGAGGGCGGCCGTGCCGCATGATGTCACGCTGATCGCGTCGGTCGCGGTGGGGTTTGTGCTGGCGGCGTTGTTTGGCTACGGGGCCAGCCGGCTGGGGTTGCCGCCCCTGGCGGGTTACCTGCTGGCCGGTGTGGCGGTGGGGCCGTTCACTCCGGGGTTCGTCGCCGATGCAGGACTCGCAGGACAGCTGGCGGAGATCGGCGTGATCCTGTTGATGTTTGGCGTCGGACTTCATTTCTCGGTTGCCGACCTGGCGGCGGTCCGACGGATCGCCATTCCCGGGGCCGTCGGACAGATCCTGATCGCCACCCTGTTGGGGGCGGTCATGACGCGCACCTGGGGGTGGTCGTGGGGCAGCGGCGTAGTGATGGGCCTGTGCCTCTCGGTGGCCAGCACCGTGGTCCTGCTCAAAGCGCTGGAGGAACGGAATGCGGTGGCGACCGTGGACGGGCGGATTGCCGTGGGATGGCTCATCGTTGAGGACCTCGCCATGGTGCTGGTGCTGGTCCTGCTGCCCGCCGTCGCGCCGTTTCTTGGGGCCACAAGCCCGCCGGCGGACGGCGCGCACGCCGCGACGGCCTCCCACGGGCCCGGCGGTTGGGTCGGCGCCCTGGCCCTGACCCTGTTGAAGGTCGGCGCGTTTGCCGCGCTGGTGTTGTTGCTCGGGCCCCGCACGCTGCCCTGGATGCTCCGCCAAGTGGCCCGGACGGGATCGCGCGAGCTGTTCACCCTCTCCGTCCTGGCCATCTCGATGGGCATCGCCTTTGGTTCCGCGCACCTGTTCGGTGTGTCCTTCGCCCTGGGCGCCTTTTTTGCGGGCGTGGTGCTGAGCGAGTCCGACCTGAGCCACAAGGCCGCGGGGAACTCGCTGCCGCTGCAGGATGCCTTCGCCGTCCTCTTCTTCGTGTCCGTCGGGATGCTGTTTGACCCCGGAATCGTCCTCCAGCAACCGCTGCGCGTCGCCGGCGTGGTCCTGCTGATCCTGATGGGGAAGTCGTTGATCGCGGTGGGGATCGTCCTGGCGCTCGGGTTTCCGGCGCGCACGGCGTTGAACGTCTCGGCGGCGCTGGCCCAGGTGGGCGAGTTTTCGTTCATCCTGGCCGGCCTGGGTGTGGGGCTGGGGCTCCTGCCCGCGGAGAGTGTCAGTCTGCTTGTGGCAGGAGCCCTGTTCTCCATCGCCCTGAATCCGGCGGTGTTCGCCGCGACCGACCTGGCCGTCCGATGCCTCGGGCGGCCTGTCGGCGCCCCGGATCCGAGACGGGACCGGCTGGCCGCGGTCGAGGCCGACCTGGACGCCGCCCGCCTGCGCGCCGAGGAGCGTGTGGCGGCTCATCGCTTCCTCAGCCCGGAGGAGCTCGCCGAGCGGTTTCCGGTGTTTCGCGATTTGTCCCAGGATCAACGCGAGCTTCTTCTGTTGTATTTCAGGCCCCGGTCCGTGCAGCCGGGCGAACGCATCATCCGAACCGGGGACGTCGCCGATGCGGTGTACTTCATCCAGTCGGGGGAGGTCGAGGTGCAGGCCGCCGGACGCCGCATCCGGCTCGGCCCGGGATCCGTGTTTGGGGAAATGGGGTTGCTGGGGGGCAAGCTCCGGACCGCCGACGTGACGGCGCTCGATTACTGCCGGCTGCTTTGGCTGGGCCCCGGGGATTTCCGGTACATCCTCCGGAAGCATCCGGATCTGCGCCGAGACCTGGAGTCGCTGGTCGGGGAACGGCGGGAAATGAACGAACACGCGCCTGCCGGGAACGACACCGCCTGAGCGGCGCGAACCCACGGGCGCGTCGGGAAAAAATCAGCGGCTCGCGGCTGCCCGTCCATCGGATGCGGGGAAGCGCCCATGGCTTGCTGCCGCCGCCCAGAGTCTGACAAACCCGGTGATCAAGGATGTGGCCTCCAATTCCCGTGCGGCCGCGAGGGTCAGGACATCGTGGTGGGCCAGCATCGGTTGCGTTGTGTCCAGCCCGGACGCGGGGTTGGCCACCAGACTGACGGCGGCGACACGCTGCCCATGCTGACGCGCCACCAGGGCCTCGGGTACGGTGCTCATGCCGACGGCGTCGGCGCCGAGCCGGGCGAACGCGCGGACCTCCGCCGGCGTTTCGAAGCTGGGACCACTGACGGACAGGTAGACTCCTTCCCGGCATCGGACTCCGGCCTGGCGTGCGGCACGACGGAGCATCGTGCGCAGGGTTGCGTCGTACACCGCGTGGCAGTCCACGAATTGCGGAAGTCCGGACGGCGTCGGCCCGCGCAGTGGATTGGAACCCATGAAATTGATGTGGTCGCGCAGGATCATGAAATCGCCCGGACGCAGTTGCCGGCCAATCCCGCCGGAGGCGTTGGTGAGGAGCACCGTTTCCACGTCGAGTGCGGCCAGGACGCGGATGGGAAAGGTGATCTGGTTCATCGGGGCGCCCTCGTAGTAGTGAGTGCGCCCCGAAAGCACCCAGACCGGGACCTCCGCCAACCGCCCCGCGATCAGCCGCCCCTCATGACCGGGCACGCCGCCGACGGGGAACCCAGGAACTCGGCGATAGCTCCACTCCTGCGACACGGTGACCTGCCGGGCGATGCCTCCGAAACCGGTTCCGAGCTGGATGGCAAGGCGCGGCGGTGACGGAACCGTCCGGCGGAGGAACGCGGCGGTGGTGGCGGGTTTCGGTGAAGCCATGGGCATCGTGTTGTGGAGTGCCTCGGGCCGTGGTGGGCCGTTGGGTTGGGGGAGGATGACGAAAGGCGCGTTGCGGATGAAGTGCGCAATGGAAAACCCGCCTCCTGGTTGCTAGGGTGGCGCAAGGGTCCTGCCGCGCCGTGCGCGGGACTGCGAGCTGACCTGGTGGAGTCTTCACGCGCGCACGGCTCGTGAGGACCCTCGCTCCACCGGAATTGGGGGGCTGGGCCGCAAACGGATCACCGGACGGCTTAGTTCCCGGCAGGGCAGTGCACATTGCGACATTGCGGCGGGCCGGGGGGTGAAGGAGGGTCGGAAATGCGATGGGTGCGGACGATTGCCGGAGGCGTCATTCCGGGCCTGATGGTCGTATGGGCTTTTGGGCAGGGCCATCCGCCGGAGGTGCTCTCCACCGTGTGGCGGATCCCCGGGCCGGGGGGCGGTGGGACGTGGGGCGTTGAGCGTCCGGATCGGCCCGCGCCCACAACTGCGATCCGCGTGTTTCGTGGGGTGGTGTCCAAGGCCTGGCCCGAGGGATTGGTGCCGGTGTTTGCCATCGAGGGGGAGGGCCGCGCGGAGTTGCGACGGCTCCCGCCACTTGGGCGTGAGAATTTTTCGGACCCGCTCTGCTTCTTGTTGCCGCCGGAGGGGGAGCCGGATGCCGCGCTTTTGGCCGGACGCTGGACCTTGGAATCCGAAAGCGAGGAGGGGCGGCGGCACCGGTTGGCGATGGAATGGAGCGTTGCGGGGGAGCGTGCCGCGGGGCGGCTCGATCAGGAGACGGATTTTCGCTTTGCCTACCTGACCGGAGCCACCTGGCGGCAGCGCCAGCTTGAGGTGATGGTGGAGTACATCAGCGACCGGTATGAGATGAGCGGCACCTGGGAGCAGGGACGATTGCGGGGCACCTGGCGTCAGGTGCCCGAGGGGGACTCGGGCCGCTGGGAGGCCCGGCGACCGGAGCGGGTGCGGGCCCTGCCGCCGTCCGCGGACACGCTGCCGTTGTTCGAATGGCGGCGGGATGGCGGATCGGCGCGCTGGTATGGAGTCGGGGAATCATCGCCGGGCGACGGATGGCGACGGGAGCCGCTTCCGATTGGCCGTGCATGGCCGCTTCCGGAGGGCGGGGCTTCGGTTGGGCGGCCGCCTGGCGAACAGCGGCCTTGAGGTCCGGAAGGCGAGCGGTGAGGCTACGGCCATGATTCCAAGGTCGTTTCCCATTGCTTCCGGCATCGTCGGCTCGATGACCCGTTGGGGGTTCGTTGCCATGGCGGCGCTGGCCCCTGCGGCTGCCGGGAATTGGCCGGGATTTCGCGGCCCAGGGTACCAGGGAGTCTCTCCGGATCCCCACCCGCCGCTCCACTGGTCCGCCACGACAAATGTCGCCTGGAAGACGGAGATTCCGGGCGACTCTTGGTCATCGCCGGTTGTCTGGGGCGACCGGGTGTTTGTGACCACGGCGACCGCCAACGGGGTGGAATGTCGGGTGCTGGCGCTCGATCGGGACACCGGGCGGATTCTTTGGAACCGGGAGGTGTTTCAGCAGTTCCCGCGTCGGAAGGAAGGCCGCAATTCCTACGCGACCCCGACGCCCGCGACCGACGGGGAGCGGGTGTACGCCTGTTTTGGCGATGGCAGTTTCGCGGGGTTGGATTTCCAGGGAACCCTCGTTTGGACCAATCGGGCGTATCCGTTCTACAGCCAGCACGGGCTCGGCACCTCGCCCATTCTGTACGGGAACCTGTTGATCATGGCCCGGGACGGCAGCAATGACGGCGAGGACAAGAAGATCGGGTGGCAGACACCCTGGGACCGGTCTTATGTGCTCGCGCTCGACGCCCGGACCGGGAGGGAGCAGTGGCGCACCGGACGGGGTCTGTCGCGGATTTCCCACGGGGCGCCGACGATCTGGGAGTCGCCGGACGGCGTGCAGGTCATCAGCGAGGCGGGGGATGTGGTCCAGGGGTTCGATGTCCAGACCGGGGAACGCCTGTGGACCAGTGAAGTGCTGGGCGAGGGCAAGGTGCCGTCGGCGGTCACTGGTGAGGGACTGGTCTTCACCGCGGGCGGCTGGGGCGGCAAGGAGACCATCAAGGCGTTTCGCCTGGGAGGCCGTGGCGACCTTGGGGAATCGCGGCTGGCCTGGGAGCAAAAGCGTGGCATGCCCAAGGTGCCCTCCCTGCTGTATTTGAAGCCCCATCTGTTCGCGATCACCGACGGAGGGGTGGCCTCCTGTTTGGATGCCGCGACCGGCGAATCGGTGTGGATGGAACGGGTGGGCGGCAATTTTTCGGCGTCGCCGGTCGCCGCTGCGGGACGCCTGTATCTGGTTGCGGACAACGGGGACACCTCCGTGATTGAGGCCGGACCGGAATTCAAGGTGCTGGCTCGCAATCCACTCGGAGAACCGGTGCAGGCCTCGCCCGCGCTGGCGGACGGACGGTTTTACATCCGCACGGAGCGTCATCTGTTTTGCTTCAGGGCGCCCTGAAACGGTGCGGCGTCCGGGCGTACGGGGGGAATCCCGCGGGATCTTGGAAAATTCAGGCGCCTTTTGTAGAGTGCCCGGGTGCCTGGGTTGACGGATCGCCAGTGGTTTGCCCTCGCCGTCACCTGCTACGGCATGGGGGCGGCGTATTCGGTGCTGCTCTGGCGGCGCGGTTTTCGCCGTGATGACTGGATTCTGTATGCCTCGCTCGCCCTTGGAGCCTTGCTGCACACCGTGGCGATGCTCCACCGCGGGTTTTCGATCCAGCGCTGTCCGATCAACAACCTTTTTGAGGCCACCATGTTCATTGCCTGGACCATTGTGGCCGCGTTTCTCCTGCTGGGTTTGTGGCGCCGCCTGCGATCCCTCGGCGCCCTGGTAGCCCCACTGCTTTTTGCCCTTGGGGTCTTCGGACTATTTCCGATGCTGGACGAACGCGGACCGCGGCCGGCCTTCGTCCATGGCTGGGCCAGCCTGCACGCAGCGCTGGTGCTGCTGGCCTACGGCGCCTTCGGCCTGAGCGCCGTGGCGGCCCTGATGTACCTGACCCAGGAGCACAATCTGAAGTTCGACAAGACGCGGGCCGTGCTCGCGATCCTGCCGGCGATCCAGCGACTCGAGAAGGTGACCGCCTGCCTGGTGGTGGCGGGATTTGGCCTGCTCACCGCGGGTCTCGTGGTCGGCTCGTGGTGGCTTTACCGGGAGCAGGGACGCTGGTTTATCGCCGATCCCAAGGTCGTCTGGTCCTTGGGCGTCTGGCTCGCCTACGGCGCGCTGCTGGCGTTGCATGACCGGCTCCGGACCGTGGGGCGCCGGTTTGCCTGGGTGGTGATCGGGGCATTCGTCTTCGTGCTGCTCACGTTCTGGGGCACCAACCTGCCGTCGGCGATCCACAATCCGTAGGCCGCATGAACCTCCTGCTGGTCGGCATCAGTCACCATTCGGCTCCCGTCGAGCTGCGGGAGCGTTTTGCGTGTCCGGATGCCGAGGCCCCCGGTTTGCTCGAGCGCGTCCGTACCGGCGGCATCGGCACCGAGGCGGTGCTCGTGTCCACCTGCAACCGGGTCGAGCTGTACATCGGCACGCCCCATCCGCCTGCCGAGGCGACCGCGGCCCTGCGGCGTTTTCTGCTGAGCGACCGCGGCATCCAGGAGCCCCTGGGACCCGAGGTGTACCACCTCAGTGGCCTTGCGGCGGCCGAACATTTGTTCCGGGTGGCCGGCGGACTGGACTCCCTCGTCCTGGGCGAGACCGAGATCCTGGGGCAGTTGAAGCAGGCCTACGGACTCGCGCTGCGCTGTGGGAGCACCGGACGCCTCCTCAACAAGCTGTTTCAGGCGGCCTTTGCCGCCGCCAAGAAGATCCGGAGCGACACGCAGATCCAGCGCGGGAACACCAGTGTCGCCTCCGTGGCCGTGGACCTGGCGGAGAAGATCTTTGACGGACTTTCCGACCGCCAGGTGATGGTCATCGGCGCCGGCGATACCTCCGAGAAGACTGCCCGGGCGCTGCTCAGCCGCGGCGCCCATTCCGTGATCGTGAGCAATCGTTCCTGGGATCGCGCAGCGGCCCTCGCCGCGGAACTTGGGGGAAGGGCCATCCACTTTGATGAGTGGGAGCGGGAGTTTGCACGGCTCGACATTCTCATCAGCAGCACCAGCGCCCCGCATTTCATCCTCGACTTCCCGCGCCTCGAACGACTACTGGTCGGGCGCCCTGCCCGTCCGTTGTTGCTCGTGGACCTGGCAGTGCCCCGGGACATTGATCCGGAGATCAAGCGCCTGGATGGCGTTTTCCTCGCGAACGTGGACGACCTGCAGGCGATTGCCGACGAGCATGTGCGCAACCGGCGGGAGGAGCTGGCCCGTTGCGACGCCATCGTCCGGGAACGCGTGCAGGGGTGGTTGCACGGACTCGGGCCCGCGCCGCAGGCGACCGGACGCTGGGCGTTTGAATGAATCCGGGGACGACACCCCGCCGCTTTCCGATGCCGTCCTCCGATGCTCCCCACCGTCCGGTCACCGTTTGCACCCGGGGTTCCGCGCTGGCGCTGGCCCAGGCGGACGGGGTGATCCGTGAATTGCGGCGGCAGTTTCCGGAACGGCACTTCGAGCGCCTGGTGATCCGGACCACCGGGGATCGCCTCCAGACGTCACAAGCCCCGGACGCCTCCGAGTCGGTGCCCCGGGGCCTGTTCACCAAGGAGTTGGAGGTGGCGCTGCTGGACGGCACTGCGGATATTGCCGTTCACAGCCTGAAGGACCTTCCGACGGCGTTGCCGGAGGGCCTGGTGCTGGCGGCGACCCTGCCGCGGGCGGATCCGCGGGAGGTGCTGCTCTATCGCGATGTCGCCCATCCGGTTGCGCACCCGGAGGGCGGGGCAGCCCCGGACTGGCGACCGGGTGTACGGGAGCCGTACTTCGGAAAACCGGGTGCCTCGATCCGCGCCCTGCCACCGGGCGCTGTAGTGGCCACGAGCAGTCCGCGGCGTGCCGCCCAGCTGCGTGCCCTGCGCGGGGACCTTGCGGTGGTGCCCATTCGCGGGAATGTCGGAACGCGCCTGGAGAAGCTGCGGCGGGATCTGACGCTCGATGCCACGCTGCTTGCCGCGGCCGGGTTGGTACGACTGCAGTTTGACCTGGGCCCACGCGGGGTCCTGAGGCTGGATCCACGCCTGCCTGCCGACGTTCGGGAGACCCTCGCGGCACCGCCTGCGGGACTGCTGGCCTGCGTGCTCGATCCGGAGGAAATGCTGCCGGCGGTGGGGCAGGGGGCCGTCGCGCTGGAGATCCGGGCCGGGGACCCCGGGATCGCCCCCATCGTCGCCTCCCTGAACCATTTCAACACGTTCCAGTCGGTTACCGCAGAGCGCGCCTTCCTCGCAGCGATGGGCGGGGGATGCCAGTCCCCGGTCGCCGCCCATGCGCGCATCCTTGGGCATCAACTGGAGCTGCGGGCTGCCTCGTTCCACCAGGACCCACCCCGCGTGGCGTCCGCGCGGCGGCCGGTCCGCGAGGCCATCCGGTTGGGCGAGGAGGTTGCCGCAGTCCTGCGGTGAGGACCCGGCGGATCAGCGCTTGTGCGCCGTCAGAAATCCCCGGTGCACGAGGGTCTCCTCGTAACGTCCCACCTCGAAACCCGCGGCCGCCAGCAGGTCCGAATACTCGCGGATCGAGTAGCACCGGCCCTGCGTCGAGTGCATCAGCAGTGCCGAGTACTCGGCAACCGCCAACGGACCCGTCTTCTCGGGATTGAGGAAGGCGTCGTGGATCACCAACAGTCCGCCCGGGGGCATTGCCTCGAACGAACGTGAAAGGATCGAGGCGATCTCAGGTTCCTCCCAATCGTGGAGGACGTTGGAGATCAGATGAACGTCGCAGTCCTCGGGCCACGCCTCTTGAAACAGGTCGCCGGCCGCCACGCGGACGCGTCCGCCGAGTCCCAGCGCCGCAAGGCACGTGCGGGCGATGTGGTCCACCGGGGGTTGCTCCAGCACCGTGGCCTCCAGCCCGGGATGGGCCGCAACAAGAGCGGCGGCATAGATGCCCGAACCGCCGGCCACATCAAGCACGCGGCGGTTCCGGCCCAGGTCGAGGCGCCGGGCAAGGGCTGGGCCGAGCAGGCGCCCGCGGCAATCCATGGTGGCGGTAAACATTTGGGCGAAGGCCTCGTCCTCCATGGCCCGGTGCCAGTCGCGCGCCCCCCGGTCGCCCCCCCAGTTGGCCGGGCGGCCGGTGGTCAGGACCCGGACGTAGTCGAGCGTCACGGGACGGTCCTTCAGCGAGGCGTAGTACGGAGCAAGCCCCCACGGAGAGCCCTTCGTGAGAAAATCACGGCCGGTGCCGGTGAGCGCGAAGGACCCATCCCCGTTGCACGTCACAAATTCGTTGGCGACGCAAAGGGTGAGCAGCACGTCGGCGGGGCGCCGGGCGAAGCGATGTCGGGCGCAGAACTGTTCCAACGTGGCCGGGGCGTCACCCAGTGCGGAGAACACGTCGAAATGGACCAGGGCCGCGGTAATCAGGTCGGCGGCGTAGAGGGTGTCCCGATACGCATAGGCCCGCGTCGGGTCGCTCCCGGGCAGAGACATCAGGTCATCAACCGGCATGAAGGGATCCTCTCGCGGAGGACGCACGCCGCCAAGCACGTGTCATCGGTGGGCGTTGTCCGGGTCATTCATCCTCCGGATCGTGGGCGGGGAGACGGTCCACGTGGTCGCCGAGCGGTCCGTCGTCCGGGTTGACCTGGAATGCGGCCGGCAGCCGAAGCCGGCTGCTGATGTGGAACAGATCGGACCGGCGGTCCAGCCGGGGTGTGACGGTGCCGGCGTTCCGCGACGCGTGCAGCGCATCGAGGTCCACGTCGCAGATCAGCACCGTTTCCTCGTTGGCATCCGCCTCCGCCGCCACGCCGTCGCGGGCGAACGCGAAATCGGACGGCGTGAGCACCGCAGCCTGACCGTATTGCACGTCCATGTTGGCCACGTCGGGCAGGTTGCCCACATTGCCGGCGAGGGCGACGTAGATCTGGTTCTCGATGGCGCGGGCGGCAGCGCAGTGGCGCACGCGCAGGTAGCCCTGGCGGTTGTCGGTGCAGAAGGGGACAAATACGATCTCGGCGCCGGCATCGGCCAGGTATCGCGCGGTCTCGGGGAACTCGATGTCATAGCAGATCAGCACGCCGATCCGCGCCTTGGGGGTGTCAATGATCTGGAGGCTGCCTCCGCCCGAGATGCCCCACCAGCGGCGTTCGTTGGGCGTGATGTGCAGCTTGGGCTGCTCGACGATCTGGCCGCTGGGCAGGCAGATGTAGCTGTTGTTCAGCAGTTCCTTGCCGACACCGACCGGATGGCTGCCCCCGATGAGGGTCACGCCGTATTTCATGGCCAGGCCCTGGAGCAGGGTGACCAGCCTTGGAGTGTACTCCGACAGCTTGCGCATGCCCTCCTGGGGGGATTTGGCCTCCATGGCGGACAGGAGCTGGACGGTGAACAGCTCAGGAAAGAGCACGAAGTCCGCGCGGTAATCGGCGGCCACGTCGGTGAAGTACGTCACCTGCTGCGCGAACTCGGCGAAGGATTTCACGCGGCGCATCTGGTATTGCACGCAGGCGATCCGGGCCTTGCGCGGCCCGCGCGGCATCGGCTGGTGGTCCGGGTTGAGCCATTCGATCAGGCTGGCCCAGTTGCGGCTTTGCGGATCGCGCAGGTAGTTCGGCATCACCCCGCGCAACTGGAAGCCCTCGCGCAATTGAAAGCTCAGCACCAGGTCTCGAAACTCGCCGGAGGCCACCCGGTGGGCGTATTCGGGGGCTGACATCCTGTCGGCGTGCTCGTGGTAATTTGAAAGGCGGCCCCCGGCGAGAATGCGGCGCTTGTTCAGGCGCACGCACAACTCGCGACGCACTTCGTACAGCGCATGACCCACGCCCAGCCCGCGGGCGTCCGGATGGACGTAGATGTCCGCGCCATACAGCGTGTCCGAGTCCCGGTCATGGTTGGTGAAGTAGCCGCTGTCGGTGATTCCCGACCAGGTGTGGTGCCGCAGCGGATCGCGCCCGAGGTCCACGATGAGCGTGGCCACGGCGCCCACGATGCGGCCGCCCACCTCGGCAAGCCACTGCCCCTCCGGAAACACGCGCTGGTGGCTCAGCAGGTGCGCCTCTCCCCAGACGATGTTCTCGGCGGCGAGGACCGGATAGGCGGCCCGGTTCAGCTCGACCAGGCGCGGGATGTCAGCCTTGGTCGCCTGGCGGACCTTGATGGACTTCTTGGGCTTGCTCACGAACGCGCGGGTCGGGTGCGGGCCTCAGGAGGGATTCGAGATCCCATCCGCGGCTCCGCGGGAGGATCGTGGCGCGGAATTCGTCCCCGGGGGTTTCATGGGCGCGGGGTCCGGGGAGGTCGCCGCCGGGGGCGGGCCTTCCCGGGAGGTTTCGGCGGCCTTGCGGGCCCGCCACCATTCGTAGGCGAAGCCGCCGACAATCATCAGGGCCGCCAACGACCCGGTGTACGGCAGGATCCATTCGACGCGACGGGTCAATTCCGCACCGGCCCAGAGCGACAGCGTCGCGACCAGGACGACGATCCCCCAATAGATAAAGCGATTCTGTGGCATGGCAGGCATTCTTGCGTTCCGGGTGCTTCCCGGGATGCAGCCCGACGCACACGCCGCCGGCCGGCCCGGAAACTCCGCGATCAGTCTGCCTTCAAGGTGGCATGGCGCGAAGTC
The DNA here is from genome assembly GCA_019634635.1 of Verrucomicrobiia bacterium. Classification (NCBI taxonomy): domain Bacteria; kingdom Pseudomonadati; phylum Verrucomicrobiota; class Verrucomicrobiia; species Verrucomicrobiia bacterium. The sequence goes on from JAHCBB010000001.1 coordinate 105,757, forward strand.
CAATCCAACCGACCGTCCCATCCATGGACCTTCGGGGCGGAGCTGCGACAGGCCTGCAGGGTGAACCCGGTGGCGCTCAGTCAGGGAGGTCCCGGATGCGCAGGTTGCGGAACCGGACGGTGCCGCCGTCGTCGTAGTTCTGCAGCCCGATGAATCCCCGCGCGCTGCGGCGCTCCGGATCGGTCCAGGTCGTGACGACCTCGCCGTTGATCCGGATCGAGTAGTTGTGTCCGAAGCAGACCACCTCGAAGTCGTTCCAGGTCCCCGGGGGATGGGTATTGGCCCGGGTGGATGCCTTGAACGGGTAGAGAGAGCCGGTACGCCAGTTGGGATTCTCCGGCGCGGGATCACCGATCTCAAACTCGTGTCCACGCCGGACCGCCACCCACGGATCCTCGCCGGGATTGGGGAAGCGGACGAACACTCCGGAATCGGCCGTGGCCTTGGACTGCAGGAACTCGCCTCGCAGTACAAAATTCGTGAACTCCCGGCCGCGATACCACCAAAGGCCCATGCCGCCTTCTGCGCTGGCCACCCCCTCGGCAACGGTGAAGCGTCCGGGGCCGCACTGGACCCAGTTCGTGGCGGCCGGATCGGTGAGGAGCGGGAGAAAATCACGCTCGTCGGGGGCGCTCTTTGGAATCCAACGGAGCAGGGAGGCGGGGATTTCATCCACCGGCCGTGTCTCCACCCTGCGAAAGAAGACTTCGGCCCCCTCGGATTGCAGTTGGATTTTGCCCTCCGTGAGCGGGCGCTTGCGCCCGTTTTCGATGTAGCCGGGATTGGTCAGAGCCAGGACGACTTCGCCATTCAGCAGATGGAGGCAGACGTTTCCCCAGGCGATCACTTCGCAGAGGTTCCAGTCGGCGGGACGTTCCGGGTCGAAGGGCGACGTGATGCCCTCGCCCGTGGTGAACTGCGGCGCTCCCGGCTCCCAGACGACGCATTGCTCGCCCGGGCTCTCTCCGCGGTAGGGAATGGTGGGGTGGTCCTGCAGCGTGACCTTGCGGCCCTCGATGTCCACATGGGTGCCGTCAACCGACCACCACTGGCCGACCCCCTTCTCCATGATGTTGCACTCGACGGAGCGCATCCACGCGTAACTCCCGGCGCCTTGGGGACCGATGGCCCAATAGAGAATCCCGGTGTCCCGGTAATGCCGGTCCTCATCGCGCGGCGGCCACTTTTTGGTGCCCCAACGGTACTCGACCCGAATGTGCGCATTTTCGAACGAGTTTTGCGTGGTGATGGCCCCGAAGACCTGCCCGGACACATGGATCGCGGGTGAACCGGAGGCGGTGTCCACGGTGAACACACCGAGCGGATCGTGATTGAGGCCCAAGGGCGGCTCGGCGGTCGTCTTCGGGTCCAGGTACCCGCTGCTCTTGGGTCCGAGCCAGGTATCCCAGCCTGTCAGGTCGCGGCCGTTGAACAGGGCCTGCCATGGCGTCTCGGCGGCGGGGAGAACGACCGGTGACGCGACGGCGGACAGGAGCACGCAACCGAGGAGGCACGGGAAGAGTCGGGGCATGGCGGACGCGGTGGTTCTAGGCAGGCGGGGCGAATTGCGCAATCGCCGGCACGACGCGTGAGACGCGGCCGGCGGCGAGCGCGAGGGCGCCGACCGGCACGGAGTCCTCCCCCAATCCGGCGAGCGCGATGCGCGGGCCGGGCAGGAAGGCGTTCATCACGTAGGCCGGCAGGGCCGCGGCGATCGCGGCGCGCAGCGGTTCGCCAATCAGCGAGAGTCCCCCCCCGATCACGATCACCTCGGGGTGGAAAAGCTGCACCGCGTGCGACAGCGCGAAGGCAAGGTTGTCGGCCAGTTCGCTAAGGATCGCCTGCGCCAGCGGGTCGCCGTCGGCCAGCGCGGGGGCCAGGGCCCTGGACTCGCAGCTTCCGACCGGTCGGAGGTGCGTGGCCAACGGACCCTCCGGATGCTGCCGGATGGCCTCCCGGATGCGGCGATCCACCGCCCATCCCGAGCATCGGGCCTCCACGCGCACCCCGGACTTGTCGAGGCAGAGGTGTCCAATCTCCGCTTCGCCCGGGGGTGCCCCGTGGTAGATGCGCCCGTCCACCACCAGACCGCCGCCCACCCCGCTGCCCATGTTGATCCAGAACACCGGGCTGGCGCCGCGTCCGGAGCCGCAAATGGCTTCGCCCAGCGCGGCGACGTTGGCGTCATTGTCCACATGCACGGGCAGCCCGGTTTCGGCGTACAGCCAGGCGCCAAGCTCGAAACCGTTCCAGCCCGAAATCTGATGGGAGCAGCCGATGCGTCCGGTGCGCCAGTCCACGGGGCCTCCGAACCCGACACCGACCGCCACCGGCCCATGTTCCTGGAGCAATCCGGGCAGGCGGCGGCTGAGGGAGGTGCGGATTCCGGCACCCCCGGCGGCGGGATCCACGGCATCCCGGGTTCGGGCGAGGATCCGCCCCGAGCCGTCGCCTGCCACGACCTGGAGCTTGGTGCCGCCGATTTCGATTCCGAGAACGCTCACGGGCACGAGTCTACCGGCACCGGAACGCGACGAGAAGCCGGGGCCATGCCACGCCGGGACGTCACTCGAACACGGCCCGCAGACGATCCAGTTCGGCCGCGCTCCAGCCTTCCGGTTCGGTCAGGGCCAGCCAGGCCTGAATGTAGTGAGCCGGTGCATACTCGTGTCCGAAGCCTTTCGGGGCGGTGCCCACCATCATGTCGGCGGCCAGTTGCAGCATGGTCACAATCGGAAACCAGCGCAGGTCGGCCGAGACATCGGGACCGCGCGGCTCGCGCATCCAGTCCGGCTCGCGCCAGGCCGACTGCGGGCTGTAGAACGTGATCGGATCGCTGGCGTATTGCAAAATGACCATCCGGAACGCCCCCCAATCAACAGCCCAGGGGGCTGGACTTGGATCCTGATTCATGAAGCGAACCACCGCGCCGCCGCGAAATCGGGGCAACCACTCCGTGGACCCCGGATCGCGCTGCCGGGTCAGGTGGCGCCAGGTCGCATTGCGAAATGGCGGTCCGCTCCACAGCACTCCGTCGAAGGGATCATCAATGATGTCGTAAAGATCGAAGGAAAGATCGGAGTTCAGCGACCCGAGGCTCAATCCCCAAAGGTAAAGCCGGGGCCGGGAGTCCCGTGGCAGGGATCGCCAGTGACCGTAGATCTCCGAAAACAGGGCGCGCGCCATCTCGGCCCCGTAGGCGGCCTCCGTCATCAAGGCCAGCGGACTGTTCAAGTAGGAGTACTGCGCCGCGACCGTGGCGACATCGCCGCGATGAAGGTACTCGACGGTATCTTGCGCGGCGGGGTCCACCCAGCCGGTTCCGGTCGGTGTCACCAGCAGCAGCACCGACCGTCCGAAACCGCCGGCACGTATGAGCTCGTCCAGCGCAAGGCGCGCGCGTTGTTCCGGGCTTTCGGCTGAATTCAATCCCACGTACACGCGGACCGGCGCGGGCATCGGGGCGCCAAAAAATTCGCTCAAGTCCCCGGCGGTGGGACCGCCCGATACAAAGCGGCGCCCTTGCCGGCCCAGCTCCTTCCAACGGATCCGCGAGGCGGCACTGCCGGTCTGGTCCGGGTGGACCGGGGTCGGCAGATCATCCTCGATCAGCGCATCGAGCTGCTGAAACGACTGGTCCACGGTTCTCAGCAGGCCGGTGACCAGCACCCCGTCAATCACCCCCCAGAACAGCAGCACCGCGATGACGATGCCCACCGCGTGGGAGATGCGCGGTGGCACGTAACGGCGCAGCCGGACGGACAGCGCGTGAATGACCCACCGAAACAGGCGTGCCAGCCCCAGAACCACGCCGAACACCACCACGGCGATCAGCCCCGGAACGAACGGTTGCACGCCGGCCGACGCCTCCATGCCCATCAGGGTCCGGATCGAGTTCTGCCAGGCCGCCGCCCGCCAAAGAAAGCTGACCACGATCAGCGCGCAGAGCACGGCCGCCACGATGCGGACCCTGCGCGTGATCTCCGGACGCCCCACCGGCAGCTGCAGGAAGCTCCACAGCCAGACCCCTGCTGCGCCCAGGCCGTAGCCCGCTGCGAAGGACAGACCCGAGAGGACGCCCTGGACCCCATACGGCCGTGGCAGCAGCGATGGCGTGAGGGAAACCGCAAAGAACACCGTGCCGACGAGCAGGCCGGCACTGCTCAGATTCAACCGCCCCAATGCCGGCCCGGGTGACGGAATCATCGGGTGCGGATCCGAAAGAACCCCGGCGCGTTTGCCGCCGGCGGTTCCAGATGGAACGTTCGACTGGCGCTTGAAGCCAGCTCGCGGTGGACGAGGGCCCAGCCATCCAGATCGGCCGAACGTTCAAGATCCACCTCGCGGCCCGGAGTCAGACCGGAAACTTGCACTTCGAGGGCCTCCCCATTGCGTGTGATGCGGATCCCGGGCGGCGATGGGGGAGGAACGACGATTCCCAGCGGCGACCAGGTCGGGTAGGCGGCCGGGGCGGGGACCAGTGGTCGCGGGTGGGTGCCATCCGCGCGGACCGCGTGGATCTCCGAACGGGTGATGTCGCCCGCCAGAAGCGGAGCGCCCTGCGAGAACAGCTGGGGCGAAAGGTCGAAGGCGAGCTCCGAACCATCGGGCGACCAGGCGACGCGGGTCACCCACAACCCGTCGGCCAGTCGCAACACCTCGCGGTCCCCCGTGCCGTCGTAATTGATCACCCGGATGGCGCATACGGCCGGCAGGTTGTGCAGGTCGCTGATCCGGGAGTCGAACCGGATCGTGTGCCGCAGGTAGGCGACCCGCGTGCCGTCCGGAGAAATCGCCGGGGCATAGTCGTTTTCGTCCGCACGGGTGAAGATCGAGGTGAAGAGGTCTATGTAGGAATGCCAGACACCCGCGGGCCGTGTCAGCTTGCGGACGAAGGGGTCCAGGCGCCCGTCCGTGGCGAACACCACCACCACGGTGCCTTCGGAGCCTTGAACTCCGGAGGTGCCCGTCACGGGAATGTCATCGCGAAAGGCACCCACGACCTCGGCGAGATTGGGATGCCAGTCCACGCCGTCGCCGCCCTGATTGTTGCCTGTGCGAAAGCCGCCTGCGAAGAGCAGGTGACCGATCAAGCTGGGGCCGGCGGCCGGATAGACCTCCAGGACCGGCGCACGGCCGCCCCCCAGAAATTGCTCCGTGGGTGCGTTGGTTCGTGAGACGCTCAGGGTGCTGCCGCCCGTCCGGGGCAGGTCCATGACGGCGACTTGCCGTCCGTCCGGTGAGAGCGCCTTGTGGTAGGGGAAGTGGATCGTATAGGAGGTGAACGAGGAGTCGTTGGTGTGTGAGGCGACGCCGTTGGTCAGCGTCGTGATGGTGCCGGTACCCGTCCGGACGGAGTCTTCAAACGAGGTGACTTTGGCCAGTCCGCCCGTGGCCAGGTCCAGGCTGAAGATGTTGCGGCTGATCTTGAACGGCCGGCCAGGGTCCCCGGAGGTGAGCAGGAGCTGCCGGCCGTCACGCGAGATCACCGGGAACGCCGGTTCCGGCAGATCCACCGGCACGATCCGAAGTCCGGTGCCGTCGCTGTTCACGCTCCGCAGCGTGATCGGGCTCTGCACGGATTCGGCTCCATTGAAAAAGATCGTCCCCGTCGCCGCCCCGGCAATCTGCGCAGTGGCGAGGAGTGCGGCCCATGGCAGAAGTCGGAAGGCCGGCAGGCGACGGGTTGTCATACGAAGATGTCAAAGTGTGCATTCTGTTTCGCGCGACGTCGAGGACATGCATTCCGGCTCCAGGTGCCCCCGGACCCTCACGACACGGCGCCGGTGCTCCATCTCAAAAGACGGGGCCGGCGGGAGATGAGGAACGGATCCGGGAAGGGCGGGCGCGGAACTGGGCGATAATGTGAACCGGCGCCTCTCCGGCATCCTCAAGCCGGAGGGGCAGGGCGACTCCATAGGAGCCGGTCGGGGGCAACCGGTCCATGTTGGCAACATTCGTGAAGATCGGGATGTGGGCTTCGGAGAAGATTTGCGCGACCTCAGTGCTCCCGGACCCACCGGGGTCCACGCCCGCCGTGTCCATGCCCACGGCCTTCACCCTCCTGTCGCTCGCCAGCCATCGGGCGGCTTCCGGATGGAGTCCTGGGTGCGACGCCCGCCCGGGCGTCCCGGCAGCAGAGGCACTTTGGCCCAGATACCGTTCCGCGTCGGGCCACCAGAACCCAAATCCAGTGTGGATCAGCACGATGGTGCCCTCGCGAATGCGTCCGTGGCGACGCTCCCAGCGCTGGAGGTCGTCCACGGTCACCGCGTAGTCGCGGTGGGTGCGGACGGCGTCCACCACACCCACCACGACCGTCCTGCCCGTGAGTTGATCCGGTCGCAGGTCGGCAATCGCCGGCCGGTCGGGAGCGAATCGGGCGGGCGCCCCGAGCAGTGTCATGAGGGAGGAGGACGGGGCGTCCGTGGTGACGGTTTGGGGCACGCCAATCCGGGTGCCTGGCGGGATGGGATGTGTGAGGTCCACCCATGGCCAGGTTTCGGAGGGGCGTGAGGCATCAGCGGCATGGCAAAGGCCGGCAAGCACCGCCGCCAGCAGGATTGCGGGGAGGGTCGTTGTCATCGCGCTTGAAGGTAGGCACGCCGATCGTCTCGAACAACGGCGATGCGCGGGACTGGTCGCATCCGGGCTCAGGGTCGTGGGGGATGCGTCGCGAATGGTGCGTGGGGGGCTCCGTCGCGTGGGCCGGCCTTGATCCGGAAGTTGAGAAGCCACCATGGACCCATTCCCCAGTGCCCCATTTTTGTGCTGGCGGGTTGACGAATCTGCGGCGCGGGCGCAGAACGTTCCCATGGGGAGTGGCAAAGGGGCATGCAGGTGGCCGCCAGTCCGGCCGCGGACTCATGGGTTCACGCTGATCGAACTGCTGGTGGTGATTGCCATCATTGCGATTCTTGCGGGCATGCTGCTGCCGGCACTCGCCCGGGCCAAGTACACGGGCATGCGCGCGGCCTGCTGGAGCAACATCCGGCAGCAATACCTTTCCCAGTTGCTTTACAGCGGAGACAATCGCGGGCGGTTTCCCAACCACGAGGACGGCAGTCCCGATTACCATCGCCTCGGCGGCCGCGCCGACAGCATTGTCACGCTGCTGCGCGGAAAATACGTGCCCAACACCGCAATCCTCATCTGTCCGATCACGCGCAAGTCATTTGGCCGCCAATGGCTCAATTACGAGAGCATGGCGAACTTTGCCGATCGCTCGACGCGGGATTACGGCGGGTGGGACACTCCGGCGGCCAATGTGTACACGCCCTACATGTGGTTCGCGAACTTCACTGCGTCGCCGCCCATGCGTTTCCTGACGCCGGCAGGCCGGGTGGATGCCACGGATCCGGACACCGAGCCCGCATGGCCCCGGAACGAGAACGAGTGCGAAAGCCGCCGGGCCTTCATCACTCATCGGGTCAGCGAGACGCCCGGGACCATGCTGTGGGATGTCGGGCATCTGGGACGCTTCGGGCAGGGCAGCCAGAGCCGGCCGCTTTGGGCCTGGTCGGCCACGCCGGATCAACCCGTGGGACAGGCCGATGGCTCGGTGATCAACCGGCCCAAGGCCCAGATCAAGCCGCGGGCGCGCGGCGGCCCGTCGGCGGACACCACCTATTTCTATTGAGCCTCGGTCCATCCCGGCGGAGCCCACGCGATCTCCTCCCCGGTGGGGCAAGGTCCTTCCGGGCCATCGGCGTGAGCAGTCCGCTTGGGCCCGACCCTCGGTGAAGCGTATGGCGGAGCCTCGGCACCACCGGGGCGCACCCGCCGGTGACGCCTGCTGGCCAATTTCTGATGAACCCTTCAGGTTTTCCGGGTGAGTGGTCCGCTGTTGCTCTACGATGGTGAGTGCGGGCTTTGCCATGGATTCGTGCGGTTCGTTCTTCGGTGGGAGCGGGTTCCGCGAATCCGGTTTGCCCCGCTTCAGTCCGCCGTTGGCCGTGAATGGTCCGGACGTGCGGGGAGCGGGTTGGAGACCGTCTTGTTTGTGGAGGGGGACGCGCTTCTACAGCGCAGCGATGCCGCATTGGCCGTCGCGCGGCATCTTCGGGCGCCATGGTGCTGGCTCAGGTTCGCGACCGTTTTGCCGCGGGGGTTGCGCAATGCCGCCTATGACGTTGTGGCACGTCACCGGTTTTCGTGGTTTGGGAAGGCATCGTGTGCGCTGCCGTCCCCGGAACAGCGCGGGCGGTTCCTGGAGTAGAGTTCAGGGAACGCGCGGAGCCGCCCGACTGTCCCCTTGATCGGGGAAGTGGCAACGAGACCATCGGCCCCTCTCCGGTCGGTCAATTCCCCCACGGCATGTCACCCGTTCGTCGCCTCGTCATCCAGTGCACCATCGGGGGCGTCCTCTTGGGCCACCTGGTGTGCCTGCTGGCCGGGCACCAGCTCTGGCCGTTTTCGCACTATCCCATGTTCGCCGAAAGTCGCCGGATGCCATCCGTGATCCGGGCCACGGTGCTGGTGGGGGTCACCGGCGACGGGGCCGAGCGTTGGCTGAAGGGGCGACGGGATCTGGGGCGCTCCTTGTCGCCATTCCTTTATGCCGGTCCGCTGGGTCCCCAGGCACGCGCCCGCCATGGAGCGCCGGAAGTCCGGCGGCGCCTTGAAGAAATGCTCCGGTATTGCAATCTGCAGATCGCCCGGCAGGACCCCGGTGGTGACCGGCTTCGCGGGATCCGGTTGTACGACGTGGAGTGGGATCCCGATCCCTCCCTCCGCAATCGGGCGAACCCGAGGACCCTTCTCGTGGAATCGTGGGAGTCCGGGGAACATCCGTGAATCTCTGGAGCCGTTGGAACCGTTTCTGGTTTGCCCCCGCTCCGGCCGCGGACCTTGCGGTGGGACGCTTCCTGTTTTTCACCGGGTTTTTCGCCTTCAGTCTGACCCGTGCCTTCCACGAATGGGCGGAGGTCCCTGACTTCCTTCACGCATTCCGCGCCCGGTATCTCGTGTGGCTGGCGGTTCCGGTACCCGGGACCCTGCCGCTGATGGGCATCGAGTGGCTGTGGCGGCTGGCCATCTTCATGGCCGCGATCGGGCTGCTCACCCGGCCGGCCTGCTTCGCTGCCGGGTTCGGCAGCCTTTACCTGATGGGACTCGACGCCCCTGATGTGGCCGGACGCTCGTACACCGCCGGCGTGTTTGTTCCGCTCATCCTTGGGGTCTCGCGGTGTGGCGATGTGCTGTCGGTGGACGCCTGGATTCGGCGGCGGCGGGGCCGGGATGTCGCCGGACCTCCGGAGGAGTACGGCTGGCCGGTGCGATTGGTCTGCGCGTTTCTGTCGTGCATTTTTTTCGCCGCCGGGGTCGCCAAGGTCCGGTTTGGCGGATTTCCCGACTGGATGCTCTCCGACACCATCCGGCACGCCATCCTGCAGGGGGGCTACTGGTACACCTCGCGGGGGCGACCGGCGACCGACCTGGGCCCCTGGCTGCTGCAGTGGCATCCCATGAGCACCGTGATCATCGGCGTTGTCGCCCAGGTCGCCGAACTCCTCTACCCTGCCGCCCTGTTCTCGGGCAGGGCGCGCTGGGTGTTGGTGCCGGTCATGGGTGCGCTGCTGGTGGGCTTTTGGTTGTGCATGGGACCCTTCTTCTTCCTGACGCTGCTGGCCCACGTGTTCTGGGTTCCGTGGTCCGCCCTGTGGCGGCGCATGGGATCCGGGCGGAATATCGTGGAAATCCGGCCACGGCCCTCTCGGGACCCCGCGGGGCAACCGGGCTGAGGTGATCCCCGCCGGCACCCACTTTTCATTTGTAAATCTCCGTGTGCGTCGCTCGACTCTGCGCACCCGTGACGGCAACCCGCATTCTCATACTGACCCCGCTGATCGTGATCCCCTGGCTGGCGGTCCGTGCCCAGCCGGTTCCACTGCCTGACAGTTTTGCGTCGGCGCAGCCGGCAGGCGGGGATTCCTGGACGGTCTTCACCCGCATTTCCCGAAACCTTGCCAGCGCCGAACCCGGCGAACCGGCGCACGCGGGCAGCCCGGCGATTGCGTCGCAATGGGTTCGTGTCCAGTACCCGGAGGACGGGTACGTCTCCCTCGGGATCGGGCCGATGCGGGGATTCCGCCTCGCGGTCTACACCGGAGACACGTTGGCCAGCCTTGAGGAGGTGACTTCAGTCGCGGTTTCCCAGAACCGCCGATTCCTGGGCTGGGAGGTGCGGGCGGGCGTGGCCTATTCGCTGGCCATTGATGTCCCCGCCGCCACGAGCCACGGTGAAATTCACCAGATCCGGGGCCACTACCAGCGGACGTTTCTGCGCCCACTCGCTCCCGTCCTGCCGGCTCGCGCGCCCGCCACCGTGGTACTTGAGGCCGTCAATCTGGTCCCCGACGACGAGTTGCTGGAAGTCACCTTCACTCTCGGGCCGTTCCAAACGGAGACCCGGACATCGCCGCCCTGGACGGCGACGTTGAACAACGTCGGGGAGGGACGGTGAACGTGCGAGCCCGGGCACGACTTCGCGGACGCCTGCCTTTCGATCTGCTCCCCTGGGAGGCCCAGTTCCTCCCCCCAAACGATTCCTGGGCCGACGCGCTGGTCATTCCCGGTTCAGCGGTGGACTGGGCGGGCGTTGGCAACGCCGAGTTCGCCACCTCGGAGCCGGGTGAGCCGGAATACGCCCCGGGCGTGCCGGTCGAACGCTCCGTCTGGTGGCGCTGGACGCCTGCGTTCACCGGTTGGACGCGGATCTCCTGGCAGGTGGCAACCCTGCAGCTTTACGAGGGAGACTCGCTGGCCAGCCTGGTGCAGTTGCCGGACGATCCACTGCGTGGATTCCAGGCACGCGCCGGGGTGCCGTATGCGTTCCGCCTTGCGGTGCCGCCGAATGGCCCGGTCTCGACCACGGACATCTCCCTCCGTCGTCCCACGCTGATCCTGCAGCCACCGCCGGGATTCCTCCTCGAGACGCGTGCCGACGGCGGTCTTGAAATGCATCTCGCGGAAGGCCTGCCACATCCCCTGGGGATCCAATTCCACCACCCGACGGACAGGTTTGATTCCCTCAATCTGGAACAGGAAACCCCCGGTGGTTGGGAAACGCTTGCGACGGCATCCGGTTCCCCACCGGAGTTTTCTGTCAGCCTGTCCCCCGGAACCATCACCACCGTACGCATCGCGGGCACGACGGCGGCCGGGGAGTTTCGGACCAGCGACGTCGTCCGGCTGTTTGCTGCGCCGCCGCATGACCGGTTCCAATCGGCGGTCGAGCTCCCGGTCAACGGGACGGCTGCTTGGGACTGGAGCGGGCTTTCGCTCTCCGGTCGCGAGCCCGGGGAGCCCGCCCACGACGTGGCCTCCGGTGGGGGATCCCTCTGGTTTCGTTGGACTCCCGTGATGTCCGGCACCGGGCAACTGCTCCTCCCGGGAACCGCGGGACCCACCACGGTCGTTGTCTATACGGGAGGCGCATTGAGCTCCCTGCAATGGGTTGCCGGAGCCACCGTGCCGGATGCCGATGTGCCGCTGCACCTGCCGTTCCCGGTAACGGCGGGGACCCCGTATCAGATCGCAGTGGAGGGCGCGGAGCCCTTCCAGCCCGCGTCACTGACCTGGATTCCTGTGCGGGCGGGTCCGGTGGATCGGGAACAGCAGGTCGGCGTGTCGGTGGCGTTGGTCGCCGAGCGATTCGGCGGGGCCGCACCTGCCGAGGTTCGTTGGATCCTGAATGGCGAGACGCTGTCCACGATGACTCCAGATCCGACGGCAAGCGACCACTGGACTCCGTCCGTTCCCGGAGCGTTTTCACTTCAGGCCGAGGTATCCATTGGCGATCAGACCGTCACATTGCTGCAAGTTTCCGGGTGGGTTCGTCCGGCCAACGACCGGCTGGCGGATGCCGCTCCGGTGCTGGCTTGGGAAGGCCTGCCCGGCTTCAGCCGCGCCGCGGGAGACCTGTCCGCCGCCACCCGGGAGCCGGGAGAGCCTTCCTCGTTTGCCGACGCGAACGGCACGGTGTGGTTCGCCTGGACGGCGCCTCCCGGCCCCCTCAGAGCGCGGCAGACCTCCGGCGCCTCCGTCCTGCGGATGGAAGTCTACACCCGGACGTCCCTCGGCGCGCTCGTACGTCTGGATGCGTTTCCGAGCCTGACCCAACCGGTGGAATTGCGGCTGGCACCCGGAACGCAATGCCTGCTGGCCGTGAGCAGCCCCGATCCGGCGGCGTCGGCGTTCGGGCTGGTCTTTGGGCCGGCACCGTCCAACGACGACTTCGCCGATGCCGCACCGTTGATGGTTCCGCCCGAAGGCGGGACTGTGAGGGTGGAGGGAGCCGACGTGTTCGCGACCGTGGAGCAGGCCGAGATGCTGGCACCCAACCTTGCCTGGTTCCGGCGCCACGGGAACCTTTGGTGGCAGTTCACCCCCGGGGAGTTCGGAGGGGCGCTCTTCCACCTGACCGAAAGCCCCCAGCCCACCATTGCGGCTGTTTATACCGGCCCTTCCCTGGGCCACCTTGAGCTCCTCGTGGGGCCCGACGCGGCGGGCGGCAATCCAGTGGCTTGGGTGCCGTTCAGCGTTCGCCCGGGCGTGACCTACTGGATCGCCGCCGGCGCCCATCCGGACCCCAACGACGCCTTGGGCCCGATTGCGGGCACGTTCGAGTTCCAACCGATGCCCGAACGGGTCAACGACCCGTTTGAAGACCGGCGGCAACTGGTTGGGACATCCGTGAGCCTGGAGGGCACGACGCGCCATGCGACGTCCGAACCGGGCGAGCCCGAAGGCATGGCCAGTACCCTGTGGTGGGAATGGACCGCTCCCGGGTACGGCGCGGTCCGGATCGAGGCGTTGCCCCTCACCCTGGGCAACGCCACCCGCGCGTTCCTCTTCACGGGCAACCGGCTTTCCGAACTCCGTCCGGCCACGATAGGCGACATCGTTTATGTGGACGCCGGGCAGCGGGTTCAGATCGCCGTGGGCACGTTGCCGGGACATGGAAATCCGGGGCCGTTCCGTCTGAATATCCAATGGCGCCCCACGGTGGATCCGTCACCGAACGATGCGTTCAGCGACCGGATCGCACTGCCCGCAGAATCCTACACGGTCACTGGGAACCTGGATCGTTCGACGCTCGAACCCGGGGAGTTTCCGTCCGGGCCGGGAGGTTCCCTCTGGTGGCGATTCGCCGCTCCGGCCACGGGCGTGCTTGAGTTGACGGAATTCGCGGCGGATTCGTTTTCGCCGGCGGTGGAGCTGTTTCCTGGTGACGATTTCGGGTCGCTCGGACCCGCACTGGAGTGGAGTTTTCGAGCCCGGACGGCGTGGCGGGTGGAGGCGGGCCGCGTTTACGCGTTGAGGATCTCGGCTGGTGGCGGCACCCCCGGTGAATTCACCCTGAGCAGCCGCTTCTGGCGGCCCGCCAATGACCGGTTCGCCGACGCGATACGGCTCGATGGGCTGGTCCCGCAGGTGGACACGTGGATGGTGGATGCAGGCATCGAGTCCGGCGAACCGCTGCCGGCGCCGGATGCCGCGCAGAGTTTGTGGTGGCGCTGGGTTGCCCCCGGCGACGGGCGGCTCGAGCAGCCCTGGGTGTCCGAACTGCTGCCCCTGGCAACCGTCTATGAAGGTGCGGGTTTGGGTGGGTTGTTGCCGGTTCCCGTGGTGCCACCCTCACCGCATCTGGGGACGGCCTCCGCGGTGACCGTCACCGGCGGCCGGGAGTATTTCGTCCAGTTCACCGCACCGGCGGGACGGGTGGTGGCCCTCAGGTTTGATCTCCGATTCGCGGCGTTTGGAACCGCAGACAACGATCACTTCCACCGCGCCCGACGGATCGAGGGACCGGCGGTTGCCTCGATGGCATCGGTCATTGGTGCCAGCCGCGAGGCGGGCGAACCCTTGCACGGATCCGATGCGGGGCATCCGAGCGTGTGGTGGCGCTACACGGCCTCGACCGATGGCCGGATCACCATTGAAAACGCCTTCGGCAGTGTCCGGGGTGTGATGCTGGCCGTATACCACGGATCTTCCGTGGATGCCCTGACCTGGCTGGGCTCCGGAGTGGATTCGGCTTCGGTCACCCTCGGTCGTGGCGAGACTTGCGCCATCGCCGCCGCAGTGCCCCCGGGTTCTCACGGCGATGTCGGCATTCGAATCCTCACCCCACCGGGGGGCAATTCCCCGCGGAACGTGGCGGGGAATCTCGTCAGGAACTACAGCTTTGAGCGGGTGGTGGACGGCGATCCCACATCGGATTGGGAGGCCATTCCGGGCGTCGGATGGGTGATCGGCGCGCCGAGCCTGCTGCCGGCCGCCGACGGATCCAATTACGCCGTCCTCCACGGGCAGTCCCTCCGCCAGGTCCTCGAAACCACGGCAGGACAGCCCTATCGCATCCGGCTGGCCGTCCGTCCCACCCTGGAGCCGGGGGATGTGGACGTTCGGATTCGTTTTGGCGGCAATGAGGTGGGGCGGATCGCGATTCCCTCGGTGTTTGAGGAGCGCTTCTGGCATTGGCGCGATTTCGAGGTCGTGGCCACCGGCACCGTCTCGGCTTTGGAGGTCGTGGGTGCCGGAACCTGGGTGGTTGTGGACGCGATCAGTGTGGTGGGCCTCGCGGAGCCGCCGCGGATCGTCAGCGAACCGGCGGAATTGACGGGCCTGGTGGGAGTGGCTCTGACAATGACTGCCGGAGTTGAGGGTTCCGAACCCCTGACGTTCGAATGGTTCCACGGAGACGACCCGATCCCGAGGGGGCACGAGCGCCGGCTCACCCTTGATTCCGTCCGGCAGCCCGATGCGGGAACCTACCGGGTGCGGGTGAGCAATCCATGGGGGTTCGTCGTCCACGAACCCGTGATCCTGAGGGTCGAGGGGAGCGATGGCTTGAGCATCCTTCGTCATCCGGCCGGTGAGCAGGTCCTCCTGGGGCAGTACCATGTGCTCCATGTTCTCGCCGGCGGCGCAGGACCCCATGAGTACCAGTGGTTCCACAACAGCCGGCCCGTTCCCGGGGGGGCTGAGCGCCGGTTGATCTTCGATGCCGTGCGGCCGGAGGACCTTGGGACCTATCACGTGGTCGTCCGGTCCGGCGACCAGTCGCTCACCAGCCTGCCGGCGTCGCTCGACGCCGAACCCGAAACCCTGGGCGGCGGCACCACGCGCTTTGCCTC
Organism: Verrucomicrobiia bacterium; assembly: GCA_019634635.1. NCBI lineage: Bacteria > Pseudomonadati > Verrucomicrobiota > Verrucomicrobiia > Verrucomicrobiia bacterium. The sequence continues at coordinate 120,900 of JAHCBB010000001.1, forward strand.
GTGGGCGGCCGGTGCCGGTGAATTTCTGGTCCGGGTCAGCGATGTGGACGGCACACCCCTGCTGGAGGGACCCGGGTTTGCGGTGCAACTCTATGTGGGATTGTCCTCTGAAACCCTGCGTCCCGTGGGGGTTCCCCAGCCCTTTCTGACCGACACACTTGCCGGACGCTGGCGCTCCCAAAATCTCGTCCTGCCCCAGGTCGCCCCCGGGGCAGCGTTCCACGCGCAGATCCGCGCCTGGGATGCTTCGATCGGGGCCTCGTACGAGGAGGCCCGAGCCCGGGGCGGACGGTTCGGTCGCTCTCCGGTCACCACGGCCGTCGCCGGAGATCCGCTGGCACCTCCGGAGCCGATCGCCACCCTGGAGTCGTTTTCCCTGCAGGCCGGGCAACCCGGATTCACCGCGGGGCGGATTGAGGCGGTTCGCATCGAAACGGACGGCACGGTGGTCTGGCGGCTGACGGGAGCCGCCGGGTTCCGGTATCTCCTCGAGGAGCAATCCGGCAGCCGGCACTGGATCCCGCGGGAGCGGTTTACACCGATCTCCAGCCCGACGTTGTTCACGACGCCTCCCCATTCGGATGGACTGATCCTCTACCGCGCGCGGGTGCTCGATTGAATTCCCAGGGCGCACTCCCTTGAGCCCGGGCTGAACCATGAGCGCCCGAAGTCACCTCCCCGGCGGTTCATCACGCGTTGCGTGCAAGAGGAGGGTGCCCACCCGGGGTTCAGGGTGCTTCCGGTGCGGTGAGTCGCCCGGGCGCACCGGGCACGGCAGGTTGACCGTTTGGATATCGCGCCGGTCGACCGACCTGGGGCCATGGCTGCTGCCGTCGCCGCGCCGGGGACCCCATCGCTCCCGCAGGGTGCGGAACACCCCGTCCACATACTTACGCGTTCCCAACACCGCCCCGTCGGCAAAGTACCGTACTCGCAGTTGCCGCCGCGCCCACCACAGGAGCAACGTGGAAGGATGCCCACGACGGATGGATTTTTCCCGCGCTCAAGCCGCATTGATCATGTCCAGCGGCGGGGCGACTTCGATGAGCTTGCGGGGTGATTTGATGGAGTGGTCGGGCGTGGGTCAATGTGCGCTGGTTGGGCTGTTCAGTAGCCACGCCAGGGCGGGTTCCCACTGAATGGATGGCGGCAACGAGACGGGAGGGAGGAGATCCAGCGAGAGAAGTAGGAGCGTAGCCTGCGGGTGCCCGGTGTGGGCTTCCTGGAGAGCCCGGACTTCACGCTCCAGGATGGCGGGGGTGTTGAGCTCAGCGCAAACTTGGATGAGCAGAGTGGTGCCATCCGGAAGAGCGGCGTGGAAGTCGACCTCGTAACCGGACGGCGTGCGAAGGTAGCCGATTTGAGCCCCACGGCGTTCGAGTTCCAAGAGCACCGCGGTTTCCAGGGCATGGCCGAGGTTGCTTCGGGAGGTGCGGTCAAAAATAGGGATGAGACCGGGGTCCACCGGGTAGGCCTTTCGCGGATGGATCATGCGTTGACGCTCGGAGGCCGTATGGAGGCCTACTGTGCGGATGAGAAAAGCGTCCTCCAAATGCGCCAGGTAGGCGTGGACGGTGTCCTTGGCCACGGCGATACCCTGTGACTTCAGGGTCGCGTAGAACTTCTGCACGCTGAAGGGGGCAGCGGCATTGCCCAGGAGATGCCCCACCATCCAGCGCAGGGTGAGAGGATTGGACACGGAGTGCCGCTCAATGACATCGCGGAGCAGGGCGACATCCACGTAACTGCGAAGGGTGGCCGCATGGTCCCGCGGAGCGGCGTTCTGTACTTCTGGAAAACCGCCTAAGCGAAGGTAGCTGGCAAAGTGACTCTGCAATGTGGAGCGGGCCGCCTTGGCCAGATGGGCAAGGGGTTTGTCCGGTTCCGCCTGCCGATGCCGGAGAAACTCGCGAAAGCTGAAGGGGTGAACGAGGACTTCCAGGGCGCGACCCCGCATGGAAGTGGCGATCTCCCGGCTCAGGAGACGGGCAGAGGAGCCGGAGAGGAAGATGTCTACCTTCTCGGTGTCCAACAAGCGGCGGACGAAACCCTCCCAGCCGGGGACGATCTGGATTTCATCCAGAAACAATGTCGCCCGGGTGCGATCCCGCAGCTCTGGATGAAGATGGTAGTAGGACTCAATGAGCCATTGAAGATCGCTGGCGGGGAGGCCGGAGAGTCGCTCATCCTCAAAGTTGAAATACAAAAGAGCCTCGCGAGGGACGCCGCTGGCCAGGCGATCCGCCAAGCACTGCCAAAGAAAAGTGGTCTTCCCAGAACGGCGCATACCGATGACTGCCAGCACCTTTCCTGGAAGGCTCGGCACATGGATGTCCCGTCGGGTCAGCTCGGGCACGGACATCCCGAGGCTGTCCGCCACTTTCTGCTGGATGACCGTCTTGAATTCTCCTTCCATCAAGGCGAATGTAAGATAAAATACTCCTTTTGAAAAGGAGAAATCGAGGCGCTCGAGCAATGCCTTGAGATCGTGGTTGACCGAGGACACCCCCAACCGGGTTCTTCCTTGAAGGGATGCGTGACGTAATTCGGACGGGGGAAATGGGGGGTAATAGGGGCGGGGTCGAACTGGAGAGGGCTTCGGTGCGGGCAAGGATTTCCTCGGGGCTCAGGGTTGTTCCGGACGGGCCGGAACCTCGACCAGGAGATGGAAGTGGTTGGAGAGAATGCTGAAGGTGAGCACGCTCACGCTGCAGACTCGTTCGTATGCCCGGAGCAGGCGCACGAAATGTTCGCGTTCCTGGGGACCGAAGACGAAGTCGCGGTTCACCACCCGCAACATGCAGTGGTCATGGGCGACGGGAAACGCGGTGGGAGCCTTCAGACGACGCTGGTGTATTGCGGCAGCGTCGCCCATCGCAATGAAAGCCCGACATCACCAGATCTACCGATAGATGTCCTCTTCCTGTGGGTTCTTTCCAAAAATGCGTTGGATCGGTTCGTGGAATTGGATTAAAAATTTCGGGAACCCGGTCCCGGAACGCAAGAGCGAACCGGACCGCACGGCTTCAAGACTTCAGGATCCCCGCAACGCCCAGCGTCCCGCAGGTTCCACCGAATATCCAAGGTCGCCGTAGTTCTGCCGGGGCAGAAATACGAGTTCATCCCAGCGCTGCACACTCCTCCCAAAAATGTCCAGCCGGACGGCCCAGGGATTCCCGCCGTAGCGTCGGGCCAGCAGCGCCGGGTCCACGATCAGTTCAAATCGGGGATGGGCGGCCATGCCCGTCGCGGGCTCGGTGGGCAGGAACGCCGGCACCAGATCGGCCCATCGAGCAGGGGGGTGATGGTTCGTCCGGACATAGGCTTCGACAGCCGTCACCACCGGTTCACTCCGAATCGCGAGATCGTGGAGGATTTGCTTGCGGATGGCCCACGCCCTGTCGGCCCCCACCTGGAAGCCTGCGAAGTACGCAGCGGCGGTTGACAGGACCATACCGGAACCGAGGGCGAACGTCCGCCACGACATGGGCGACACAGACTTCATCACCAGGAGTCCGGCCACGACCAGAGGGGCGGCGAACGTGGCGGCAACCAGGAGCTTGAGGAAGACGAAGGCGTCGGGGCCCAGGATCGGTGCCAGGCTGGCCTTGGCCGCCGCCGGCGCGGCCCGGATGGCGAAGATATAGGCCGCCACTGGCAACGTGACCGCCAAGACCGCCAGCAGCAGTTCCGACGCCCGGATCCGGTGGGACCAGGATGCCTTCCAATGCGGGTGGAGCAGGGGACTCATGCGGGATCACAATCGTGGAGTGAAGATAGCCGACAGCCAATAGCCGATGGGTCTGAAACGCGACCGCACCCGGGGTGCGCTATTCAAGGCGTCCCGACGTCAAACAGGACGACGTCATCCAGGAACAGCACGGCGGATCCGGAACCCGGGCCTTCGACAAAGAAGAAGAGGTCGTCCACGAGATTACCGGCGGGGAAAGCTCGGTCGGGGGAGCCGTCGTTGCGGCGGGAATCCCGGGTGAAATCCAGTTCGGTCGTCACCCAGCGACCCTGCTCTAGAGTCTCCAGGCGGATGTGGCGGTTGTCCTGAACAGTGGCGTCGAAAATCTGGACGGTTATGGCCGACGCGCCGGTGAGATGATGGCGGAATCGCAGCCGGGTGTCGGCCCCCACCGGATGCGGCGGGGCGATGGGCAGCACGATCATGGCGGCGCCGTCGCCAGGACGCGGGACGCTCCGGGCGGCCCGGCCCGTGGCGCCCGCAGGCGGATGCGCCGCGAGGAGAAAGTCTCCGGGCCAGTCCGGGTCCTTGGCGCCGGTGTCAAAGGAGGCTTGGAGAATGATCCGGCGGGTGGGGATTTCTGGCGATGGGACCGCTCGCGGATCGCCCGGACGGGATGAATAGCAGGCGGTGAAGAGGGTGCCGGCCAAAGCCAGGCCTGTCGTCAGATGGAGGTGCAAGGAACGGGGCTTCATGGGTTTCGTTGAGAAATGGCCGATTCGTGTGTGGTGGAAAGGCTTCACATCCAGGAACTCCTTTTCCAGCCAAGGTTGTCGTCCTCAGGGGCCTACTGATAGATGTCCTGTCCCTGTGGATCCTCGGATCGGCGGGGGCCTCGTATTGCCCCACAGGGGTTCGGTTCCGAGCGCTTCAAGGGCGGTGAGTCGCCCGGGCGCACCGGGCACGGCAGGTTGACCGTTTGGATATCGCGCCGGTAGCGTCCGCACCCGCGACCATGCACGTCCTCGTTTGCGATCCGATTTCCCCCCGGGGCATCGCCTACTTCCAGGCCCGCCCGGAATTTCAGGTGACCGTATTGACCCCGCGCCTCCCGGAGGCCGGGTTGCTTGCCGCCGTGGCGGATGCCGAAGCCCTGGTGGTGCGGTCGGAAACCCGGGTGACGGCGCGTCTGCTGGAGGCGGCGCCCAGGCTCAAGGTGGTGGGCCGGGCCGGGGTGGGGGTGGACAACGTGGACGTCGAGGCGGCCACCCGCCGGGGCGTCGTGGTCATGAACACCCCGGGTGGCAACACGGTCACCACGGCCGAGCTCACCTTCTTCATGCTGGGAGCCCTCGCACGGAAAATCCCCGCCGCGCACGCCAGCATGGTTGCCGGCCGATGGGATCGGAAGACGTTCCAGGGCACCGAGGTCGCCGGCAAGACCCTGGGAATCCTGGGTGCGGGGCGGATCGGAACCGAGGTCGCAAAACGCGCCCTCGCCTTTGGCATGCGGGTGGTGGCCTACGACCCCTTCCTGACCGATGCCCGGGCGCGCCAGATGGGCATCGAGCTGGCGCTCGACATGGATGTCGTCTTTCGGGCGGCCGACTTCATCACCGTGCACCTGCCGGTGACCGCCGAGACCCGCGGCCTGCTGAATGCCGAAGCCTTTACCCGCATGAAGCCCGGCGTGCGACTCATCAACTGCGCCCGCGGCGAGATCGTGAACGAGGCCGACCTCGTGTCGGCCCTCGAATCCGGCCGCGTTGCGGGCGCCGCCCTCGATGTCTTTGCCTCGGAGCCGCTCGCCGCCGACCACCGCCTGCGCAACCTGGCCAACGTGGTCCTCACCCCGCATCTCGGGGCCAGCACCGAGGAGGCGCAGGAAAAGTGTGGGCTCGAAGTCGCCGAGATTCTCACCGCTTTCCTGCTCACCGGCGAGGTGCGCAACGCGGTGAATCTCCCCGGGGTGGATGCGCAGACCTTCGAGCTGGTCCGCCCCTATCTGCCGCTGGGCGAGAAGCTCGGGTCCCTGCTCGGACAGCTCGCCTCCGGCCCCGTGGACCGCCTCCACATCACCTACGGGGGCCGGGCCCAGGAATTGCCCCAGACGGATCCCGTGACGCGGGCCATCCTGCGCGGATTTCTCAGCCAGAGCGCGGTTCAGGACATCAACAACATCAATGTCCGCAGCGCCGCGGCGTCCCTCGGGATCGCCGTCGAGGAGAAGAAGTCGGACGAGCCCGTGACGTTCAACGAATGGCTGCACGTGCAGGCCTTCAACGAGGGCCGGAAGGTCATTTCGGCGGGTGGGACCTTTTTCGGCTCGCCCAACAATCCGCGCATCGTCCGCCTCTACAGTCTGCCGGTGGAGATCCCCATCGCCGGAACCCTCCTGTTGATCCGCAACGAAGACCGGCCGGGCATCGTCGGCCACCTTGGGAGTGTGCTGGGCGCGCACGGGGTCAACATCGCCAACATGAGCCTGGCCCGGGACGCCGCTGGCGGCCAGGCCCTTACCGTGCTGCACCTCGACAGCCCTCCGCCCCAAGCGGCCCTCGACGAGCTGGCCCGCGACCCGGCCATCACCAGCGCCCGCGTCGTCGTCCTCTGAGCTCCGGTCACGGGCGCCCAAGTTGGGACAGGTAGGCCACGAGGTCGCGAATCTCGTTGCGGGACAGACCGTCCAGCAATCCCTCGGGCATCAGCGAACCCAGCTGACGTCGCGACTGGATCTGGTCCGGGTGCAGCCGGATCATCCCGCCCGACAGGTGATCCAGGATCGCCACCTCCCCCGGGGTTTCTCCGCGCAGGTATCCCTGGTACGTCTCCCCGCGTCGTGTGGTGATCTCGTGGGCGACAAACCCCTCCTTCACCTCCTTCTGAGGCTCCAGCAGGGCGCTGAGGACGAACTCCACCGACTGCGATGTGCCAAGGGCACCCAGGTTGGGTCCGATCAACCCCGGGGTCCCGTCCACGCTATGACAGGCCGTGCAGCCCAGCGCCGGCCACCGAAAAATTTCGGCCCCACGAACGCGGTCACCGGAAGTCCGCACCTCGGCCGCCAGGGTGGTCCGGTCGGTTTCGGTCCATGCCGACAGGGGAACACCTGGTCCGGTGGCGCGCTCGAACACCGCCGCCAGTTCCGGATCCCGCCGCCCGCTGGACGCCATCAGCTCCAGGGCCGCCACGGCGGCGTTCCGTGAGGGCGCGGTAGCGTTCAGGGCGCGGGTCAATGACGCCACGGCGTCCCGTTGTTGCAGAAACGCCAGGAGAACGGTGCGCACGGCGTCGGGAGTGACCGGACCCGACCACGCCGACGCCGCGAACCCGGCGGCCGCATCGGCGTCGCGTCGAACCAGGGCGGCGACCGCCCGGGCGCGGACCTCGGGCTCTGGATCGGAGGCGGCGAGGCGGGTCAGCAACCGGAGCGATGCCGGATCTCCCAGCTCCGCGAGACCGTCTGCGGCCGCCTGACGCTCCTCCGGCAACGCCTCCGCGAGGGCCGCACGTTCCAGCGCATCGCGGTGCGAATCCACCTGCCAGAGGCCCGCTAGCCTCAGGGCGCCGCACCGGACACCCACGGCTTGAGACCGCAAAAGCGGCTCCAGCAGTGCGCCGAGATCGCCCGGCGGACGGACTTCGCGGTTTTTTGAAACGACGGCCAGCCGCTCCAGCCAGACGGCATGGAGTTCCGGGTCAGGCACGGCGCCACGGTTGAAGGTGCGCGGTGACAGCAGGACCACGAGTTCGTTCGGCCCGCCGGCGTCGGCGACCGTCTGGAGCAGCTCCTCCCGGGTGGAATCCTCCAGGGCGACCTCGGCAATCCGTCGCAGGCGTCCGGCCGCGTTTGCCACGGTGTCCGCACTGCGGTCGGCGCGCGCGAGCGCGGTGAGTCGCGCGGGAACACCACCGAGGGTGAGTTCGCCCCGCTCCAGGGCCGGACGCCACCAGGGCTTCAACGCCTGCACACACTGGGTGAAGGCGTATTCGATGGCCGGCTCCATGGCGGCATCCGCGGCCAGCGCCGCCACCTCGATGGCCCGCGCATCGGGAACCTGGGCGCAGGCGACCACGGCTTCGAGCCGCACCCGGGGATGGGCGTCGGCAACCAGGCGCGTGAGCCGCTCGAGATAGGGTTTCAGGTCAGCCCCGGAGTCCTCTGCGGCGCGATGGGCCGCGGAGAGTCCGGCGACGCGCGCCGCGAAGGCCCGTGCCTCAAACCGTGTCGCACCGGCGAGACGGTCCAATAGCGGCGGCGGCACCGGCCCAAACCCTGCCATCACCCCGATCCATTCGAACAACTGGTGTTCATCGGGCGGGGGGGTCGCGTCCTCGTCCAACCTGTGTCCCAGTGCTTCAAGCACCGCCGACTGCGGACGCCCGGCAAGCACCCGCGCCGCCATCTGCCGGGTCCACCGGTCGGGCGAGCCGAGTAGGTCCAGCAGTTCGGACACCGTCCCGGCCGACAAATCGCGGCGGGCGGGCGGGGTCCCCGCCGGGCGCTTCGGCTGAACCCGCCAGATCCGCCCGTGCGTCTTGTCACGGTCCGGATCCCGGAAGCTCGCCTGGTAGTGTCCGATGACCGGATTGGCCCAGTCGCACAGGTAGAGCGCGCCGTCGGGACCAAACCGCACATCCACCACGCGGAACGAGGTGTCCGTCGTCTCCACCAATGGCGGAAGCCGTTCCACCCGGAACGTCGCGCCATCCTCCGTGACCCGGAACCGCTCCACGCTGTTGTGCAGATAGCCTCCGGTGACCACCTCACCCTGAAAGGTCCCGGGCCAGACCGCATTTTCAACGAAGTCACCCCCGCCGAACTTGCGCCCCTGGTTCCAAAGCGACTTCTGTTCCAGAAAGTGCCGGGTGGGGATCATGGCCTGCGTAAGGTGATAGACCCCGTGGCCGTTGCCGGCGAACACCAGGGGCTGGCCCCAGCGGTCGAACACGTTGCCGAAGGGATTATGCGCCCCCATGGCGCCGTCCCAGAAGGCCTCGAGACGGAGGGTCCGCGGCCAGAGACGCCAGACACCGGCCTGGCGCAATTCAGCAATGCCCCAGGGGGTTTCAACCCGGGAGTTGGCGTGGAGCCCCTGGCTCATCAGCAACTCGCTGCAGGGACCCCAGGTGAAGGAATTCAGCGTCTGGTGGGAGTCTCCCGTGCCGAACCCGCTCAGGAGCACGCGCCGTTCGTCGGCCCTCCCGTCACCGTTGGTGTCGCGCAGGTGCAACAGTTCCGTGGCGGCGCCGACATAGACGCCGCCGTCTCCGAGTTCAATGCCTGTCGGGATTTGAAGCCCATCGGCGAACACGGTCGAGCGGTCGGCGCGCCCGTCGCCATCCCGGTCCTCCAGCACCACAATCCGGTCGTCGGCAGGGACACCGGGAACGGGCTGCGGATAGGTCACGCTGCAGGCCACCCACAACCGGCCCGCGGGATCGAAGCGCAACTGAATCGGATTGATCACTCCCTCCAGCTCGGAGGCAAACAACTGGATCTCGAAGCCGTCGAGCATGCGGAACGCGGCACGCTGAACATCCGGGGGGGGAACCCCGGGAGCCGCCGCCAGTAGTCCGGCGACCAGTGTTGCGCCAGCCACCTTCGTCAACCGGCGTTTCCAGACCTGCATTCGGAAATCCATGGAAAACGTTCGTTGCCTGGGAACTCTCAGCGTCCGACGGCATCCGCGCGCCTCCAGATCTCCTGGTCCGCCGCGGCAATCAGGGGGACGAATTGCTCCATCTCCTTGGGGAACCAGCGTACGGACCGGTCCCGGTGATCGCGGCTGCTCGGTTGGTCGGTGCGGTCGCCGGCGAGGAAGGCCCAGTTCATCGGACGTGAGTAGTCGAACCACAACCGGTTTCGGGCCACCACGGCGCGGCGGAGCGCCTCCCAATCGTTCTGCGCAAACCGGCCTCCAGAAAGCTCGACTCCTTTGCCGGCGTCGGTTCCCGACACTTCCGAGGCAACCGCCATGGACCACGCGGTCTCGTCCAGACCGGGGCCGGGGGGCACCACGGGGATCCCCAGGCGCCGGCCCAAGTCCTGGATTGCGGCGATGTAGGCGTCCAGGGCGGGCGATCGCCGGACGTCCCCGGCCTGGCGCGTCCCGTCGGGAGGCGATGGAGGGATGATGAGGATCCGGCGCGGTACCACGGCGCCAATGTCGTCCAGCAGACTCTCATAGGCGGCCACGAATGCGGCAATACCGGCCGGACCCGCCAGCGACTCCATCTCCCCGAACTGCAGCAGGGCGACCGCGGCACCGGAGGCGCGCAGTTGATCCGGGAGGCCCGGATAATTGAGCTCGCGGGGCCGTTCGAACACCGTGTCGCCCTCCCAGGCCAGGCTGCGCCAGCGCAACCTCCATTCCGGCCGCGCCCCCGCGACCAGCGCTTCAATGACGCCCGACCGCTGCGCTGCCACCACGCGGGCGCCGCCCAACCAGGCCACGGTGTCCCCGGCTCGAAACGGCGCGGTCGTATCGGCGCCGGAGGCCGCAGGCAGGGCGATCAGCGCCACGGCCACCAGCTTCCAAACTGCATTGCGGAACTCCATGGGAAGGATGCCGGAACCCTGCCACGCGGCCACCGCGGTCGCGAGCGCGAAACTCCGATGCGACGCCGGACGACGCGATCCCCGCAGTTCGCGTCATTCACTCCATGCGCACCTGAGAGTAACCCTCCGCCTGAAGGAATCCGGGCAGGGTGACGGACAGAACGTTGGCGCGCGGCAACAACGCGGCATCCACGATGCGGCGCCAGACCGGTGGATCCAGCGAATCAGAACGCCAGATGGAGTACTGCCGGTCTGGCACCAGGTTCACATCGAATCGCAGACGGCCATCCGGCATTTCCCGCACTTCGGAGGTTTGGACCCAGGGGTCTTCGGGAACCCCGAGATCCAGCACGCGCCCCCAATCGGCGAAGGGGCGTCCGGCAAAATCCTGGAGGTGATTGAACCGGGCCCGGGCCGATTCGATGACATCCCGCAGCTCCGGACTCGCAGACTCGAGGAATCGGTCGGCAAGCCGGTTGAGCAACTCCACCAGGTCCTCCCCGAGGAGCACGTCCTCCCCGATCCCTCCGAGATAGCGGGCGAACCCGCCCTCAAACTGCTGCAACACCCGCACGGCATCCTCAATGAAACCCGGCTCTGCCAGGCGTTCGTTGAGAATTTGTACCAACTCCGGACTGTGCCGCTCGTAGGCCTTCACCCAGAACTGGCCGGCCTCGGTTGTGCGCATCCACGCGCGCAGGGTGTAGTAGACCGACAGGGAAGCGTCGGGAGGGGTGGATTCACTGGATGGCCGAGCCGCCGGCTGCCCGGAAGGGACATCGTGGGCAGAGGAAGATTCCCATTCGCCCTGAAAAATTGAGAGAATCCAAAATACAACACAAGAGGCCCAATATTCATACGCCGCGCCATCGCGAACCGGACCAACCTCCACGACCCTGCGAATCATCCCTTCCAGCCGATTGTTCGCCGGATTGGGATCCTGCCGGCTTCCTTGGCCCAAGGGAATGTCCACCGCCCCTCCATCGCCGGTGTAGCGGACAATGGTGATGCTGCCGTCTTCCACCCGGTAATCGAACTGGGCTAGCGCCGGGAACCATAGTGAGAGGGCGACCAGGGTGGAGAGCCAGAGACGCGTGGTTCGGCATCCGTGAGTCTTAGGGGTTGTGCGGTTCATGTCGGAGATGGGGAGTGCGGTTTGCTGAGCAACTCCATCTAGCATTCCCCATGCCCACAGAAGGACGACGCGGTCCGGAACTCAAACTCTTGGGGGGGTACGAGGAATTCCGATGCGCAAGGGCTAGAGGCAGTGGTTTTCGGCCAAACTCATGGCGGGGCAGACTTCGGGTAATCGCCTAGATCTCCCACGGGCCGGGCTTCCGGTTGAGCGCACGGTTCGGCGGAGCCTCACCCCACCGGATCACCGGATCACGTGCTGGCTCCCTGGCGGTGGCGATAGGCGACTTGCGGGCGAATTCGACTTGGAACCGGGGCCCGGACCTCCGGAAGCTGGGGCGTGCTCACGGACTTCCGAAGCGTCCACTTCATTGGCATTGGCGGCACGGCGATGGCGAGCGTGGCCGTGGCCATGCACGAGCGCGGCTACCGGGTCACGGGGTCCGACCAGGATGCCATCTACCCGCCGATGTCCACGTTCCTGGCCGCGCGCGGGATCGTGCCGCGGGCGGGCTACTCGGAGACGAACCTGGTGCCCGCACCGGACCTGGTCGTGGTGGGGAACGCCATTTCGAGGGGAAATCCGGAGGCGGAAGCCGTGCTCGAGCGGCGTCTGCGCTATTGTTCGCTCCCGGAACTGCTCCGCGAATGTTTCCTGCGCGGGCGGCGGTCCCTGGTGGTCACCGGCACGCACGGCAAGACCACGACGACTTCCCTGCTGGCCTGGGTGTTCGAGTCGGCCGGACTCCAGCCCTCGTACCTCATCGGCGGCATCCCGGCCAACCTCGGCCAGGGAGCCCGCTTCACCGACTCGGACTGGTGCATTCTCGAGGGCGACGAGTACGACACCGCCTTTTTCGACAAACGGAGCAAGTTCGTCCACTACCTGCCGGAGGTGGCCATCGTGAACAACCTGGAAATGGATCACGCCGACATCTTCGGATCGCTTTCCGAGATCCAGCGCTCATTCCAACGATTCCTGAACCTCGTTCCCCGCAACGGACTGGTGCTGGCCAACGGCGATGATCGCAATGTCGCGCCGCTCCTGGGCATCACCCACTGTCCCGTCATGCGGTTCGGGTTGGGCCCGGCCAATGCGCTTCAGGCCACCGGGGTGGCGCTGGGGCCGGAGGCGTCCGGGTTCGAGCTGGACGGCGTCCGCTACACCGTGCCGCTGGTGGGCGAATTCAATGTCCGCAACGCCCTCGCCGTGGCCGCCTGTGCGCGTCATTGCGGGCTGACTGCGGACCAGATCCAGCGGGCGTTTTCGGGATTTCTTGGTGTGGAGCGACGGATGACGGTGCGCGGCGAGGAGCGGGGGGTCGCGGTGGTGGATGATTTCGGGCATCACCCGACGGCGATTCGCGAGACCCTGCGGGCGCTCCGGGTGCGATTTCCTTCGCGCCGTTTGTGGGCGGTGTTCGAGCCCCGCTCCAACACCACCCGGCGCAACCTGTTTCAGGCCGAGCTGGCGGAGGCCCTGGAGCGCGCCGATGCCGTGGTGGTGTCGCAGGTGGCCCGTCTGGAGCAACTTGCGCCGGAGGATCGGCTGAACCCGGATCAGCTCATGGAGGATCTCCGCCGCGCGGGTCGCCCGGCATCCTATCTGCCCTCCGTCGAGAGCATCCTCGACCACCTCGTCAGAGCCGTGGAACCGGGCGACGTCGTTTGCGTCTTCAGCAACGGGGGATTTGGGAACATTCACCAGCGACTGCTCGGACGTCTCGCCGGCGGCGGGGAAATCCCATAGGCCGACGCAGGATGCCCTCAAGGATTCCCAAGCTCTCCGGTCATGGGCACGAACCGCACCGGGAGGATCGAGCGCTGGGCCACCCGACCGTCGCGCTTTTCCAGCAGGTGGAGGCTTTGGCGTCCGGCGGGACCCACCGGGATGACCATGCGTCCCCCCTCCCGAAGCTGGTCCACCAGGGGCTGCGGCACGTGGTCGGGAGCACAGGTGACGATCACCGCATCGAAGGGAGCCTCATCCGGCCAGCCGAGGTAGCCGTCGCCGGCGCGCACGAACACGTTGGTGTACCCCAGGCGCGCGAGGTCGGCTGTGGCCCGTCGGGCCAGCGGATCCACAATCTCGATGGTGTGGACGGTTTGGACCAGGCCGGACAGCACGGCCGCCTGGTAGCCCGAGCCGGTGCCAATTTCGAGGACCCGGTCGGTCGGTCTCGGATTCAACGCCTGGGTCATGAAGGCAACGATGTAGGGCTGGGAGATGGTCTGTCCGTGCCCGATCGGCAGCGGTTGATCGCTGTAGGCCTGGGCGCGCGCGGCAGGTGGCACGAGTTCGTGGCGTGGGACGGCGCCCATGACGTCCAGGACCCGGCGGTTGGTGATGCCGCGGTCCCAGGTGGCGAGCTGCCGCGCCACCATGCGCTCGCGTGCGGCGGCGTAGGGATCGGGAGAGGTGGATTCGCCGGACAGTGCGGCGGATGGCGCGATCCAAAGGACCGCGATTCGGATCAGGCCCGGGATCTTCTGGAAGGTCATGGATGCAAGTTCCAGCCTGGCCCTCCGTCCCGCAAGTCGGGCGGGGGCCAAGGTCTCCGACACCGAGGCTCATCGTCGCTCATCGTGCGGCGGGCTCCCCGGTTCCTGTCGTGGTCACAGCCTCCAGTGGCGTCGCGTGTTGGAGGTCGAGGACCCACGCGCCGGGGTGCGGGTTGGTGATGCGCGGCGCAGCGTGCGTGATGTTCCGACCGAGGTCGCGATTGCCGCCGGCGTCTTTCCTGTGTTGGATGGCTGACGTGCTCCGATGCTTCTCTGCCGCCCTGCTGTTGCTGGCGGCCCTGGTCATCACCGGGTGTCAGTCGGCCCCGAAGTCCGCCTGGCAGCCGCTTTTTCCGGAGGACGGGCCCCCTGTCGGTTGGACCGTTCGGGCCTGGGACGATGTGGCCAATCCAGGGCCGACCCATTCGTTTTGGATCGTGGAGGCCGGGGTCCTCACGAGCCGGGGGGAACGCGGATGCTGGCTGCTCTGGGAACGCGAACTCGGCGACTTCGACCTGGAATTCGAATTTCGATTGGGGCCGCTCGGAAACAGCGGCCTCGCCTTGCGTGCCCCGATGCGGGGTGACCCTGCCTTCGATGGCCTAGAACTGCAGATGGCGGACTTCCGCTACAACACCGAGGCGCGTGACTCGGAATTGACCGGTGGCATTTACCGGGCCGTCGCCCCGGTCCGGCAGGTGTACCTCCCCGAGGCGTGGAACCGGTATGAGGTGTCCCTTGATGGATCGCGCCTGCGGGCGCGATTGAATGGCGTCCTGATTCAGGACGTGGACCTGTCCGTCCACACCGCGACCGTGAAACGGCACAACGGACAGGACGCCCCGGCGCTGAAGGACCGGCCGCGGGCGGGGCACATCGGCTTCCAGGAATTGAGCCGGGGTGACGGTCACGTGATGATCCGGAACGCGCGGATTCGGATTCGCGACACCGATACCGGCACCGGCATCGGCTCCATCCGTTGAGCCTCCCTGGCCGGCCTGGTCCGCGGGACAACGGCGGGGGCGGCAATCCCGGCCGCCTGATCGGTGTCCGGTTGCGGGCCGGAGCGGCAGTAGTGGGGTGACATGAATCCGGAATCGCCCGACAGCGAGTTGGTGGGGACCTATGCGAGGGAAGGGTCGGAGACGGCCTTTCGTGCGTTGGTCGGCCGCCATGTGAACCTGGTCTTTGGGATCGCCCTCCGGCAGATCGGGGATGCGGGAATTGCCGAGGAGGTCACCCAGAACGTCTTCATCGCCCTGGCCCGCAAGGCACCACGCCTGGCGCGGCACGAAACGGTGGCCGGATGGCTCCATCGGACCGCCATCCTGGAGTGCAAGGCCCGGTTGCGGGCGGAACTGCGGCGTCAACGCCGGGAGCAGGCCGCCGCGGTGATGACCCTGCCGATGGAGGCGCCGTCGCCTGACTCCGACCTATCGGTGCTGCTGGACGAAGGGTTGCTGCATTTGCGGGAGGGGGACCGCCTTGCGGTGATTCTTCGCTATCTGGAGGAGCGCAGTCTGCGGGAAGTGGCCGGGTTGCTGGGTGTCGAAGAGGATGCCGCCCGCAAGCGGGTGGACCGGGCGGTGGAGCGATTGGCCGAATTCTTCCGTTCCCGGGGTGTTGCGGCGTCGGCAGGTGCGAGCGTCGCGGCCCTGGCCCGGGCGTCTGCGGCCTCCGCAGCGCCTCCGGGACTGGCCGCTGCCGCCGGAACGGCGGGTCTCGCTGGCGTCGCGGGCGGCGGTGCGCTGGCACCGCTGGCCGGACTTGCGACCGTTTCGCTCTCCAACCTTCAGACGGCAGGCCTTTGCCTGCTGCTGGTCGCCGCGCCCGTTGGGTGGCAGTGGCATCAGCATCGGGAGGTCCGCCGACAGGAAGCCGGCCTGCGGGTGCAGCGTGACGACGTCTTGCGTTCGCTGGATGAGGCGTTGGAAGTCACCCGAAGAACCCGGGCCGATCGGGTCCTTGCCGAGGCGGAAGCCTTCAACGCCCGTCGGCGGCTGGAGGTGGCCTCCCAGGCCGCCGCCGCGGTGCCGACGCCCGCAGGGTATGCATGGGACGATCAATCACCGCTGGCGCGGGTCCCCAAGGAATTCGTTCGACACAATTGGGCACCTGCAGTCGCGCCCCAAGACGGCAGGCTGACGGACCCGATCCAGGAGCTGCTCCAGATGACCCCCGAAGAGGCCGTGGCAATCCAGGCGGCGCTGGACGCGTTTTCAACGGCTGTTGAGGTGACCCAGGCGGGTGCGGTCCGTCAGGTGGAACCTCTGGACTTCGAATTGGAGGGCCAGGATCCAGCGGCGGTGCGGGTCTTCGAAATCCGGGGCGTTGGGGAAGCGCTGGTGAATTTGCGGACGGCGCTGCTATCGGAGGTGGATGCCACACTCGGGCAGGAGCGCTCGGAGATCTTCCGGCGGGCCCTCGGGGACTGGATCCCGATGGATGACGACAACGCCGGGGTGAGCAGTGGCTGGGCGTATCACCTGGGCGATCATCGGATCCGGTTTCTGGAGCGCACGGGCAATGGGGAGTCGGGTCCAATTCTATTTTGGGGTGTCCGCACGGAGTCCGGTGCGGCATTCACCGCACCCATCCAGACGTCCCAAATCCCCGGGTTCTTGAGACCCCATCTCCAGGACTGGTTGGATGCGCTCGCCGCGGATGTTGCGGCGGAGGCTGCAGCCCAAGGGCAACCCTGAACCGTCCGGACGATGCGCTTTACCCGTATTTGCGTGCTGCTGGGCGTTGTGGTGCTGGCGATGTTCCTGTGGTGGCAGGACGCCCGCGGGCTCAGTCGCCGGCGTGCCGGTCTGGAGGCCGCCGCTGCCGGGTTGTTGCCTCTGAAGGCACGGATTGCCGAAGCGTTGCGGGCCGCGGAGGAGGAGCGTTTGGAACGTGATGTGTTTCGGGACCGCGCGCGCCGCGACACGCTTCAGGTCGCGGCCATCCATGAACGTTCGCACACCCCGACCGCCGAGGATCCGTGGCGACAGCCGCCCAAAGTTCTACCCCACTGGGATCCCGAGTCGCCGTTCATCTGGATCGCCAAGGACACGCTGGCGGCCGTCCCGGTGACGCCCTTCGAGCGCGACGGCAGTCTCCAAACGCTCCTGGGAGGTGTGCTGGCACTCGATCCGGAGACCGAGGCCGGGCTCAACCGGGCGCTCTCCGGATTGGTCGGGGAATTGCGGCGTGCCGAATCCGAGCGTGTGGTCCTGCGGACGGATCCGGTGGACCTGCTGGGCGCCATCACAGGGGAGCAGATTACCATCGAAATCGGGGCGCCAGGATCCGAGGTCGCGCAACTTCGAGCGGCGTTTGAAGAGCAGGTCCGCGCCGGGCTGGGAGCCTCCCGGGCGGCACTCGTCCTCCATTGGGGGGCGCACTGGCTCGACAGGACGTTTGATGCCGGACCGGACAACTCGCGGGTGTACACGGTGGTCCGACTCGCAGACGGGACCTTTCGGCTCGGCATGCGCAGTCGTCACGGGGGGATGTCCGCGACCGGGCAGGGGAGTTTCGACGATTATCTCCCCGAACATTTGCGCGGCTGGTTCGCGCCGCTTCGGGACGGCGGGCGGGCGCCGGATCCGGAGGCCGCGAGCTACCAGCCGTGATGCTCCGGGCTTACGATCTTCGCTCCTGGATGGCGGCCACAATGTCGGCGATCACCTCGTCCCGCGGTCGGGCGCCCTGCGGCCCCCGGCTGTGCAATCGCACGGACACGACGCCGGCATCGAGGTCGCGGCCGCCAATGACCAGCATGGTGTGGACGCGGGCCTTCTCGGCATCCGCGATCTTGGCCTTGATCGGATTCGTGCCGAAGTCGCCCTCGACCCTCACAAACCGCGCCCGCAGCTCCTCCAGGATTCCGCGCGCGTAGTTCACCAGCGGCGCCTCGTTGCCGAGGGTCAGAAGCCGCACCTGTTCGGGCGCCAGCCACAGGGGGAAGTTGCCGGCGTAATGCTCGATGAGGAAGCCGATGAACCGCTCGTGGGTGCCGAGTGGCGCCCGGTGGATGCAGAGCGGCGTCTTGTCCGTATTGTCCCGGTCGCGGTAGGTGAGCCCGAAGCGCCTGGGGACCGCAAAGTCCACCTGATTGGTGGCGATCGTGAACTCCCGCCCGATGGCGCTCCACACCTGCACGTCAATCTTCGGACCGTAAAACGCCGCCTCATTGGGCACCTCGACGAACTGGATGCCGGATTCCACGAGGACGCGGCGGACCATCTCCTCGGTCTGCAGCCACAATTCCGGCTCGTTGACGAACTTCTGTCCGAGCCGCGCCGGATCGTGGGTGCTGAAGCGCATCTGGCAGCGGTCGAGTCCGAAGATCTTGAAATACTTCAGGTACATTTCGTTCACCGCGCGGAACTCGTCGGCGAACTGCTCCGGGGTGCAGTACAGGTGGGCATCGTTCATGTTCATCGAGCGCACCCGCATCAGGCCGAACAGCTCCCCGGACTGTTCATACCGATAGCACGTGCCGTACTCGGCCAGGCGCAGGGGCAGATCCCGGTAGCTCCGCGGTTCCGCCGCGAAAATGCGGTGGTGATGCGGACAGTTCATGGCCTTCAGGTAATAGCGCCCGCCCAGGAAGGTGATCTCCGTCTCCAGACGGGAGATGTCGTGCGCCAGTTGGTCGGTGGTCAGCCCGGCCGTATTGGCGGACGTCGCGTGGCCGATGCCGTCCCGCAACTGGATCAGATCGGCCCGTCGCTCCAGCAGCTTGTCCCTGAGCTTTCGTTCCTCCTCCTCCAGCATCTCCATCGCCGGAAACATGGAATCCTCGTAGTACGGAAGATGACCGGAGGTGCGGTACATCTTTTCCCGCGCCAGGTGGGGGGTGCGCACGCGGACATAGCCCGCCTGGAACTCGGTTTCCTTGGCGAGCCGTTCGAGTTCCTCGACCAGCACCGTGCCATTTGGCAGCCACAGCGGGAGTCCGGGGCCGACGTATTCCGCGTCGAAGGCGAACAGCCCCATTTCGGCGCCAATGCGGCGGTGATCCCGCCGGCGCGCCTCCTCCTGCATCTGAAGCCACGCCTCGAGTTCGTCCTTCGTCTTGAACGCCGTGCCGTAGAGGCGCTGGAGCTGCGGGTTCCGCTCGTTGCCCTTGAAGTACGCGCTGGCGACCTTGAGCAGCTTGACCGCCCCGGGTTTGACATTGCCGGTCCGCATCACGTGCGGTCCCGCGCAGAGGTCCACAAACTCGCCATTCTGGTAGAAGCTGATCGGTTCGTCGTCCGGGATGTCGGCGAGGCGTTCAATCTTGAAGCGCTGGCCGCGCGCCTCGAAGTAAGCACGGGCTTCCTCGCGGGTCCGGATGGATTTCTCAAACACCTGGTTCTCCTTGATCACCGCCCGCATGGCCTCCTCGATGCGGGGGAAATCCTCCGGGGAGAACCGGTGCCCGAGGTCGAAGTCGTAGTAAAAGCCCTCGTCGGTGGGCGGACCGATGTCGAGCCGGGCATCGGGCCAGAGCCGCAGCACGGCGGTGGCCAGGATGTGCGCGCACGAGTGCCGGAGGCGCATCAGGTCGTCCAGTTGCTGACGCTGATCGAGCGACTTGCGCTGGACTTCGGTCTTGGCGGCCTCCAGGGGGCGTGCGGGTTCGGTGTTCATGTTTTTGGATGGGCGGGCGGCGGGCCGGGGAGTCACCCGAAACAAAAACGCCCCGGACCGATGGTGGCACGAGGCGTGGGAGCGTCTGCAGCGACCGGCTGCAGACGCTACGTCGTCATGGGAGTTTCGGACGTTGCGTCAATCACTTCCCCGCGATTGGAGCCCAAGGGGGGGCGCTCCGGCAACCGGATTTTCGGCGGGGTTCAGGTCGGCGGGTCGCGGGGATTCGCGGATTGGCCTTGCCCGGCAAACGGGTTGGCGGTAGGCCGATCCTGCGATGAAGGAGCCGAGGTCTTCCCAATGCCGGCAACGCGCCGGATTCACCCTGATCGAACTCCTGGTCGTCATTGCGATCATTGCGATCCTGGCGGGCATGCTTCTGCCGGCTTTGGGCCGGGCCAAGGCCAAGGGGCTGCAGACGCGCTGCGCGAGCAACCAGCACCAGATTGGCATCGCCTACCAGTTGTACACCGACGACAACGCGGACTTTTATCCGGCGCAATGGGGCTGGGGAGCCGGCGGGGGCAAGAAGGGCACCTACCGGCTCGACGCCGGCGTGGCCCTTTCGTTCGGCGTGTCCATCGAGACCACCAACCGCCCGCTCTTTCGCTACACCAGCACCCCGGAACTGTTCTTTTGCCCCTCGGACAAAGGGGACGAGGAATACAACGCCAAGCACTGCTACAACGAATACGGCAACAGCTACCTGGTCCAGTTTCAGCACGACTCCTTCCGGGTGAAGCATGTGGCGGGGGATCTCAAGGCGCCGCGGGGCAGTTATGAGGCGACGCCCATCAAATCCAGCGAAGTCGCGCGCAGTCCGGTCAACAAGATCATCCAAGGCGACTGGCACTGGCACGCCAACCGCAATGTGAACGACAAGCGCAGCGTGTGGCACAACTACAAGGGCCAGGCCCGCTACAACATGCTGTTTGGCGACAGCCATGTGGAATTCTTCCGGTTTCCCAAGGAGACCCCGAACTGGATCTGGGAACCCCGGCCGGATCCGGGATTCACCTGGTGGTGAGCCGGGGGGGGCCCGGGCTCGCGGTTCCCGCCCGGACCCGCCTTCAGAACTCAAACGGTCCGTTGGTGCGCTCGCACTGCGGGCATCGGGAGCGGTCCACCTTCGGGTCATCGGTGTATACCAGTCCGCAGGCATCGCACCGGAAGATGCGGTCCTCGGAGACTTCGCGTTCAACCCGGCGCCGCCTCAGTCCAAGCCGCAGTGCGATCAGGGCCAGCGCGGCCAGCAGGCCGAGCACCTGGAGGGTGAGCAGGGATTCGGGCGCCATGGCTCAGGGTGCCGGCGGCTCGATGCGCCAGACGAAGGCCAGATCTCCCCAGACCAGCGGGCCGGGCCCAGACTCCAGATCCTCCGGGTCCCATGCGGCCTCCGCGGCGAACCGGGCGCGTTGGGCCCAGGCCAGCGCCAGCTGGTCCGCGTCCGGGCTGCCGCTGGAGGCGGTCACGCGGGCGACGAGGACTTCCCCCCCCGGGGCGACTCCGACCTCGACGGTGCTCGGGCTGAGTACCTCGGTGCCCGGGACCAGCTGCGGAGGCGCCTCCGGGTGCAAGGCCCGTCCCGCCAGGAGCCCCCGGGGAACCACCACGGTTTGTGTCGGCAGCACCCGGGGCGCCCTGGGTTCGCCGCGAATGCCAACCGGGGGCAGGCGCAGGGGTCTCGGGAGGGTCGTCGCCGGCGGGGGCGGCGGCACCCCCAGGCGGGACGTCCCGGCGTCGGCACCGAGCCAGCGCGGCCGGCCGGGCCACTCGGCGAGCCGGTACTCCGGCAGCGGAAAGGCGTGGGCGGCGGCGCCTGAAAACCCCTGAGGATCCATGTGGGCAAACTGGCGAGGGTCCGCCTCCAAACCCTGGACCGGGTCCTGACCCGCACGGGAAGTGTCGAGGACCATCCGGCCGGGGCTTGCGCGCACCGGAGTGGGCAGGCCGGGCCATCGAGCCAGCCAGAGCAGGGTGCCCGCTTGAAGCGCGGCGAAGATTGCGATGACCCCCATCCAGCGGCTTCGCGGCCAGGGGATCTCCCGGGGATCGGCGTTGGTGCGCGTCATCGTGGAAGCCCGCGCCCGACGCGGCTGCGGGTGGCGCCCAGCACGATTTCCTGGATTCCCGCCCGCCGTGCCAGGGCGGCGAGGTCCGCCAGTTCCCCGTAGGGGATGCTCTGGTCGGCCTGGATCAGCAGCGCATTGGGGTGTCCCCCACGGGATGCCCGGCGCGACAGCTCAACCTCCAGCGCGGTCCGGTCGGTGATCTGGTTGTCGAAGTACAGACGGCGCGAGGCGTCCATTGCCACGATGAGGAACGGCCGTCCGGGCTCCAGCGCCAGCGGGGCCTCTGTGTCGGGCAGATCCAGGAGCGCCCCGCGGGGCAGCACGAGGAAATCCCGCAACACCAGCACAAATGCCGTGAGGAAGATCACGCAAAGGAAGGGTGCGAGGTCGAGCTGACCCCGGAACAGGCGGGTGGATCTGGGAAATCTCATGCAGTTCGTGAGGTCGCCGGCATCGGCGCGGGCTCGTCCACCTCGTCGCCATCGGGCTCGCTGGTGGTCAGGCGGACCGCCTCGCGACTGGCACGCTCCATGTCGAGCACGATCAGGTTGACCCGGTGGACGAGGTAGTTGTAGGCCGCGTAACAAAAGGCGGCGATGCCGATGCCCATCGCGGCGACGTACAGGGACTGCATCAGCCCGTCGAACATCTGGCCGGGGGCGGCGTAGCCATAGGCGACACCGTCCGGATTGCGCAGTTCGCGAAACACCCGGGCGAACCCGAACAGGGTGCCGATCAATCCCAGCAGGGGCGCCACCTGGGCCACCGTTGCCAGAAAGGGCAGGTGATGCTCCAGCCGCGGCACCTCCACCTGACCGACCTCCTCAATGACCTCCTCCACGCGGGCGCGTCCGCCCTCCCGGTGCAGGATGGCGGTCTTGACGATGCGGGCGACCGGGCCCCGAGTGGCATCGCAGATGGACAGCGCCTCGATGACGTTGTCGCGTCGCAGCACGTTGCGGACGCCGGCGAGGAACTGGGCGGAGTCAATCTGGACCCGATGGAAATACAGCACGCGCTCGATGACCACCGCGAGCGCGGCGGCGCTGACGAGGACCAGGACCCAGAACATCAGCCCGAAGTGGGCCGCGGTGGCGGGCATGGCGTCCGCCATCCGGGCCATCACCGCATTGGTGTCGGTGGTGGCGGCGAGCAACGGCACGAAGGTCATGACCGGGTTATAGACAATTCGCCTCGCGGACTCCAACAGCGTTTGCCCCGGCGCCGGTGCCCGGGATGCAGCGGGGAATTCGGCTTCTTTCCCGAGGTCCGGGATGTTAAGGCCGGACCAGCATGACTCGCATCGTGATCAATGGGGCCCGCGGGCGCATGGGCCAGGCGCTGCTGGCCCGGGCTGCGGACCTCCCTGCGGTGACCGTGGTGGGTGCCGTGGACCAGGGCGACGACCTGTCGGCGGCGCTGTCCGGCGCCGATGTGGTGATTGACTTCTCATTCCACGAAGTGACGGCTGCCGTCGCCTCGCTGTGTGCGCGGCAGGACCGCGCCCTGGTGATCGGGACCACCGGTCACTCGGAGCCGGAAAAGGCGGCAATCCGGGAGCAGTCGGCCCGGATCCCGATGGTCTGGGCCTCCAACTATTCCACCGGGGTCAACACCCTGTTCTGGCTCACCCGGCGCGCCGCCGAGATCCTGGGGCCCGGTTTCGATCTGGAGGTGGTGGAGATGCACCACCGGATGAAGCGCGACGCCCCCAGCGGCACCGCGGCCACGTTGCTCGAGATCCTGGGCGACGTGCGAAAGGTCTCCCTGGAGACCGCCCTTCGGCACGGCCGCCAGGGCATCACCGGCGAGCGGACCGCGTCGGAGATCGGCATCCATGCGCTGCGCGGTGGCGACGTGGTCGGGGACCACACGGTGATTCTTGCCGGGCCGGGGGAGCGTGTGGAGTTGACCCATCGGGCCTCCAGTCGCGACACCTTCGCTTCGGGCGCCCTGCGCGCTGCCGAGTGGGTGGTCGGACGGCCCCCGGGCATCTACTCGATGCAACAGGTGCTCGGTCTGGAGTGATGGCAGGCCCCGTTCGGGACCAACAGCAGACGGCGCGCGCAATGCCCGGCAGACCTTCCAGAGCGACCCCGGGGTCCTGCGTGTGCGTCGCCCTGGGATCCAACCTTGGAGATTCTCCGAGGCTGCTGGTCGAGGCGATGGATGCGCTCGACCGGATCGCGACCGGTGCGGTCCGGCGCTCCTCCATCTGGTGGAGCACGCCGGACGCCTGTCCTCCCGGGTCCCCGGTGTTTGCCAACGCGGCGGTGGTGTTGGCTCCGCGCAGGGGGGAGACGCCCGAATCCCTGCTGGCCAAACTTCAGGCGCTGGAGCGCGAGTTCGGACGCCGCCCCAAGCAGGTCCTCAACGAGGCGCGTCCGCTCGACCTCGATCTGATTGCCTGGGCGGGGGAAGTTCGGTCCGGACCGGTCCTCACGCTGCCCCATCCGCGGGCGCACCTGAGGCGCTTCGTGCTGGCGCCGCTCGCGGAATTGGTGCCGGAGTTCGTGCTCCCGGGCCAGGTCCGGACTGTTTGCGAGCTGCTGGATCGGGCCCCACCCGACCCGGGGTTGAGGCGATGGGGGTCCCCGGCCGGCGGGCTGTGAGCTCAGGCGGCGCTGCGGCCGAGTTCGACGTTGGTGATGGCGTCCATGATGCGCCACTGCTCGTTGTGGAAGGCCGGCTCGGGACGGAAGGCCAGTTTGGCGTAGAACTTCTTCTCCAGCTCGATCAACAGCCGCTCGTCCTGGGTGCGCAGACGTTCGAGCACCGCGGGATGGCAGTGGATGCGCAGCTGGAAGTCGCTCTCGTCGCGCGGCCGGGCCTTCATGATCGCCGTGAGCTTGCGCTGGATCTCCACGCTCATGCTCTCCGGACTCTTCACCACGCCCCGGCCGCGGCAGTGCGGGCAATCCACGAGCATGGCGTCGGCGACCGACTCGGTGTGGCGCTGGCGCGTCATTTCCATCAGGCCGAGCTGGCTCAGGGGCAGGATGTGTGTCTTGGCCCGGTCGCGCCGGAGGTTCCCCTTCATGCGCTGATAGAGCGTCTGCTGATCCTTGCGGGACTTCATGTCAATGAAGTCCAGGACGATGATGCCGCCCATGTTGCGCAGCCGGAGCTGGCGGCAGATTTCGTCGGCGGCCTCCAGGTTCACCTTGAGCAGATTCTGATCGTGGTCCTTGGATCCCTTGTGGCGGCCGGTGTTGACGTCAATGGCCACGAGCGCCTCGGTCTCGTCAATGATCAGGTAGCCGCCGCTCTTGAGCGTCACCTGCCGGCCGAAGGCCTGCTCCAACTGCCGCGTGATGTTGTACCGGTCGAACAACGGCTCGGCCTCATTGTAGAAGGCGATCTTCTTTGCGGACCGGCGGCTGATGCGTCCGATGAGGTCCTGCACCCGCTGAAACTGCTTGTGATCGTCTATGATGATGCGGTCCACGTCCTCGGTCAGGAAGTCCCGGACGGTGCGCTCGATCAGATCGGGCTCCTGGAACACGCAGCAGGGGGCGGTACCGCCCGTGGTCTTGTCCTGCACCCGCTTCCATTCCTCCAGAAGCAGGGCGAGATCCCGGATGAAGTAGCGGCGGAGCTTGTCCTCCCCGGCGGTGCGGATGATCACCCCCATCCCCTCCGGCAGGGTGAGCTCGCGGAGAATCTTTTTCAGCCGCTGACGCTCGGCGGGATCTTCGATCTTGCGGCTGATGCCGCACTGCTCGGAATTGGGCAGCAGGACCAGGTAACGTCCGGGCAGCGCGAGGTTGGTGGTGACGCGGGGCCCCTTGGTGCCAATGGGGCCCTTGGTGACCTGGACAATGATTTCGCTGCCGACGGGGTAGAGGCGCGGGACGTCCTTGGTGGTGATTTTCGGCTTGTCCTTGCGGGCGCGCTTGCGGTCTTCGCGCTCCACCAGCTCGATGCTGGAGTCGAAGGGGCTTGGGATGATGTCCCAGTAGTGGAGGAACGCGTTCTTGTCGAAGCCGATGTCCACGAACGCCGCCTTGAGGCCGTCCTCCAGGTTGCGAACCTTCCCCTTGTACACGCTGCCGACCAGCCGTTCGGTGTTGGTGCGCTCGACCGTGAAGTCATTGAGGCGGGACTCCTCGAGCACGGCGACCCGCGTTTCCAGGGGCTCGGCGTTGATGATGACCTCGATGTTCCGGCGGGGCTCCGGCTCGATCAGTTGGCGGACCTTCCGGACCGCCTCCCGGACGGCGCTGCGGGCCTTGTCGAGCAGGCCTGCGGGGGGCTTGAGCGCGGCCTCGGGTGTGCCGGCCCCATCGGTGTCGGGTTCCTCCGGATCGTTTCCGGCGTCGAGACCGGCACGGGGCCGGGGCTCCGGACGTCGGAACCGGCGATCCCGTCGGGTCCCGACGGGCTCCTCGGGCGACTCCGGGCTGTCGGCAGGGAGACCCGCCGCGAGGTTCTCGGCGCGGCCGATCTCGGCCTCCTGGCGCCGGCGGTCCGGGAACCGGTCGTCGTCGGGTTTGTCGTCGGGTTTCCCGGAAAGGATTGCGGCGGCGGCACGCCCGGGCTTCGGGGTGGCGAGACCGTGCGCGGGTTTGAACCTCAGCGGACCGCGGTTGCGTTTGAAGACGTGCTGGCTCATGGGGGGGGTGCGGGCGTCAGAAATGGCGCCGGTGCAGGTGAATGTTTTGGAGAATGCCGATGGCGATCAGCGAGCAGACCACCGAGGTGCCCCCCGCGCTCAGGAGGGGCAGGGGTATGCCCGTGACCGGCACCAGCCGGATGTTCATGCCGATGTTCACGAAGACATGCGTGAACAGTAGAGTGACCACGCCCACGGCGAGGAGGCGGCCGAGGCGGTCCCGGGCCCGTGCGGCGATCCGAAGACCGCTGAAGAGCACCAGGCCATAGAGAGTGAGGACCGTCACGCTGCCGAGGAAGCCCTTCTCCTCGGCGATGACGGAAAAGATGAAGTCGTTGTGGGCCACCGCGCGGGGGAGGTATCCGAGGGCGCTCTGGGTGCCGTCGCGCCACCCTTTGCCGGTGAGGCCGCCGCTGCCCACGGAGATGAGGGCCTGGCGGACGTTGTAGCTCTTGTTTTCCTGTTCGGTCCGCGCCAGCAGGCGTTCGGCGGGGGTCGCGCTGCGCGGGGCGAAGTCGAGTCCGAAGTACACCAGCAGCCGCTGCTTCTGGTATTCCTCCAGCTTGACGAAGCGCCATCCCGGGGGTGCGTAGAGCACATCCACCAGGATCAGGGTGACCAGCAGCGCGCCGCCGCCGAGGAACCGGGCGAGAAACCGGCGGGGCACTCCGGCGACAAACATCATGGTCAACGCGACTGGCAGGAAGACGAGGGACGAACCGAGGTCGGGCTGCTTGAGGATCAGCGCAAAGGGCAGGAGGGTCATGCCCATGGCCTTGGCGAAGAGCGCCGGCGACCCCAGCTCTCCGGGCGGGCGTGACAGGAAGTTGGCCAGGGCAAACAGGAAGGTGAGCTTGGCCAGTTCGCTCGGCTGAAACTGGACCATCCCGAAGTCCAGCCAGCGGCGGGCGCCCAGCCGGGACACCCCAAGGAAGGCCACCGCGAGGAGCAGGAGGATGGAAATCCAGTAGGCCACGAGCGACCAGCGGGCCAGTCGGCTGTAATCCACCAGGCACAGGGCGCCGACCAGGGCGATCCCCAGGAGGTAGGCGACGACCTGGTTGACGACGCGGAACCGCCACCAGGGAAGGTTTGCCGCGGCATCGGCGGCGCCGGTCGCGGAGAAGATGAATGCGGCGCCGAGGACCATCAGCCCGGCAACGGCCAGCCAGAGCGGCCATTCGACCCGGCGTTCCGGGCGCACGGTGGGGAGGTCCCAGGTCATCCGCGGGGGGCGGACAGGGCCGCCAGGCCGGGTCCCGGGCTTCGCTCCCGGTTCCGGAGGAATTCGTAGATCTGACGCGCCACCGGGGCACAGGTGCCGCCCCCGGAGGCGCCGCTTTCCACCATGACGATCACCACGTACCGCGGCGCCTCGTAGGGGGCGAAGCTCGCAAACCAGGTCACCTTGTCGCGACGTCCGGGCGCCTTGATCTCCGCCGTCCCGGTTTTGCCGCAGACCGCGAAGTCCGGCACCCGCGCCGCCCGGCCCGTGCCCTCGTTGTCGAGCACGTCGTCCCGCATGACCAGGCGCACCCGCTCCAGGTGGGCCGGACGCACCCGCAGTTCGGAGCGCACCTGGCCGGCTTTGACGCGGACGGGCTGGATTTCCGACAGCGGATCGGCGGGCTCCAGACGATCCACCAAACGGGGCCAGAAGACCCGCCCCCCGTTGGCCACGGCGCTCACCGCCACCGCCAGTTGCAGGGGCGTGAGGGTGACCTCCTGGCCGATGCTCACATTGGCCAGGTTGCCCAGGCCCCATCCGCGCTCCCGAACCGTCGCGACGGTCGGGAAGTTGCCCGCCGACTCCTCCGGGATGCGGATGCCGGTGTGCTGGCCGAGTCCGAAGTCCAGCCCGGTGGCGATCAGCCGGTCCCAACCGAGGCGGAGGGCGTGGTGGATGAAATAGCTGTTGCTGGAGCGGATGAAGGCCCTTCGGAAATCGTATTCGCCGGGGGGGGCGGTGTCGCCGATCGGGCGGCGGCCGATGATGTAGGCTCCGCGGGCGGGATTGCGGGGATCGGGCTCCACCTTGAAGGGAGCCTCGGGATCGAGACCCGCTTCCAGCAGCGCCACGGCGTCAATGATCTTGAACGTCGAACCGGGCGCATACTGACCGTACGTGGCCCGGTTCATCAGGGGCGCAGCGGGCTCGGCGAGAAAGAAGTTGGTCCAGCGCGCCGACGTGACGCCATCCACAAACTCGGCAGGATCGAAGGGCGGGGAGGAGGCCAGCGCGAGAATGTCACCGCTGGAGGGGTCCATGACCACGACGGCCCCGCGTTCGCCTCCGCCCACCGACGCCAGAGCCCGCTCGGTGGCCCGCTGCAGATCGAGATCGAGCGTGGTGACCAGATTGAGCCCGGGCTGTGGCGCGGCGATCAGCTCCTGGCTGCGCCGGTGGCGGTATCCGGCGGAATTGACCAGGATGCTCCGCGCGCCCGCCTGCCCGCGAAGTTCGCGGTCGTAGGCGGCTTCGAGCCCCATGGCGCCCCGATAGTCGCGAAGCCGGTAGTCGTAACGGCCCTCCTCCTCATCGTATTCGTCGTGACGCCGGAGGTGGCCGATGGCATGGGCGGCCAGCGTGCGGTGCGGATAGCTTCGCACCGGAACCAGTTCGAGGTCCACGCCGGGAAGATTCCATCCCTGCTCGGTGATCAGGGCGATTTGCGCCGGCGTGCAGTTCGGGATCAGGGTGAGCGGCAGCGCCGTCTTGCTGAGGAAATGCTGGTGCAGGGTCGGCTCGGCGAGGGTCAGGGATGTGCCCAGGCGATGGTTGATCTCCGCAAGCGTGTTGCTGACCACGGCATATCGCGATTCGCGGGCCAGCTGATCCAGCTCCGCCCTGGTGAACCGGGCCCGGGTGCGGGGTTTCCGGAAGCGGTCGAGCAACCAGGTGAGGGCTCCGGAATCCACGGGGTCTTCTCCCGGACCCTTGAGGGCCACCGCCTGGGCCCGCCGATTGCGATATTCCTCCTGGAAGCCGGCGCGGAGTTCGTCGAGATACAGGTCCAGACGGTACCGGGGGGCGTTGCCGGCGAATTCGCGTCCGTCCCGGTCCAGAATCCGGCCGCGCATGGCCGGGAGCCGGACGGTCCGGTAGCTCTGGCTCTCCTGTCGTTGCTGGTACTGGTGGCGGGAGAGAACCTGGACCTGCCACAGCCCGAACAGCAGCAAGGCCAGCCCGGCTAGAATGCCCGCGGCAACGGTCCTCAGTGGACGTTCCCCGGGTTGGACGGATGGAGGAAATTGAAACATGGCCTAGAAGGGTTGTCCGGGGGAGTCAGGACGAGGCCGGGCCGGGGAGGAGAAGTTCATGGCGATGCAATCGGAGGTCCGGAGCGGTTCAAAGCCGCCCCCGCTTGATCTCGCGGTCGGGTCGGAAGCTGGGCTGGGCGACGGGCTGGTAATCGAAGGCATTTTGGATCGCGTCGAACGTGCGAAAGACGGCCGGGCAAACCCCGCCATTCAGCAGCCCGAGGATCAGCAACTGCATCATGAAGAACGGGCCGGCGATGAATCGGGTGGAACCGATGCTGAGCAGGACCAGGGTGGCCAGCGGCACGGCGATGCCGGCTCCAAACCCGAGCCACCACTGGGCGTACACCTGCTCCCGAAGGATCAGGTGCCGGCGAAGGTGCAGTCCGAAGCCGACGCACACCAACGGCAGCACGGAGACGCCGATGGGCCCCGGGGACAGGGCATCCAGCGACACGCCGGCCAGGAGGCCCAGCACGATGACCGTGCCCAGGGAATGGGTCAGTGCGGCATACACCATCAATGCGGGAAGTACGGCCACCGGGGTGTCGAGGAGGCCCGCCAGCGGACGAAACTGCGTCTGGGCAAACACGGCGAGCCACGTGACGAAGAACAGCGCGGTGGTGGGAAGCCAGGTCATCGGTCCATGGGGTTACTTCAGGAGAATCCAGACTTCCTCGAGCTGGTTCAGGTTGGCCCAGAGCCGGACCCGGGCCTCGGTGTAGAGGCCGCCATCCGCCAACCGCGTGTCCACCACCTCACCCACCGGGATTCCACGGGGAAAGACGCCCCCGAGGCCGCTGGTGACGACGCGGTGGCCTGCCAGGGTGTCCGGGCTGGGTTGCAGGGTGCGGAGGATGACGAGGCCATCGGGATCGGGGGCGGCCCTCGCGTCCTGGATGATCCCGGGGTCGCGGGTTTCCACCACCACCGCTGACACGCCGCACTCAGGGTCGCCAATCAGGGCGACCTGGGACTGGGTGGGTTGAACCTCTCGGATGCGTCCGACCAGGCCCCCGCTGGTGAGCACGGGCTGGTTCACAAGGGCGCCGTCCCGTGCCCCGTAGTCCACGGTCACCGTGCGCCACCAGGTGGTGGGGTCCCGGGCGATGACCCGGGCCGCCCGGAGGCGCCAGGGCGCCAGAGGTTCCCAGGCGATGAGGGCGCGGAGCCGGGCGTTTTCGGCCAGGGCGTCGCGTCCCTGCTCGGCGGCGATCTGGAGCAGATCGTTCGTGGCGCGCACCCGTTCCAATTCCGAGATCAGGGTCGTCCGGGTCAGCGTGGCGTAACTGGCGCGGTCCACGAAGCTTTGTCCGGCTCCGGCCAGTCCGAACAGGGGGATGAAGAGGGATTGCAACCCGAGACGGAGCCGGCCCGCCGCATTGGGCGGCAGGTTGAGCAGCACGACCACGAGCACCGTGACGGTGCCCAGGGCCCAGTAATGTGCACGTTTCAGCACGTTCGTCCCGCGGGTCAGGTCGGGGCGAACGCACCGCCGGGGAGACTCAGGCGGTCGAACTGGAGGCCACGCGCTTCAGGAAGCTCAGTTCCTGGAGCACCTTGCCGGTTCCCTGGGCGACGGCGCTCAGGGGGTCATCGGCAATGTGGACCGGCAGGCCGGTTTCCTGGGCCAGGAGCTTGTCAATGTTCCGCAGCAATGCGCCGCCGCCGGCCATCATGATCCCCCGGTCCACCAGGTCGGCCGAGAGTTCCGGAGGGCAGCGTTCGAGCGTGATGCGAACCGATTCCAGAATGCTGGAAAGAGGCTCCTGCAGGGCTTCGCGGACCTCCTCGGACCGGACCAGCACCGTCTTGGGAAGTCCGGCCGCGAGATCGCGGCCCTTGACCTCCATGGTGAGTTCCTGGTCGAGGGTGTAGGCGGAGCCAATGCGAATCTTGATCTCCTCGGCGGTACGTTCGCCGATCATTAAATTGTGGGCACGTTTCAGGTGCGCAACGATGGTCTCGTCAAATTCGTCACCGCCGACGCGGACGCTCCGGCTGAACACGATCCCCGCGAGGGAGATGATGGCGATCTCGCAGGTGCCGCCGCCGATGTCCACGATCATGTTGCCCGAGGGTTCATGGACGGGAAGGCCCACCCCGATGGCCGAGGCCATCGGTTGCTCGATCAGATAGACCTCGCGCGCCCCGGCGTGGGTCGCGGAATCCTTCACCGCCCGCTTTTCGACCTCGGTGATGCCCGACGGCACCGCCACAACCACGCGGGGGGCGATCAGCTTCCGATGATGCACCTTCTGAATGAAGTGCCGCAGCATCGCCTCGGTGATCTCGAAGTCGGCAATGACACCGTCCTTCATGGGACGGATCGCCACGATGTTGCCCGGGGTGCGCCCCAGCATCCGCTTGGCCTCCTCGCCCACCGCCAGCACATTGGTGGTGCCGGCCTGGATCGCGACGACCGAGGGTTCTCGAAGGACGATCCCTTGATCCCGGACGAACACAAGGGAGTTCGCGGTGCCGAGATCAATCCCGATGTCGTTTGAAAAGAGACTCTTGAGTTGCGCTAGCATGATGCGTGCTCCACACGCACGGGGCGACGGTGGGGGGATGGCCGGAGGGGGTCAAGGCATAACCCTCCTGTGGCGAGGAGGTTTTGCAAGGGAGGGGCGTGCCGTCGTGGACGGGGGTCAGCGGAAAAAAGTGCGGGCGCGCTCAAAGAAGCTGGCCTTTTGAGGGTTGACCTGGTCGTCGCACGACCGCGCGAAGGCCTCGAGGTGCTCCCGCTGCTCCGCATTGAGCCGGGTCGGCACCTCGACGAGCACCCGGACCATCAGGTCGCCGACACCGCGCCCGTGCACGTTGCGAACGCCGCGACCCTTGAGACGAAACAGGGTCCCATGCTGGGTGCCCGCCGGCACCCGGATATGGGCCCGGCCCTCCAGCGTGGGCACTTCGACATCCGCCCCCAGCGCCGCCTGGGTGAACGCGATCGGCACGTCGCACAACAGGTCGTCGCCCTCGCGCTTGAAAAACTCATGCTCGGTGACGTGGAGCACCACGTAGAGGTCCCCGGCGGGCCCTCCCCGTTGCCCGGCCTCCCCGTTGCCGGAAGATCGCAGCCGGGTGCCGGTGTCCACGCCCGGGGGAATCTTGAGGACGATCGTCGAAGCCTGGTCCACGCGGCCGTCGCCCTCGCAGGCACGGCATGGCTTGTCGAGCACCTCACCGGCGCCCTCGCAGCGCGGGCACGTCTGTCGCAGGCTGATGAAGCCCCGCGACACCAGCACCTGGCCACGTCCGGCGCATTGGAGGCAGCGGATGCGCTTGGAGCCCTTCTCGGCGCCGGACCCATGGCAGGTCGGGCACGTGGCGGGCTTGGTGACCGTGATCTCCCGCTCCACCCCGTGGACGGCATCCTCGAGCGAAATCTCCAGGTCGTAGCGCAGATCGCCGCCGCGGGCCGGGCCGCCCGGGTCGCCGCCGTCGCCGCCCATGCCAAACATCTGCTCGAAAATGCTGCCCAGATCGGATCCGCCGAAGGTCTGCCGAAAAATCTCCGAGGGATCATGGAATCCGCCAGCCCCACCGCCGGCCCGCCGGTCAAATGCGGCGTGTCCGTGACGGTCATAAGTGGCGCGCTTGTCGGGATCGCTCAACACCTCGTAGGCCTCTCCCACCTCCTTGAAGCGTTCTTCGGCTGCCGTGTCGCCGGCGTTTTTGTCCGGATGGTACCGCAAGGCGAGTTTGCGGTAGGACTTCTTGATGTCCTCGGCGGTGGCCGTCCGGGTCACTTCAAGGACTTCGTAAAAGCAGCGGCGTTCGCGGGTGCGGGACATGGGGGATGCGCGGCGCGTTATTCGGCGCGGGCGGAGACCACGACACTGGCAGGACGCAGGAGCCGGTCGCCGAACCGGTAACCCCGCCGGACCTGCTGGACGACATGCCCTTCCGGGACGGTGGCATCCAGGCTGGTGGAGACCGCCTCGTGAAGCGACGGGTCAAACGGCTGTCCCGCGGCCTCAACGACGTCCACGCCAAGCTCTTCGAGCAGCGACCGGAACTGACCATGGATCATGCCCACCCCCGTCCGCAGGGACTCGAGGGAGGTGCCTGGCTGCGTGGCGGCGGCCATCGCCATGTCGAAGTTGTCGAGGACCGGCAGCAGGCGGGCCACCACGCCCTCCACCCCGGCGCGGCGGGCTTCATCGCGCTCCCGGGCGGTGCGCTTCTTGAAGTTGTCGAAATCGGCGGCGAGGCGCAGGAGGGTCTCCTGGCGGGAGGCCAGTTCGGCGGCAAGGCGGGCCGTCTCGTCGGACGGTTCGGCCGCAGGCGGGGCCTCCGGGGCATTGCCGTTGTGCATCGTGATCTCTGGTGAACTCATTTCAGGCGCTTCCGGCCCATCGCGGACCGGCCGGCGAAATTAGAGGGGACGCGCGGCCGGGGCAACACTGGGAATCCGCCGTATGGCCGGGGGCATCCGTGGACTCGAATCCCGCGCAACGGGCGATTGGGGCGGCGCGCCCCGTTCCGCCCCGGATCGCCGGCGGCAGTGTCCGATGCGATACGGCGGCGTCTGCGACGATGGATCGGTGATCGTCATCGTGTCCTCGGCGCGGGGTACGACTTTGGATGGTGAATCCCGGGCGGCCCGCAGGTTGCGGACGAAAATCAGGGCGGGTGTCTTTTGATCGAGGGTCTAGTGGAGCGTTCACTAAATTGGTTTACTAATGCGAGCCTCCCGTGCCAGGGCCTCGCGAGCCCTGACGATTCGTTCAAGGATGACCTTTCCCTCAGCTTTCCACTCGTACTGGGTCGGGTTGAGGTTCCATTGGTCCGTGTATTGAGTGATCGCCTCGGCCAATTCTTTCACGCTGCTGAAACTCCCGGGAAGGATACAGTTTTCCCAGGGATACTGGGCGATTTTGGCATGGCTCGCTCCTTCGGTGTGCGAAAACAGCGCAGCCAGTTGTTATCGAAAATTGAAGAGATCGAAAATAAGCAACGCTCTCATCAGCGACCTGGGTGAGCTTGACCCAATGCCGAAAAGTGACCATTCTTATGGTCATGCAAGCTTCCGTAGCCCAAGCCAAAAGCCAGTTGGCCGATTTGCTTCGACGGGCCGAACGGGGAGAAGAGGTGGTG
The DNA here is from genome assembly GCA_019634635.1 of Verrucomicrobiia bacterium. Lineage (NCBI taxonomy): Bacteria > Pseudomonadati > Verrucomicrobiota > Verrucomicrobiia > Verrucomicrobiia bacterium. Next base: position 155,471 of record JAHCBB010000001.1, read on the forward strand.
ATCGCCCGGCACGGGCAGCCCGTGGCACGGCTGGTGGCGATTCGACGCTCCGGCCCGCCGCCGGTTTCCGCAACGCCACTCGATGCGAAAGCGTACGCAGGGATTGATCTGGATGAACCCGCATTCCCCTCCTGGGAGAAGGGCGGCAATGCGCGCCTTGATTGATTCCGGATTGTGGTGGCGGCGTTATCACGGACTGCCGATGAACCGGCGGCTCGCCCGATTCCTGGAACAGGAGGTCAGCGAGTTCTGGCTCTGTCCCCTCTCGGTTCAGGAGATGCTGTGCAAGTGGCGGCATCGGAAGTTGCCCGCACCGGATCCCGCCGGATGGCTTGCCGAGGCCACGGCGGGCTACCGGCTCGCGCCGGTGACGTTTGAAGCCGCTCGGGTCGCCGGGCTTTGGGACTGGGCGCACGGAGATCCTGTGGACCGGTTGCTCGCCGCGATAGCGAACACCGAGGGATTGACGCTGGTGCATACGGATCAGCGGCTTCGGCCATTGACCGGTTTCCCGCAGCGATATTTTCCGAATGTCGGGATGGAGTGAGGAAGGATTTGGGACCAGGGTCACGGCCAGCCCAAGTTCACCGCTTTTACGTCGTCCACATTCGGCGGCTTTGACGACAATTGACGACAGAAGGCCTTCGTTTTTGTGCGCATTTTTCGACTTGAGGTCGATTTTCCGAAAAAGATGGGAAATGCGCGAAATACTCAATATTTACGGCCATTTTGCGACGATTTTCGACGCGAGGTCATTTGGTTTCGGAATCCCTCCCTCACCGCCATATTTGTGTCGCCGCGGGGCGCCAAGAGTCCGCCCGCCTGCTCGACAATCGGTTCCCGGGGTCCTGCGTTCGATCAAGACGCCGGCAGGTAGGCGAGCTCTCCCTCCTCACTCGCGCAGAACACCCGCCACTGGCCCCATCGCCGGTAATGGTACTGAGCCCGCCGTGTGCCCCATGGAGAGAGCCAGCCCCCCTCATGGTTCGGTCGGGGATTGGGCCGCGCGCCGTACCCCGGCCAGCCAAGCAATCGGAACCCGCTTCCAGACCCGTTCCAAACGCTGTCGCCAAAAGTCTCGAAGCACCATCAGTGGATTTTACGTTTATCCTGATTATCGTAAAGAGTCTTTTAGCTTGAGCGTATCGAAACCACTTTTCGACGGCCCTGGCGTTTCAGCGTCGGGACATTGGGTGCCGGTCGGGACGTGTTGCGGGATCGCCCTCGTGCGGAATCCCCCACACGTCCCTTCGCCGGGACACGTTGCGTTCCTGCGGTACCCGCGTCGGCAATTGAAGGACGGCTTCGGCCTTGCTGTCATCACGTGGACACGGTGAGGGTCCCGGGAATGCGTTTGCCGTGGATGGATCGAATTGGCGCCTCCGCAATTGCGGTGCGTGTGTTGCCGTTCGCCGTCTTTGTCGGCCTGACGGCGCTGCAGGGGCAGTTCGGGGAGGGATCACGGTATGGGCTCTACCTGGGGAAGACGTTGGTGGGGGCCTGGATGGTCTGGGTGTGGCGGGACCGGCTGCCGGAATGTCGCTGGGCGTTCAGCTGGGAGGCCCTCGTCGTCGGTGTGGCGGTCTTCGGGTTGTGGGTGGGGTTGGATGGCCGGTATCCGTCACTGACCGAATTGCCGCGGCTCGTGGGGCTGGGGCGGCCGCCGGATCCGGAATCGCTCCCGCAGCCTTGGAATCCGCATGCCTATTTTGGTTCCGGGAGTGCGGCGGCCTGGGTCCTCGTGGGGGTCCGCATCGCGGGCTCAACGCTGGTCGTGCCGGCGATTGAAGAGGTTTTTTACCGGTCGTTTGCCTATCGGTACCTGGCGACAACCCGATGGGAGGACATGCCGCTCAATCGCTGGAATGCCGTCTCGTTTTTCGTGACCTCGGCGGCGTTTGGGCTCGCCCACGAACAATGGCTTCCCGGGGTTCTGTGCGGCATGGCCTATCAAGGATTGGTGCTCCGGAAGAACCGGCTGGGCGATGCGATGACGGCACACGCCGTGACCAATCTGTTGCTCGGGGTGTGGGTGGCGTGGAAGTCCGCCTGGCATTTTTGGTGACGCATGGACCGGTCTCCGCCGCCCTGCGTGATTCACGAGGATGCCGACCTGCTTGTCGTGCACAAGCCGCCCGGATGGAACACGCATGCGCCATCACCCCATGCTGGGGAGGGGATCTACGAATGGCTGCGCCACCGGGAGCCTCGCTGGGCCTCGCTGGCCATCGTGCACCGATTGGACAAGGACACCAGCGGACTCCTCGTTTTTGCGCGGACGCCCCGGGCCAACCGGTCGCTGACCGCGCAGTTTGCAGGGCGATTGGTGTGCAAGCGGTACCAGTGCGTCACCGACCGCCGGCCGCAGCGCGACGTGTTTTCCGTGCGGTCGGGCATTGTGCGGTCCGGCGACCATTATCAGGTCGCCGCCCCGGGGGCACGCGACGCGGCTCCGGCGGAGACCCGGTTCCGGGTTCTGCGGACAGAGGGGGGCCGGGTGTGGTTGGAGGCGGTACCGCTCACCGGGCGCACCCACCAGATCCGGGTTCATGCGGCGTCGAAGGGCGTTCCGATCCTGGGGGACCGCCTGTACGGAGGCACCCCGGCGGCGCGGCTGCACCTCCACGCATGGGGGCTGGCCCTGGATCACCCGGGCACCGGACGTCCGGTGTCATGGGAGGTGGCCCCGGAGTTTGACCGGGCTCCGGCAGAGGCACTGCGTGCCGCGATGGTCGCCCCGGGTGAGACCACCGCGTGGCGGATGCTGCATGGCGCGGCGGATGGCGTGCCGGGGTTCGCGGTGGAGCGGCTCGGGGACTGGATCCTCGTCGAGGGAGAGGAGGAAGTGACACCGACGCTTCCCGGGATTCTGCGGCCGTCTGTTGCCGGGGCGGCTGGGATCTATTTCAAGGCGCGGCGACGTCGGGTCCGGGGAACCGCACCGGGAGAGGTCAGTCCCCGATTCCTCGAGGGGACGCCGGCGCCGACGCGCTTTGAGGTCCTTGAGAACGGACTGCGATTTGAGCTGAGCCTGGCCGAGGGGTATTCCACCGGGCTGTTCCTGGATCAGCGCGACAATCGCCGTCGGCTGCAGGTGGGACAGGTCGCCGCGGGGTTTCCTTTGCGGCCGTCGGCGGGAGGCTCCGAACCGTGGTTGCTGAACACTTTCGCCTATACGTGTGCATTCAGTGTCGCGGCCGCAGTCGGAGGATGGCGGACCACGAATCTCGACCTCTCCCGCAAGTATCTCGACTGGGGGCGCCGGAATTTTGAGCTCAACAGGTTGGATGCCGGCGGCCATGAGTTCATCCATGGGGATGTCTTCGACTGGTTGCACCGGTTCCAGCGGCGTTCCCGCCGGTTCGACGCCGTCCTGCTGGATCCCCCAACCTTCTCGCGCTCGAGGGAGCACGGGGACTTCCGGGCGGAGTCCGACTACGGAGCGCTGGTGGCCCGGGTCCTGCCCCTGCTGGCGCCCGGAGGGATCCTGTTCGCCTCCACCAACGCAGGCCGGATGCCTCCCGACCGGTTTCTGGAGGGGATCCGCGGGGCGATCGCGTCGGGCGGGCGACGGGTGACGCAGCAACACTACGCACCCCAGCCGCCGGACTTCCCCATCACCCGGGAGGAGCCGGCGCACCTCAAGACCGTGTGGATTCGCCTCGACTGAGTGCCGCATGCCGGCATGGGCGGCGATCCAGCCCGCTTGCTGCGTGTCAACCGGGAGACTTTGGGATACCCTGCGGCCGGTGTGAAGAAGGGTGTGTTTGATGATCTGGCGGCGGTCCTGGCGGACATCCGTCGTGGCCGCATGGTGATCGTGGTGGACGACGAGGACCGGGAGAACGAGGGCGACCTGGTCATGGCGGCGCAAAAAGTCAATCCGGCCGCCGTCAATTTCATGGCCCGGTTCGGCCGCGGTCTGATCTGCGTTCCCGCGGAGGACGACCGGTTGCGCCAGCTGGGCGTCGAGGAAATGGTGTCGCAGAACCGCGAGTCATTCCAGACCGCCTTCCAGGTGAGTGTGGACGCCGCCCAAGGGATCACGACCGGGATCAGCGCCGCCGATCGGGCGCGCACGATCCGGGTGATGGCCGACCCGCGGGCGATTGCCGAGGACCTCAAGAAGCCTGGGCACATCTTTCCGCTCAAGGCCCGATCGGGCGGCGTGCTGCAGCGCGCCGGACACACCGAGGCGGCCGTGGATCTTGCGCGGCTTGCCGGATGCCGTCCGGTCGGCGTGATCTGTGAAATCATGAGCGACAACGGGTCCATGGCCCGGCTCCCCGAGCTGCGCCGGATGGCCCGCCGGCACGGACTCAAGATCTGTTCGATCGAGCAGTTGATTCAGTTCCGCCGGACGTCCGAGCGCCTGGTTGAGCGCGTGGAGGTGGTCCGCCTCCCGACGGATTACGGGGAGTTCACCCTGCACCTGTACCGCTCGAAGATTGACGGCCTGCACCACCTCGCCCTGGTGAAGGGCGACGTGCGGGGGGAGGATGGGGTGATGGTGCGGGTTCACAGCGAGTGCCTCACCGGTGATGTCTTCGGATCCCGCCGCTGCGACTGCGGTCCGCAACTCCACGCCGCGCTGCAGCAGATCGAGGCGGCCGGGAGCGGCGTGGTGCTCTACATGCGGCAGGAGGGGCGTGGGATCGGGCTCCCCGCCAAGCTCCGGGCCTACCGCCTTCAGGAGCAGGGGCTCGACACGGTGGATGCCAACCTGAAGCTCGGGTTCCCGATGGATCTGCGCGACTACGGCGTCGGAGCGCAGATGTTATGCGATCTCGGGCTCAAGACGATCCGGTTGCTCACCAATAACCCGAAAAAGGTGGTCGGCCTGCAGGGGTACGGACTGGAGATCCTGGAACAGATCCCGATCCGGGTGCCCGCCAACCCGCACAATGCCGGGTACCTTAAGACGAAGCGGGACCGCATGGGCCACCTGCTGTAGGGCCCGATTCCAGCTCCAGCGCAGCCACCTTCCCGAGGCGGCGCAGATGCCGCGGCGCGTCGCTGTACCGGGATGCGAGGAAAGCTTGTACCAGATCCCAGGCCACTTCCGGCCCCACGGTGCGGCCGCCCATGCAGAGGAGGTTCATGTGATCGTCCTCGACGCCCTGCCGTGCCGAAAAGTGGTCGTGAATGAGGCAGGCCCGGACGCCCGGGACCTTGTTGGCACAAACGGCGGCTCCGACACCGCTGCCGCAGATCGCAATCCCGCGGTCCACCTCGCCGGACGCCACGGCACGGGCCAGGGGCACCACAAAGTCCGGATAGTCGTCCTCGGGATTCAGTGTCGTGGCGCCGAAGTCCACCACCGAATGGCCCGACCCGCGCAGCCGGACCGCAAGCTCCTCCTTGAGGGCGAATCCTCCGTGGTCTGTGGCAAGTCCGAGACGCATGGAATTCCCGATGGTTATTGGACGGATGGCCCCATCGCCGCGGCGTCCGCCAGCACCACGGCGGCATCCTGCATGACGCGTCCCGCGGGGATCGCCGGATCGGCGAGCAACAGCCGGCGCAATGCGTCCTGCTTCTCCGCGCCGGTGACCACCCACAGGATCCGCCGCGCGCGGTCCAGCATCGGATAGGTCAGGGTGCATCGCTGACGGCCCTGGTAGTTTCCGCAAACTGCGACCGGTCGGTCGGTGACTCCCAGAACGGCGTCACCGGGGACCAGGGATGCCGTGTGTCCATCGGCGCCGAGCCCCAGATGCACGAGGTCCAGCACGGGCGGATCCCCGGCCAGTCGCGTCAACAGTTCCGAATAGGCCGCCGCACCGGCATCAGGATCGGCGGACTCGACCGGCATGGCGTGGATTTGTTCCGGGCGCAGCGGTGCGTGGGAGAGCAGGCTCTCCCGCAGGTGGGTCAGGTTGCGCTCCGGACTTCCCGGCGGCGCGATTCGCTCATCCACCTGAAGGACTTCCAGTTGCGGCCACGGGACGGATTCGTTCGCGAGGGCACGCAGCATCTGCCACGGGGTGCGTCCCCCGCTGACCGCCACAAGAAAGCGTCCGCGGGCCGCCACCGACGCCCGGGCCTCGACGGCAATGCGGCGTGCGGCCTCCGTGGCCACGGCGTCGGGATCGGGAAGCACGGTGAGGTCCATGGGATCAGGCGGCGATCACCGGATTCTGCCAGCCGCCGGGTGGCGCGACGCCGGCGGCCTCGGGAGGGCCCCAGGTGCCGGGCTCGTATTCGAAGACCGGGGTGAAATCCTTCAGGACCGGATCCACGATGCGCCACGCTTCCTCGACATAGTCCTCGCGCGCGAACAGCGTTGAATCCCCGGCCATGGCATCGCCAAGCACCCGTTCGTAGGCATCCATGTCATCCGCAGGCGGATGATCCACGGCGAGCATTTCGGCGGGCTCCACCGTCGTTGCCGACAACGGGGCGAGGGTGTTGTAGGTGATGCCGATGGTGAATTGCGGGCTGATGCGGAGCCGGACGTGATTGGAGGACAGGTCAAGCGCCCGGTACATCGTCGGTGGTTGACGGAAGCGCAGGAGGATTTCGGTGCAGGTGACGGGCAGGCATTTGCCGGCGCGCAGGTGGAAGGGTACGCCGCGCCAGCGCCACGAATCCACCTCAAGCCGCATCGCGGCAAACGTCTCCACGGTTGAACCCGCCCGGACACCCGGTTCCCGCGGATAGCCTGTGAACTGCCCGCGGACCACGTCGTCCGGTGTCAGCGGCGGAATGGCGCGGAGCACCTTCACCTTTTCGTCCCGGATGGATTCGCTGTCGGTGCGCACCGGCGGTTCCATCGCCAGGTTTGCGAGCACCTGGAACAGGTGGTTCTGGACCACGTCGCGGATCGTGCCCACGCCGTCATAGAAGGCGCCGCGCCCCTGGATGCCGAACTGCTCGGCCATGGTGATTTGCACGCTCTCGATGTGCTGACGGTTCCAGAACGGCTCGGTGAAGGCGTTGGAGAACCGAAAGAAGAGCATGTCGTGGACCGGCCGCTTCCCCAGATAGTGGTCAATGCGGAAGATCCGGCGCTCCTCGAAACTGCGCAGCAGCACCTCGTTCAACCGACGGGCGGACTCGAGGTCACGTCCAAACGGCTTTTCAACGATCACGCGCGCTCCTGGCGGCGCGCAGCCGGAGCGGTCGAGCTGCTCCACCACGGTGCCAAACAGCGACGGCGGGATGGCGAGGTAGTGGGCGGGACGTTGCGCCGCACCGAGGATCTTCCGGAGTGCGTCGAAGGTGGCGGCATCCTCGTACGCCCCGTCCACATAGCGCAGCAGCCCGCACAGCCTGTCGTAGGCCTCCGGGTCCAGCCCGCCGTGCGTTTCCAGGCTTTCCCGGGCCCGCGCCTTCAGTTGCGCGAGATTCCATCCCGCCTTGGCCACCCCGATCACCGGCACCTGCAGATGACCCCGCTTCAGCATGGCTTGAAGCGACGGGAAAATCTTCTTGTAGGCCAGATCCCCGGTGGCCCCGAAGAAGACCAGGGCGTCGGCATGGGTTTCGTTCATGGTCCCGGAAATCAGGCCGCAGGCTTCTCGTGGTGACCGCCGAATTGAAACCGCATCGCCGACAGCAGCTTGTCCTGATAGTCGGCTTCGCCCCGCGACGCGAACCGCTGGTAGAGGGCTGCGGACAACACCGGCACCGGCACGGCCTCGTCAATGGCCGCCTTGATCGTCCACCGGCCCTCGCCGGAGTCCGAGACCCGTCCGGCGAACTGCCGGAGTTCCGGATCCTCGACCAGCGAGGCGGCCGTCAGGTCGAGCAGCCAGGAGGCGATCACGCTCCCGCGACGCCACACCTCGGCGATGTCGCGCAGATTGAAGTCGTACTGATAACTGGAGGGGTCGCGCAGCGGCGTCGTCTCGGCGTCCTCGGCGTGCTCGCGCTTTCCGATGTTGGCATCGCGCAGGACGCCGAGGCCCTCGGCGTAGGCCGCCATGAGGCCGTACTCGATGCCGTTGTGCACCATTTTCACGAAGTGTCCGGCCCCGTTCGGGCCGCAGTGCAGGTAGCCCTGTTCCGCCGTGCCGCCAAGCGACTCGCGTCCGGGCGTCCGGGGAATGGCCTCGCCGCGCCCCGGGGCCAGGGTGGCGAGCAGGGGATCCAGATGGCGGACCGCCTCCGGCTCACCCCCGATCATCATGCAATAGCCACGTTCCAGGCCCCACACGCCGCCGCTGGTGCCGACATCCACATAGTGGATCTTCCGCGTCCCCAGATCCTTCGCGCGCCGGAGGTCGTCCACGTAATACGAATTGCCGCCGTCAATCACGACGTCGCCGGTCTCGAGCAACGGCACCAGGTCGGCCAGCGTGGCATCCACGACCGCTGCCGGCACCATGAGCCAGACCGCCCGCGGTTTCTCAAGACGGGCCACAAAATCGGGCAGGGACGTGGCGCCCACGGCCTGCTCCTGCGTGAGTGCATCCACCGCGGCGGCCGCGCGGTCGTACACCACGCATTCGTGTCCGCCGCGGATCAGCCGGCGGACCATGTTGGCGCCCATGCGCCCGAGTCCGATCATTCCCAGTTGCATCGTGGAGTATTGATGAGGTGCTGCTTGAAGGTGAAATTTCCCCGCCGGTTCAATCGCCGGCATGGGACACATCATTCCACAGCCGGAGCACCGGCCGCGAGCGACGATGCTCGTAGCCTAAAGCGGAGAGGCTCGCGGTGGTGAGCAGAAAAAAACGGGCGGGCGAAACCGAGGGAAATCCAAGCCAGCGCGTCGCCAGCACTCTCAGGAAATGACCGCTCGAAAAGACCAGGACGTCGCCCGGACACTCCCGCAGCCGCGCAACCACCCGGTCCGCCCGGGCCCCCACCGCTTCCGGGGATTCGCCTCCCGGGCAGCCGTGCGTGAAGAGATCCCAGTCCGGACGCCCGGAGAGGATCTCGGCGCTGGTCTGTCCCTCGTACGCGCCGTAGTTCCATTCCACCAGGTCGGGATCCACCGTGGCGACGGCACCGAACCCGGCAAGCTCGCAGGTGCGGCGGGCTCGTTGGAGCGGGCTGGTGAACACCCGGGGGAACGAACCTGCCGCCAGCCGGACGCCGAGTCGGCGGGCGTTGCGCTCCCCGCGGTCGGTGAGGGGAAGATCCGTGAGGCCGGTGTGCTGTCCGCTGAGACTCCAGGCGGTTTCGCCATGTCGTGCCAGATAGACGATGGGCAGCCCTTCGTTCATGCCGCCCAACGGTGGCCCCTTTGGGCCGGCGGACGCGAGGTTGGAATCCGGCCCGGAGGCTTTTGGCCGCCGGAAGGCACCTTTCGAAGTGCTCCGACGTTGTTGCGGCGATTCCTCCCGGGGGGAGCGGGTCGGTTGATTTTGGGTAGCTGTTGATCGTTTCGCGACATGGAAGCGGACCGGCCGCCTCGGTTACTACCCCGGGGTCTTTGACGCATCACTCCTGAATTCCTGACCATGCCCAACCCTTGGACCGGCAAAGGAAACCCCTACACCCGCAAGGAGGTCCGCGACCGCCTCATGGCCACGCTGCAGCGCGGCCAGGCGATCATTGCCGCCGGCGCCGGCACCGGCATCAGCGCCAAGTTCATCGAGAAGGGCGGCGCGGATCTGATCATCATCTACAACTCCGGACGCTTCCGCATGATGGGTCACGGCTCCACCTGCGGGCTGATGGCCTATGGCGACGCCAACGCCATCGCCATGGACATCGGCGAGTACGAAGTCCTGCCCGTGGTCGAGGAGGTGCCGGTGATCTGCGGCGTGCATGCCACCGACCCCCGGCGACGGATGTGGCACTGGCTGGGCCGCGTGAAGGAGATGGGTTTCAGCGGCGTGAACAACTTCCCGACCCACACCATCGTGGACGGCCACTTTCGCGGCGTGCTTGAGGAGACCGGCATGAGCGTGAAGAAGGAGTTCGAGATGGTCGCACTGGCCCGGCGGATGGACCTCTTTTCCATCGTGTACGTCGCCACGCCGGAGGAGGCCGTCGAAATGGCCAGGGCGGGTGCCGACGCCATCATCGCCCATGTGGGCACGACCGTGGGCGGCAGCATCGGGGTCACGCGGGCGGTGGTGAGCTGGGATTTCACCCTGAAGCGCACCCAGGAGATCGTGGACGCCGCATCCCGGGTCCGGAAGGACATCTTTTTCCTGTGTCATGGCGGCCCGATCAACACACCCGCCGATGCGGATCGTGTGTTGCAGCGCACCGATGCCGTGGGCTTTGTCGGCGCCAGTTCCCTGGAGCGGATGGGGGTCGAGGCGTCCCTCACGGAGCTGACCCGGGAGTTCAAGACCCTCAAGGCGCCGGCGGCGAAGGGTTTCGGTCGCAAGCGGCGTGGATAGGCCCGGGAGGGCAACAACCCTGCGGTGATCAGAGCGCTGCTGGTGATCGGAGACAACGGGCGTGCGGCGCGGGAGTTCGCCCCGACCTGGCCGGACCGTGAGATTGCCCTGCGCAACGCTGCGAGGGTTTGCGACGTTTAGGCGGGCGACGCCGGAATCCATCCCGCCCGTACGGCACCCGGCCGTCGCCTTGAGCGGGATGATCCGTTAGTCTCGGGCCGTGGGGCACGCGTGCTTTGATGTGGCCATCATCGGATCGGCGTTTGGCGGTTCGCTGGCGGCCATGATTGCGCGGCGGATGGGGCGCCGGGTGGTGCTGATCGAGCGCGGACAGCACCCGCGTTTCGCCATCGGGGAATCCACCACCCCGTTGTCCAACTACCTCTTGGAGCAACTGGCGGCGACCTGCGATCTGCCCCGGCTGCTGCCCCTCACACGATGGGGCGCCTGGCAGCAGTCCTACCCGCAGATCGCATGCGGACTGAAGCGGGGCTTCTCGTTCTTCCATCACGAGGCCGGGCGGGAGTGGACCCCGCAACCGGACCGCACCAACGAACTGCTCGTTGCGGCCAGCCCTTCGGATGCGATCGCGGACACCCATTGGTACCGTCCGGACGTGGACCACTGGCTTCAGCAGGAAGCAGTGTCCATGGGGGCGGAGTATTTGGATCAAACGAACCTGGAGACGGTGGAGTTCGGGGCCAGCGAGGTGCGATTGACGGGGAGGAGGGCGGGCCGCTCCGTCAGATTCCAGGCGACCTGGCTGCTCGACGCCAGTGGCCCGCGGGGCTTCCTGTCACGAGCGCTTGCGCTGCCGGAATCGTTGTGGGCCGGCTATCCGGCAACACAGGGGCTCTTCAGCCACTTTGAGGACGTGCGCCGATGGGAGTTCCTGCAGGACACCGGGGTCGCCCCGCCGTTTCCACCCGATGATGCGGCGCTGCATCATGTCTTTGACGGCGGCTGGGTCTGGGTGCTGCGATTCCGGAACGGTCTCACCAGCGCCGGGTGCTCCGCACGGCCGGAGTTGGCGTCACAGATTCGGATGGCGGACGGCGCCGCCGCTTGGAGGCGGCTTCTGGAAAGGCATCCCTCCCTGGCCTGGCAGTTTGAGACCGCCCGCCCCGTGCGCGGGTTCACCCACCTGGAGCGCATGCCGTATTGCTGCGCCCGAATGGCGGGTCCGGGCTGGGCCCTGTTGCCCTCGGCGGCGGGATTTGTGGATCCCCTGATGTCCACCGGGTTCTCCCTCAACCTCCTTGGAATCGCCCGGATTGCCCTCTGGATGGGTCGCGACGGGGGACCGACCGCGTTGGAGGCCTCGCAATATGAGTCCGCCACCGCCGCAGATCTGAACGCCGCGGCCGCCATGATTGGTGCCCTGCACCACAATCTCGGTCGGCCCGCGATCTTTCGGCAACTGGCGTTGCTGTACTTCGCAGCAGCGATCTATTCGGAGACTGCACGCCGTCTGGGTCGGGTGGATCTGGCACCCGGATTTCTGCTCCATGGTCGGCCAGGGTTTGCGGAAGCGGCGCGCGCGGTGATCCGGATGTCCTTGGAACCATCGGTGTCCGAGGTGAAATTCTCAGAAGCCGTCGCGCAGACCATTGAGCCGGTCAACCTGGCGGGCCTCGGCCGGCCGGATCGCCGTCACTGGTATCCCGTGGATCCGGAGGATCTCCATGCCGCCGCCTCCAAGGTGGGCGCCACCAACGAGGCTATCCGGCAAATGCTTCAACGCGCAGGATTCGAGGGCGATTGCGGTCCTGGCCGGGCCCGACCCCCAGACCTCGCTCAGCGCGGCACCGCGCGATAAAACCGCACGCCGGCATCGCCAAGGCCCGCATGCCGGATCAACCCGGCCGCGCCAGTGGCGGAGAAGCGACCGACCGGAATCCAATGGAGGAGGTCGTTGCTGGCCTCGAGCTCAAATTCGTCCGGTGGCGCTGTGGGCGATTCCAAGGTGATGAGGTGCGAACCATCGTGCAGGGGATCCAATCGCACGCGCCCCGGTCCCGCGGGGTCTGGCGGCGCCTGGCCCTGATGGATCGGCACGTTCTGGCCATCAAAGGACGCCACACCCCGGCGGATACCGACGGAGCTTCCGGGGGCGATCAGGTAGGCCAATTCCACCGGCGATGCGCCGAAGAAGGGGCCCCAGCGCAAGGCGCCGCCGGGACTCGGCACACCGTCCTGAGTGACGCCGATCACCCCGACTTCGGAGCCCGAATGCTCCTCCACCGCAAATGCGCGGACCCCAGGGGCAGGCATCACCCGGACTGTCACCCGAAGGCTCCCGTCCGGGAGCGATTCCTCGGTGCGCAACGCGAGTCCCCCAACCAACGGCAGGCTGACAGTTTGGCATTCCAACGGTGCAAGCTCCGCACCACTGCTCCAGCAGAACGGCGGCGGTCCGGCCCGCGGATCGTACACGTAGCGCTCACCGCCCCTCCACAGGGCTGCGGCGCGGGTCACGTAGTCCACCGGGATCGGGTTCGGCCCTGCAGACCATGGTTGCTCGAGTCGCCACGCCGCGGCGTAGGCGGTCAGCTCCGAAGCGGACAGGGAGTTGTCGCCCGGTTCGCGATCGGCGGGATGACGGATGGGCCCCCGCAGTTCCTGATCACCGCCGATGGGCACGGCAATTCCGTCAGCAGCTCCCACGCCCCCGAAGTGGGCGACATCCACCGTCATGTTGGGAACCAACTGGTAACTCAGCGTGCGGGTCCGCCGGTCCAGGTATGGACCGAACTTCACCTTGCCCGTCAACGGGTCCAGCACACCGTCGTGGCTGACGCTCACCACCCGCCAGAACGGCGAGTCGAGCCCGGGAATCCCCGGTGCTGGCAGGGCGAACGGCGGGATTTCCTCAACGACGTAGGCGGCCACGCCGGGCCCTGGCGTGACCACGAGACGGACCGCAAAAGGCTCGCCGGCTTCGTAGGCGCCCGGCAGTTGCCGGACAACCTCCAAAGTCGGGGCGTCATCGCGCTCGACGGTGATGCTTCGCGCCGGCGATTCGACGACCGCGCCGTCGGCGCGCACCACCCTTGCGATCAGAACCTGTCGGCCGGCGGGCGCATCCAGCCAGACGAATTGGTGCGGGATCAAACCGCCCGGGCGCGGCTCGTACTGGGGACACTCATATGGGAACTCACCAAGCTTCCGACCATTGGCAAAGAACTCGACCAGCAACAGATGCCCGTCCGGATCGCGCGTCGCGACCTCCAGAACAATGGGCCGTCCCAACCCATACGCCGCGCCCTCAGGTGGCGTGATCCACGCAAGTTCCTCCCCGAGCCCGCCAGCGACCACCAGGACAGGATCCGAAACCAACGCTGGATGCACCAGATCCTGGACCACGAGCACGTGCGGCCCCGGGTCCAGAGTGACTTCAAACTCATGCCAAACCTGTTCGTCCACACGCGGCGGCCGAATGAAGACCATCCGGGATTCTCCGACGGGCAGGCCATCCACCAGCAACTGCACGTCGGTGATGCCCCCAAACCGGCCGATGCCGACCGCGGTTACCGGGATTGGCACGCCGGCGGCAACCGGCTCACCGTCCCGAGGCCGAACGATGGTCAGGCGTCCCGGAGCGGTCTCCCGCTGTACGGTCACCCTTGCCGGCCGCGAAGTGATCCGCGGGTTCGGACCAAATTGCCCATTGGCGATCAGCTCATAGTCGCCAGGCCCCTCGGGGATCCACTCAATGCGATTGCGCAGGGGCGTGCCCGGTGGGAAATCGCCGAATGCGACGCACAGGAAACAGCTTTCACCGATCTTCCGGCCATTGGCGAAGAATTCCACCTGGCTGACGAGGCCCGCGGGATCCTGTCCAACAGTTTCAATCACCACCGGCACCCCCGACATCAGCAGGGCGCCGTCGGGTGGGGAGACGATCTCGAGCCGGGCCGCGGACGCCTCCACGATGTGAATCGTCTTCGGCGCAGATTCCAGGATCCGGTCAGGCGCGAGGGGGGTGCGGGCCGTCAGGACGTGAGTTCCGGCAGATGCACCTCGCCAGACAAACCGACCTGTAAAGGGCTGCCCGGGAATCGGACCGGTACAGAGGCAGTCATCGCAGCAACATTCGACGCCTCCGATCACCCTGCCGTCTGCAAGGAATTGAAGGGCGTGGATGCCCGCCTCCGGATGCACCGCCGTGGCGGCAATTTCCACATCCTGACCGGCTGCAAACCGCGATTCCGATTGGGGTCGCGCGATTCGGATGGACGGCACGGTGACTTTCGAATCCCGAATCACCGCGCGTGCGCGACCGTGTTGGAGATCAATCCGGTAGGGTTCCAACGGTCCCATGGCTGGCGATGGCGCGAGGGCGAGGACCACGCTCTCGTCCCCCTCCTCCAGGCCGTCTTCCCAGGGCTGAATCACCACGTCGGCCCAGTCACTGCCAGCCGGTACGTTCACCAAACCGGCAGGGGCGGGATAGTCCTCGCCCGGCCAGGCCTCACCCTCCATCTGATGGAACACCTGAAGGTCGTGCTCCAGACTGTCCCGTCGGTGGATCCAAAACCGAAGCGCATCAGCGGGACCGTCCGGACCGTCGGTGACCGGATTTTCCTCCACGGCCTCGCCGTTCACGGTCTCCACCCAATCCACAGCCACTGGCCGGATGGAGTTGGGCAGACCTGGTTCAACCCGGGTCCCGGGACGGGACGCGTTGATGACCGGCGGCATGCGCCCGGGGGGCTCTCCGGAGGTCGAATCCGTCGCGCCACGAACGATCAGGCTCCAGCCCGTGAGGCAGAGCAGGAGGCACGCAAAGGGTTTCATCTTCAATGGGCTCACTTTACTCGGGAATCACCGCAAAATTCTCCCCCGATTCCAGCCGGCGACGCAGGACGGCCGAGGGGATCGCCGCGACATGACCGTCGGCGAAGAGGTAGTTGGATGAGTGTCCGTGACGTTCCGGATCAATGTCGGCCAGCACGTGGGCCCATCCCAGGATCCAGGTGTCCGGATGCGTATGGTCGTCAACGGCCGGTACCGGCATGGAATCAGTGGCGCGGGGCGGAAAAGCCACCCCAAGATTCGATCCCTCGAAGGCCAGGAACGTTTCCGATGGACGCCGGTACGAAGACAACTTCAACGTCGAAAGATTCAGGGTCAGCGGCTGCCCACCGACGCCCGGGGCGCCCGGATTGAATTCCGAAGACTCCGGGGCCAACGGTTCACGCGCGGTGAACTGGTTCCGGACGTAACTGGTCCGCTGCCACTTCCGCCGGGCCTCCCGAAATGCGTCGGAAGGACAGAGCCGTACTCCGTCCACTGGACCCATGAAGGGCGTCAGGGCAAACACCCATGCCGGCGCGCTGTCGCCAATCGGATCCGCCGGGAGGCGTCCCAACGGATCGCTCTCGGCGTACATCCGCAGGCCCAGTCCGAGCTGCCGCAGGTTGGACAGGCAATGGACAGCGCGCGCCTGTGCCCGGGTCCGGCTGACCGTGGGCAGCAGTAGTGCGCCCAGAATACCGACCACCGCCATCACCACCAGCAGTTCCACGACGGTAAATCCGGCTCCCGCCTGCAGATGGCGTCGGGCGGGATCGGCAACGGATGGGGGGCGATTCATGGAGGATGCGGTTCCCGATCAGGGCAGGTTTACCAAGGCGATTTGAGGGTGTCCGGATTCAGGGGCCGGAGCGATCCAGATGGAGCCGCTCCCGATCATCACTCCGTCGGCCGTACAGTGCAGTCGCTGCGCAGGGCACTTGAGGATCTCCCCCGCCACCGACTCGGTGAACAGCCGCTCGAAGGCGTCAAGGACCGCGGCCTCCCCGGCCACCACGCCGTCCAGGCCACGCCCGCGAACCGCCAATGGATACCGGATGCTCCGCGCGACCCGTTCTCGATCCCCGGCCCGAAGGTCCCGCTGCAGGTCTCGGATAAACCGATGGACGACCCGGGGATCCGGAAATCCTGCGGCCCGATAATCGCCATCCGCAAGCACCTCCGCGGATGAGGACGCAACGGGCCGGGATGGGATTGCCCACCACGTGGCCGCGAGCAGCGCCACCGCGGCTCCGGCGGTCGCGAACCACACATTGAGCCCCGCCCATTTCATGTCGCGGGCCAGGGATCTGGACAGTCCAAGGACCCGCACCGAATCGGGTCCGGCCGATGCCAGTGCGGCGGAAACGGCGGACTTGACCAGGGGTGCCGACACTGCGGGCGCCGCTTCCTGCAAGAGGAGGTCCGGCAGTGCGGCCACCGATGCCACGGTGCCGTCGCGAGCCAGTTCGGAGCGCAGCCGGTCCAGGGCACGGGTCACCCGCTTTCGCGCCGCATCCTCCGCGATCCCGAGCGACGCCCCAATCTCCGCGAGGCTGCGGTTCTGGAAATAGCGGAGCAGGAGCGCATTCCGATCCCCTTCGCGCAGACGGGCAAGGCACGCGTCGAGCACCGGGGCGATGCGGTCCCAAAGACGTCCGGACTCGGACGCGGACCCGGATTCGGAGGGATCATTCATTTGAAAGGCGGTGGTTTCCCGGGCCAGACGGCGACGCTCGCCCCGCAGGAGATCGGATGCGGCAAACCGCGTCGCGCGCATCAACCAGCCGGCCAGAATGGTGTCCGGCGACAGAGAACCCGCCTTGCGCGCCAGCAAAACAAATACCGCCTGTGTGACTTCCTCGGCCCAGTCCGGATTTCCCGTTTGGCGCAGCGCCGCCGCGTGGACCATTCCGGCATGACGGGTCACCAGCTCGCCAAAGGCGGGTTCGGAACCGCTCCTGGCATACTCCTGCAGCAATTGGGCGTCCGTCCTCACGCGTCACTCAATAGATGGCCGCCCGGGATGAAACCGGACAATCGCCCCTTTTATTTGTCAGAAGTGGTGGCGTTGGCCACCACGGTCAGCGCGACCTGCTGATCGCGTAGCAATTGCGCCAGCGGACCCACCTTGCCGGAGTGCATCCGGACACAGCAGCGTGGCCTTGCGCCAGTTCACATCCCGGAAATGGATGTAGGGGTCGTACAGGGCACGACGGTCTTTCATGGCAGTTGTGGCAATCACAAATCGGCCGGGCTTGCGTTTCAACACCGGAACAGGGCCGCGAAGTCGCCGGCCGAGACTTCCGGACTTGCCGGGAGCTCGGGCGCAGGGCAGGGCCGTCCGGCCCATCGCGAAAACATCCCTCTCGACACTGAGACGGTTCGTCGGTAGGTGATCGCGCGGCTCATTACATCCACTCGCATCCTCCATGAAGCGTTTTACTCAGGTGGGCGTGCCCACGATCCTCCGGCTCCTGTCGTTCGCGGTGCTTCCGTTCCTCCCGGCGTTCATTGGTATGGCCAATCCCCAGCCCGCCTGCCGGCTGCTGCTGGATGGGGTCAGCGCCTGGTTTTCGGGCGAGGACGCGCGCGACGCGTTCGGGCGCGAGCCGGGCACCTGGATCGGGGATGCGAAAACGGTCCCTGGCAGGTGGGGCAACGCCTTTGGGTTCGACGGCGTCCATGATGCGCTTGCGGTTCCGGGATCTCCCGGACTCGACCTCCGGAATTTCACCGTCGAATGCTGGCTTCGGCGGGGCACGACCGACCGGGTCGGCAATGACGGTGTGGCCGTGTTGATGGGGGGCAATGCCGGCGCCTGGGTTTTCGGTATCGCCCAGGAGGGCGGCCTGTTCCTCGGGAAGGTCGGCGTGGTCAATTCCCCGGCCCGCGGTGCCATTCTGGACACCGACTGGCATCACGCCGCCGTCACCCGGGAGGGCTCGGAAGTCCGCTTCTACGTGGATGGCGTTTCAGTGGGCGATGCCGTCCTGGAGGACCTGTTCCTGCCTTCCGAGCAGTATGGCATTGGAGGCCTCAGCCGGCCGTTCGACAGCCTTTCCTACAGTTTTCAAGGTCTCATTGATGACATGACCGTTTACCGCCGCGCGCTAAGCCCGGCGGAAGTCGCGTCCCTGGCCCGGAATGTGACGGCGCCTCGTTGCCTCGATGATGTGCAACTCGCCCTGATCCGATCACCCCGGCAGGTCAGCCAGGGCTCGGAGTACGCCATCGCGGTCGAGGTGAGGAATCATAGCGCGCACATTGCCGTCCCCTTGCGCGTCCGTGCACCCGTCCCGACCGGCATCGAGTTCGTGGCGGCGAACGCCTCGCAGGGCTCCGCATCCGTTGCCGGCGGCGAGGTGGTGTTTGAATTGGGTGCACTCGACCCCGGGGCCTCGGCCCAGATCACATTGCGCTGGAGGGCGGGGGCAACGGTGGCCGGAAGCGTGAACCATCGTCTGTCGCTGGACCTCACTGCAGTGGACGCGGTCGCGGCCAACAACGAATGGACCCTCAGCTACGTGGCCACCGGCGGATGCGTTCCCGCCTTTGCGGATCTGCAGTCGTGGTGGCGCGCCGACGGCTCGGCCCAGGATACGGTTAGCGGCGGCGATGGAGCTGCCTCCCCGAGCGTGCGGTATCTCCCGGGCAAGGTGGGTACCGCCTTCGCGCTTCGGGAGAACCACAGCGTGGTTTCAGTGACCCAGACGGTCACCGCGGGGGCCGATGACTTCACAATTGAGTGCTGGATTCGTCGCGAGAGCGACCAGGTGGTGTCGCCGACACCCAACCACTGCTTTTTCGTTGGAGGCAGCGGGGAAGCGATGGGTTTTGGGTTGGTCCCCGACGGGCGACTCTACATCTACAACCCACCACTCGACTCCGTGTTCTCCGGCAGAGCGATTACCGACACGGAGTGGCACCATGTCGGTGTCACCAAGTCCGGCAGCGACGTGCGGTTCTACATTGACGGCCAGCCGGCGGGCTCCGCGGCCTACGGCACCCGGTTCAGGCCCGGACCCTCCCTGACATTGGGCGGCCTTGCTGGTGTGGATCCCGGCAACAGTTACTCGTTCTTCGGGGACCTGGATGAGCTGGCGATCTACTCGCGGGCCCTGACCTCCGAGGAGGTTTCTTTGGTGGCCGAAGCGGGAGCGGCCGGGCGTTGTCATCAGGATCTTCGGCTCACGCCCGTGGCGATCCCGGAGCAGGCGGTGGTGGATGACACCGTCCAACTGGCCTTCCTTGCCGAACAAATCGGATCCCTTGCCTCCGGTGAGGTGCGATTTGTCACCGCGCTGCCCCCGGGCATCGAGTTTGTTTCCGGGACCAGCGATCAGGGCTTGGTTTCCGAGACGGCAGGCGTCGTGAGGTCGGATCTTGGGACACTGACGCCCGGGATTCCGGTGCGCATCCAGCTTCGCCTCCGGTTCCGAGCCCTCCGCGAGTATCGGTTCGACGCCCGTCTGCAAAGCGCTTCGCCGGAGATTTCCGACGAGAACAACATCGTCCCGATCCGGATCAATGCCACGGACTTCCAGATCTCTGTTGAGCCGGTGCTCATGGCCGAGGGGCCGTCGGGTGTGACCAATCTATTTGCCTTCCGGATACGGCTGAATGTCGCGCGGCCGGAGCCCGTCCGGCTTGCCTATGCCACCGAAGATGGTTCGGCGCTGGCCGGAGAGGATTACTTGGCGGAATCCGGGGAGGTATTGATCGCCGCGGGAAGCGCCCAAGCCGTCGTTCAAGTGCCGGTGCTTGGGGACGGGACGTTCGAGGCGTCGGAGGATTTCCGGATCCGGGTCTCGGTTCTGAGTCCCGATCCGGTCCGCACGGCAGCGGGAACAGCGGTCATCCAGAATGATGATCCGCCCCCGATCCTTCAGGTGTTCCCCGCGCGATGGTTGGAAGGCGCATCCGGGACGCAGGATGTCGGATTCGACGCCCGGGTGTTTGGGGATACGGACCTGCCCGTCCGGTTCCAGTATCAGCTCGAAAGTCTGGATGCCCGCGCCGGCACGGACTTCGCGGCCGGTTCCGGCTCCCTGGAGGTGCCCGTCGGCGCCACGCAGGTCCGAATCCCGGTCGCCATTTTCGGCGACACGGTGTTCGAAGGAGACGAACGGCTCCTCCTGCGAATCATGTCTGCCGAGAATTGCCGGGTCGCGGCAACCGAGGTTCGCGGTCTCATCGTGGATGACGATCCGCCGGACAACGTCCCGTCGCGCTTCACCGTGTCATCGGTTGGGACCGAACTGGAGCCCGGCCGTCCGTTCCCCATCATCGTCACGGCACTGAATGCCCGGGGCGAGGTGCTCCCGGGATTCCAAGGGGCGGTGACCGTCACGGCCCGGCGGGGTTCGGGGATTCCCACCGGAGTGGTGGTTTCCGAGGTGATGGCTGCGGCCGAGCAGGGTGGGGATTTTGTGGAGCTCCTCAATGCCAGTCCGAGTGGTATCCGTCTCGATGGCTGGCGGGTGCTCCTCTTCGGCCCCAGCACCTGGCCCGAACCCACGGTGATCCTCACGCTTCGCCCGCCTCAGGAACTCGCCCCGGGCCAGGTCCTGGTCCTGACCGATTTCTTCACGGAGCGTCCGCCGCAGTTTGATGCCGAAACGTTCGCCACTGACCTGTGGTCCGGGGGGGTGTTCGAGGGATTTCCGGGAGAGCCTCTCATTGGCGTACTGCTTCAGGATCCGACCGGGTTTACCGAGGATTCACTGCTGGCCGGGAGGGCGTGGCCGGAATTTCTGTCGTTGACTGCTGGAGCTGCCGGACCTCGATGGGAGGGCGATCCGGTGGCCCTCGCCGCCGGACCTCCCTACCGATTCCAGCGGATCGGGACCAGCAACCAGCGGGGGGCGGCCAGTTGGACCGTTCCATTCTTCTCGAATCCCGGCGCCCTGGGCATCGGGCTGAATCCGCTGTTCGACGACGCCCTGCCGGTGGCGTTGACACCTGGTGTGCTCCTCGGATTCTCAGGAGGTCAGTGGATTGGGGACCTGGTCCTGCCGGAGCCCGTTGCTGCCGTGGCCTTCCGCGTGGACGACGGCAATGGCCACAGCGGGCGCTCCGGATTTTTTAGCTCCCGCAGTGACCTCGACGAGGACAGTTTGCCGGACGCATGGGAGATCGAGCATGGGTTCTCCTATCGGGACCCCAAGGATGCCGCTGGGGACGCCGATGGCGACGGATACACCAACCTTCAGGAATGGGTGGCCGGGACGGATCCCCGCAGCCGTTCCAGCGCGCTGCGCCTGTCCATTCGGGGCAGCCGCCTGGAGTGGGTTGCCGCCGCGGGACGCCGCTACCGGCTGGAGCAGCGGGATCTGGAAGCCCTCGGGGACTGGTCGCTGCTGAGGGAGTGGGAGCCGGGACCCGGCGGCCCGGTCAGTGAAGCTCTGGGAGTCGAGTCCATTGTCGAGGGCCTGCTGTTCCGGCTCCGGGTTGCCGTTCCTTGATGCGACGCGGAAGCTGCGGACTGCTCTGGTGCAGACTCCACGCACGCGCGGCTCGCCGTGAGGCTCACCCGGCCGGAGTGGACGCGGTCAAAGGATCGGTCATCTCACCACCTGCACGGTTCGCCCAGGGGTCAACCGCCGGTACGCCAGTGCACAGGCGAAGACGAGGAGCACCAGCCCTGCCGCCAGGAGGAACGCGTGGTTCAACACGGTTTTCGCATCGGCGCGCGCGCCGGCGGCCAGGGACTCGAGATCCTTCAGCCGCCGGTCCAGCGCGGGTGAGTCGAGCGTTTCGTCCGTCGTTCGCAGCAGAGCGGTGAGCTCCTGCGCCATCCGGGTCATCTGCTCCGCAGTGAGTGCGTAATCCAGAACGTTGAACGGGGACGCATCCCGTGCGGTTGACGGACTGGAAGCCGGTTCGCCGAGCCCAAAGCGCTTCATCAGGGCGTCAAAGATGACGAGCGTGGACTGGAGCGACGTGGACAGCTGCTCCCCGGCAGCGAGGGTGCGGCCGACCTCCGCAGAGAGGTCCCGCAGCCGGTCCTCCTGCGACTCAAACGCGCTGAGGATCGCCGTCCGCTCGGCGGCGACGCGGTCCGGCAGTTGCGCGAGGGTCTGGCCCGAAAGCTCCGCGGCGCGACTGAGTCGTTCCGCGCTCTCGGCGAGATGGACGGTGTTCGTCAGCGCCTGGGCGACCTGCGATTGATTCAGGATTTGGTCGCCCAGCAGCTCGACCTGCCAGCGGATCAGGAAGGGCATCCGCTGCGCGGTGAACAGCGTGCGCTCGGCAAACAACCGCGAGCGCGTCACTTCACGCACGGCCGGGTCGAGTCCGGCGGTCGGGTCGAGGCCGACGATGCCGAAAACGCTGGCGGACCGGCCCGCACGCCCGGCGTACTCGCGGACCATCGAGCCCAGTTCCTGGGGGCGACCAAAGGAGGCGCTGCGGGCGTCCGGCGTATCTTCCCACCATCGTGCAATTGCGGCCCGCAACTCCTGCTCCTGCGCGGCGTCGAGGGTGCCTGCGGCGAGATCCCAGGCTCCCGCCTCCAGCGAACGGCTCACGTCCAGCCAGGGCTGCAACGGCGTCGGATCGGCGGTCTGGGCGACCAGTTGCTCGACGGCAAGGCGGGTGACGCTGGCCAGCGTGATGAGGTCGAGCAGGTTGGCGGTGGGATTGGGGCCGCTGGCAATGCCCACGGCGGCGGACACCACCGGCAGCTTCCACGACAGTGCCTGGCTGCGTGCGGCCGGTGTGTTGACCCGGCGTGCGTACTCGTCCATCGCCGCCGCAGTCCGGCTCATGAACTCATCCGCATATCGCTGCAGCGCCCCCTGGAGGGCGGCGAGATTGCGTTGCGACGCCGCGTCGCGGGAACCCCGGCCCGGCAACGAAATGGTGGTGCAACCCGCCAGCGCCACCACCCAAAGCATGGCAACCGCCGGAAGCCAATGCTGGGACCGCGTCCTCACAGACATGGCGGCAGCGTGCCAAAACCCTGCCTGCGGTGGGAACTTCACATTCCCGGGCGGCGGCTGGACGCCGTGCGCCCCGCGCGGGACAACGTGGCCACCGTTCTCGCAGGGGGGTCCGGCGCGGCGGCCGCGCCGGGTCCGGGGTCGGGGACCCGCCGCTGGAGGGTTCGGCGGACGTCCGCCAGTGCCGTGGGTGTGTTGAGGTTGACCAGGTGCCGACGCATCCCGACCGGCGGCCGGATGGCGCGCGCGCAGAGATGCGCCGCCAACCGTTGCAGGGATCGCCCGCCCGCCGCCCACCAGGCCTCCACGACAGGCGCCGTCGCCACGGGCAGGGCCAGCGGAAGTCCCACCCAGCCTTCCTCGTCCACCGTGAACGCCGCCCGCCCTCGTGCCGCCCGCGCCAGCCGCTTCAGCCAGGCGGCCGGCACAAGGGGCTGGTCGCACGCGAGGAAGACGACAATCTCCGTCCGCGCGCGCCGCAGTCCGGTGACCACGCCGCCCACGGGTCCGCACTCCGGGACCGCATCGCGGCGGATCACCCGCACCGCGAGGCGGGCCTCCCGGCACGACTCACGAATCCACGCGACGAGGGAGCGTCCGGACAGCCGGAGGCGCGCCTTGTCGCGCCCCATGCGCGAGCTTCGCCCGCCCGCGAGGATGAACGCCTCCGCAGTCGGCCG
Organism: Verrucomicrobiia bacterium; assembly: GCA_019634635.1. Lineage (NCBI taxonomy): Bacteria > Pseudomonadati > Verrucomicrobiota > Verrucomicrobiia > Verrucomicrobiia bacterium. Next base: position 179,201 of record JAHCBB010000001.1, read on the forward strand.
GGGCGCTGGGTCGGCCGCTGCCATCGGGTGGGAGCCTCACGCCGACCCGGCCGCGGGCGCAAACGCGAATGAACCGCAGCGAAATGGCCGCCCGGTCGGCTTGCAGCGGGAACCGCTCTGCGTTCACGCTGTACCGTCGTGCGCACCGCCGCCTCCACCGCCGAGATCCGCCGGGATTCCGCCGACGGATCGGCGGTGTTGCGGATGGCCGGCCGGTTGGACGTGAACGCCGCAGGCGAGCTGTGGTCCGAGGCCCTGTCCCTTGTCCGGCGTGACCCCCGGCCCGCCGTGCTGGATGCTTCGGGCATCACCCATCTGGACGGCTCAGGCGCCGCCTTGCTGGTCGCGTTGAAGCGGGAAGGCGGGACGCCGCCCCTCGAGATCGCCGGGTTGGCGCCGGAGTGGCAGCGGCTGCTGGCCCTCTACGACCGGGCTGGCGACCTGCCGCCGCTGGAGTTGCCGCAGCCGCTGAGTCTGCCCACGCAGGTCGGGCGTACGGCGGTCGCCGTGGCCGCCGACGTGCGGGAGGAGGTCGGCTTCCTGGGGGAACTGGCGGTGCAGCTGGCCGCCGCGGTGCGCCGGCCGGACACGCTGCGCTGGCGGGATGTGACGCTCGTCGCCGAACGGGCGGGCGCCGACGCGCTCCCCATCGTGGGGCTGGTGAGTTTCCTCATCGGGGTGGTGCTCGCGTTCCAGTCGGCCATCCCGCTGCGGCAGTTTGGTGCGGACATCTTTGTGCCGAGCCTGGTGGCGTTTGCGATCCTCCGCGAACTCGGCCCGTTGATGGCGGCCATCATGCTGGCGGGCCGCTCGGGCTCGGCCTTCGCCGCGGAGATCGGGACGATGAAGATCAACCAGGAGCTGAATGCGCTGCAGGTGATGAACCTGGATCCGGTGCGTTTCCTCGCTGTGCCGCGCCTCCTGGCCGGAGTGGTGGTGGCCCCGATGGTGACACTTTTTGCCAACCTGGCCGGCCTGCTCGGCGGCGCGATGGTGTTCGTCTCGCTGGGCTTTCCGCTGTTCACATACTGGAACCAGATCCAGACGTTCCTCGGACCCGGTGATCTGATCAGCGGACTGATCAAGTCCGTGGTATTCGGACTGATCGTGGCCGGCGTCGGCTGCCTCCGCGGCTTCCAGACGCAGCGCGGCCCGAGCGCCGTGGGCCTGTCGGCCACGCGCGCCGTCGTCACCTCCATCCTGCTCATCATCGTGGCCGATGGGGTGTTTGCGGTGGTGTACCACCAGATCGGGCTCTGACATGGCCGACGCACCCATCATCCGCGTGAAGGGGCTCGAAGCCGGCTACGGCGCGCTCACCGTGTTGCAGGACGTGAGCTTTGAGGTGCGGCGCGGGGAGGTGTTCGTGGTGCTGGGCGGTTCCGGCTGTGGCAAGACCACGCTGCTGCGGCAGATGATCGGGCTGGAATCCCCGCGCGCCGGGGGCATCTGGTACGGGGACGACGAGCTGGCGGGCGGCGATGCGGCCACGCGCGAACGCATCCGGCGCCGGTTTGGGGTGATGTTTCAAAGCGGGGCGCTCTTCGGTTCGATGACCGTGGTGGAGAACGTGATGCTGGCGCTGGAGTCCTTCACCCGTCTCCCGCCCGAAGCCCGCGAGCTCGTGGCGATGCTCAAGCTGCGTCTGGTGTCCATGGATCACGCCGGCAACCGCCTTCCCAGCCAGCTCAGCGGCGGCATGGTGAAACGCGCCGGCATCGCCCGCGCCATGGCTCTCGACCCGGAGATCCTCTTCCTCGACGAACCCTCCGCCGGCCTGGACCCGATTACCTCGGCGGGCGTGGACCGGCTGATCCGCCAGCTCGCCGGCACGCTGGGCATCACCTTCGTGGTGGTCACGCACGAACTGGCCAGCATCTACGCGATCGCCGACCGGGCGCTGATGCTGGACGCCAGCGTCCGGGGCGTGATTGCGCTGGGCCCGCCGCAGGAACTGCGCGATCACAGCACCGACGAGCGCGTGCAGCGCTTCTTCCGCCGCCAGGCCGCCGAATGATCCCCTGATGAGCACCTCGACCAACCACTTCAAACTCGGCGTCTTCCTGCTGGCCGCCGCGACCCTGCTGGTCGGCGCGCTGCTATTCCTCGGCGCCGGCCGCATGTTCCGGCCCCAGGTGATGTTCGAGACGTATTTCGACGAATCCGTGCAGGGACTTGAGGTCGGCTCCACCGTCAGGTTCCGCGGCGTGAGCGTCGGCACGGTCCGGCGCATCGCCTTCACCGGTGCGCAATACCAGTCCGCGGACCCCATCGCCGAGCGACGACCTTACGTGCTGGTCGAGTTCGCCCTGGACGAACGCGAGATCGGCCCGGAGATCGCGCTGCAGATCCGGGAGGACACCGAGGCCCAGGTGCGTCGCGGCCTGCGTGCCCGCCTCACCCAGCAGGGGATCACGGGTGTCGCCATCCTCGAACTCGACATCGTGGATCCCGTGCGGAACCCCCCGTTGCCGATCACCTGGACCCCGCGCTATCCGCGCATTCCGTCCACACCCAGCCGTTTCAACCGCATTTTCGAGTCCACGGAGCAGTTCTTCGAGAAATTCCGGGAGGTGGATGTCGCCGTTGTGTTCACCAACATCAACCAGGCGTTGGTGTCCCTGCGCCAGAGCCTGGAGGGCGCCGACACCCCCGCCATCTCCGGCCAGTTCACCAATCTGCTCGCCGAACTCCGCGTCACCAACGAACGCCTCGGCGGCCTGCTGGCCGAACCCGCCTGGAAGGAACTGCCCGGCGACGCGGCGCAGACCCTCGCCGGCGCCCGGGACGCCATTGCCAGCCTGCGCGAGCAACTTGAGCGGGCCGACCTTGCCGGTGTGGCGACCCAGGCCACGCAGACGCTCCGGCAGGTGCAGAACCTTGCCGCCGGACGCGATGGCGAACTGGACGAAATCCTCCGCAACCTCGCCGCGCTGATGGAGAATCTGCGCGCCGTGTCGGAGCTCGCGCGGCAGTACCCGTCATTTCTCATTTTCGGGCAGCCGCCCGCCCCCAAGCCCACCAAACCATGACTGCCGCCCGCGTCCACCTCCTGTTCGTCGCCGCCCTGCTCGCCCTGCTGCCCGCGTGCCGCCTCAGCCGGCCTGCGCCGGACATCGTCCAGTGGAGCCTGGATCCCGGCCCGCCGCCCGCGGTGTCCGCCAAGCCGCTGCCCGGTGTGCTGTTGGTGCGGACGTTTGAGTCCAACGGCCTGACGTCGCGTCCCGGCTTTGTGACCCGGGAGGCCGGCGGGGCGATCCGGCGCGACTTCTTCAACGAATTTTCGGAACCGCCGCCGGTCCTCCTTGCCAATCTCTTCGCCCGCGATCTCGCCGCCGCCCGCGCCGCCCAGCAGGTGGCGCGTCCGGGCTCACGGCTGGAGCAGGACTGGGAGATCGAGGGCAGCGTGGAGGCGCTGGAGGTGGGCCGGGCCGTTCCCGGGCAGCCTCGCGCCCGGCTGGCGTTGGAGATCCGTTTGATCCTGGTGGACCACTCCGGCCGCAAGGTTCGTGAAACCATTCGGTTTGATGCATCGGAACCGCTGGCCGACACCCGGCCCGCCACCGCCGTTGCCGCCTGGAACCGGCTCCTCCGTCGCGCCTTGGATCAGACCTTCGCCGCCATCGGGCAGGCGGCGCGGTAGGAGGGTGGCTGACATCCGCCAACCCCAAGGGGATCCCGAGGGCTGTTGCAACAGACCGCCGCGCCCGGGACACGAGGAAAATGAGCCGGATCTACCTCAAAATATCAAACGTTAAGGCGCGACCCCATCGTTCCTCCCTGGCGGTGTCCGCCAATCCGCTGCGTGGTGTGCTGTTGGTGCGGGCGTTTCAGTCCAACGGCCTGACGTCACGTCCCGGCTTCGCGACCCGGGAGGCCGGCGGGGCAATCCGGCGCGACTTCTTCGACAAATTCTCCGAACCGCCGCCGGTCTCACCTGCCAATCGCTTCGTCCGCGATCTTGCCACCGCCCGCGCCGCCCGGCAGGTGGCGCGCCCGGGCTCGCGGTTGGAGCAGGACGGGGAGATCGAGGGCAACGTGGAGCCGCTGGAGATGGACCGGGCAGCCTCGCGCCCGGCTGGCCCTGGAGACGCTTTGGATCCTGGTGGACCACTCCGGCCGCAAGGTTCGTGAAACCATTCGGTTCGATGCATCGGACAACCTCCCGAAACGCATTCCCGGTTGACACGTTGTGTTCAATGACGTAAACGAGAACGAAGTCACCCGTAAACAACATCGGCCGCTGCCGGGTCCTCAGGCCGTGTCCAATCCCGCCACCTTCACCATGAATTCCAAATGGATCGCCGGCATGACCTGCGCCGCCTGGGCGTGCACTTGCGTCTGGGCCCAGCAGCCTGGGGCGTTGGATCCGCGCTTCGCCCCGCCGCCGGACCTTGATGTGGGCGCCGTGGCGTTGCTGGGGGACGGCCGGATGCTGGTGGGCGGTTCCCTGGCCGGTTTGCACTCGATCCAACTCCTGTCCGAGGACGGCACACCGGACGCCTGTCAGCGCCGCTTTTGACCACCAATTCCCCGGGCCGGTGAGGGCGATCCGACCGCTGGAGGGAGGCCGGGTGGTCTTTGTGTCGGACGGCCGCGTCTCCGTATCAGCCCGTCCCACTTCCGTTGGCGCGCATCGAGTGGGACGTCTTTGGGAGGGCCATGGACTTTGCGGAACCGCCGGGATCGGGCGCGGTCATGGTCGGATTGTTCCAGACGCCCGGGGGGTCCCAGCGGCCGTCCCGTCTCGCCGGCCTTTTGCCCAACGGCACGGTGGATCCCCAGTTTAACTGGAGGGCATCTTTGGAGTTTCCCATACCGGATTCCGAAGTTCCGGAGGGAGTCCGCAACCATGTCCGGGTGCTTCCCGACGGACGGCTCGTCGTCGCGGGAGGATTTGTGACGGCGAACGGCGAGCCTCGTGTGGGATTCGCAAGGTTCGATTCCCGTGGATTCCTCGATGCGACGTTTGATCCGGGCTGGCATCTGGGGCTGCCCGTGGTTGCCGGACAGCCTGCGGCTGATGTCCGGCTTCTGACGCTGCAGTCCGACGGACAGTTTCTCACCGCATTTTCGATCCCAATTCCCGGGCAGGGGGTGCGGCACTGGTTCGTCCGCGTGCGGACCGATGGAACAGTGGATGATCGTTTTCGTCCGCCGGCGGGGCTGGAATCCACCGTCGAGTCCCTGGGGGTCCTTCCAGATGGGAGCCTTCTGGCTGCCGGTGGGTACGCCCCGACAGGCGCGATGGGGGGCGGCAGCCTGGTCCGGCTCAACTCGGATGGGACTTTGGACAACGGATTTCTGCCAGAACTGCCGGGCACCCGTCCGCGTCTGGAGGCGATCCAGGCGGATGGCCGGGCGCTGGTGACGGTGGATGCGGTTTCGAGCGGGGGCATGGCGATCCGGCGCCTGCTCCGGCTCGAGGGATACACCGGTCCGGCGGTGGCGCCCGAAGTGATCATCCCCCAAGCCTCTTGGAAGGCTGCCCCCGGAGAATCGGTCGTCCTCCGGGCCGTCGTTCACGGCTGGCCGCCTCCATCCCTGCAATGGCAGCACGACGGCGTGGCACTTCCCGGCGAAGTGAGCCCTGTGCTCCGTCTAGCCAGTCTCCCGATGGAGTCCGCCGGCACCTACCGCCGGATCGCCTGGAATGCGGCGGGCACCAATGGGGCTGAAGCATCACTGTCGCTGGGCGTGCGGTCGCCTCCAGCCGGCCGCCTTCTTCCGACCCGGTTTTGCTCCGATGATCCCCCCCGGGTTTCCCCACGCCTTGCTGCCCCTGCCGGACGGCGGCCTGTTGGTGGGCGGCAATGTGCTGCCCGCACCTCCCGAAGCGGGCGTCGGCGAAACCACCATGCTCCTTCGGTTTCGCCCGGATGGCTCAGCCGATCCGCGGTTTCCGAGTCCGCCCGCAACCGGATACATCCACCGGCTGGCGCGGGATGAGCGCGGTCGGATCTACGTCGGCGGCCGGTTCTCGGGCTGGGCCGGCCAACCGGCCGATGGCCTTGTGTCAGCGCCGAGCTGAAAACCGGATGAAATTGGGCGTTTGAAAACCGGGGTGGATGGGGTGTTCTTGGGGGCTTCTTCTTCCGGGTGGGCGAAGCCTTTTCTTCCTTCTTCTGTTCTTCCGGTCGGGTGATTTTCGGGGACGGGTGCGGGTTGGGTTTCAGGCGGGTGGGGCGTCTTCTTCCGGTCTGTGGCCGGTTCGATCTCGTGCCCCAAGTGCCTGCATTGCTACGCCTCCTTCGTTCCTGACCCGCGCAACCGGGGACGCCAGCGCTACGGCGCCACGCCTGAGTGCCGGCAGGCGAGAAAGCCGCAGAGCCAGGCCCGCTGGGCGGCGAAGCCGGGCAACGCCGACGACTTCAAGGGACCCAGCCACGTCGAGCGGGTGCGAGGGTGGCGGGCCGCTCACCCGGGGTACTGGAAGAGATCTGGGCAGAGATGTTCCAAGTGGAGGCGCATGTCACCCGGGATTTCACCGGTCATTTCTGGGGTTCTTTCGACAAAACCTATGTTGCGGGCGGCAAGTCCAGCATCAGCGGCGTCAGCGGTGATTCCCTGAACAACGTCGGCATTGGGTTTACCCTCGGGTACCAGATCAACGACAACCTCTCCATCACCGCCGGCTAAATGGCGACCGTCAACGACAGTTCCCCGGGTGATCTTCAGATGGACGGCTTCCGTCTTTCTCTGACGTACGGCTGGCACAAGATCGTCAAGGGGCAAAAGCGTCCGAAAGTCGGGGAATGAGCAGACCCGCTGGGACCGGTTCCCGATCTTGCGTCGTTACGGCCCTCTTGAACCCAGGGCAACCCGTCCTGGCGGGCCGGACAGGTTGAGCTGGGCCTCTTGATTGCGTGGCACCGTCAAGTCCGTGAGGAGGGTTCAGGATCGGCCGGGAATCAGACGGTCCCGCGCCCGGCGCACGCGCATCAAAGCTTCCTCGGTGCTGGAGCCGGTTGCGGTGAGATGGCCCATCTTCCGTCCCGGGCGCGGAGCCGCCTTGCCGTAGAGGTGCAGGCGAACTCCGGGATCTTCAAGGGCGGCGGACCAGTCGGGTGTGCCTCCTGCGGCCTCCCAGACATCCCCGAGAAGATTCGCCATGGCCGCCGGTTGCCGCAGGTCGGTGGCGCCCAGCGGAAGTCCGCACACCGCCCGCAATTGCTGCTCGAACTGGCTGGTGACGGAGGCGTCGAGCGTCAGGTGTCCCGAATTGTGGGGACGGGGCGCCAATTCATTGACCAGCAGGCGCCCGTTGCGGGCGAGGAACAGCTCCACGGTGAGCAGTCCCACGACATCGAGGGCTTCCAGGAGGCTCCGAGCGAGGTCGCCCGCCTGTTGGGCCACGGCATCAGGAACAGGCGCCGGACAGACCGTGACATCGAGAATATGGTGGCGGTGCTCATTGCCGAAGGCCGGATAGACTGCCATCCGTCCGTCGAGTCCGCGGGCCCCGATCACGCTGATCTCGCGGTCAAAATCCACCCAGGCTTCGTAAATTCCCTCGGCGCCGGCCAGGGACTCGAACGCTGTGGCGGCGTCCTCCGGTCTGGAAACCCGTCGCTGGCCCTTGCCGTCGTAGCCAAAATTCGCGGTTTTGAGCACGCCGCCGGTCCCGAGCTCTTGAAGGGCATCGGCCAGTGCCTTTGCCGTGCGCACGGCGCGAAACGGGGTCACGGGGAATCCATGGTCCCTGAGGAAGGATTTTTCGCGCAACCGGTGCTGGGTTTCATGGAGGACCTGTCCATCGGGCCGGACCGGCACCACCGAGGCGGCTGCCCGGCTGGTTTCGCTGGGCACGTTCTCAAACTCGAAAGTCACGACGGCGACTCCGCGGGCGAAGTCACGGACGCGATCGAGATCGCCGTAGGCGCCCGAGATTTCGATGTCACCCACCTGACCGGCCGGCGTGTCGGATTCCGGCGAATAGACGTGAACCCGGTAGCCCAGCTGTCGCGCAGCCAGTGCAAACATGCGTCCCAGCTGTCCGCTGCCCAGCACACCCAGCGCCGCTCCGGGGAGAATGGGGGTGAAGTTCATGCCAAAGCCCGGTCGTCCAGGCGGGGTCCATTATTTGGCGAGCATCACCTCGGCGTCCGGGTCGTCCACAAGAGGTGCCGACTCCAGGGGCAATCCGGCGGATTCGGAGACCCTCGTCTCCGTGCGGTTCTCCGGAGCCCCCTCGGCGGCGCTGAACCGCACGGACACGATGCGGCTGACGCCGCGTTCCTGCATGGTCACCCCATAGAGGATGTCCGCCATGGAGATGGTGCGCTTGTTGTGTGTGATGATGATGAACTGGCTCGATTCCGCGAACCGCCGCAGCATGTCCACGAAGCGGTTGATGTTGGACTCGTCGAGCGGGGCGTCGAGCTCGTCGAGGACGCAGAAGGGCGACGGCTTGACCTGGTAGATGGCGAACAGGAGCGCCACGGCGGTCATGGTCTGCTCACCGCCGGACAGCAGCGAGATGGACTGCAGTTGCTTCCCGGGCGGGCGGGCCACAATTTCAATGCCCGCCTCCAGCGGATCCTCGCCCTCCACGAGCCGGAGGTCCGCCCGGCCGCCACCGAACAGCTCGACGAACATCGTCCGGAAGTTTTCCCGGATTCGTTCGAAGGTGTCCACGAACAGGGTCTTGGTCTCCATATTGATCCGCTGAAGCACCTGGACGAGCTCCGTCTTGGCCCTCACCAGATCTTCGTGCTGGCTGGTGAGAAACGCGTGCCGCTGTTCGATCTCCTCGTACTCCTCGATGGCCACCAGGTTCACCGGTCCCAGGTCGTCGAGGCGTCGCTGCAGTTCGGCGACCTGACGGGCCACGGCATCCCAGTCCGTGCTCAGCCCGGCGGCCGCCATGTCCTCCAGGGACACCGTCTCCACCCTGGCAGGGCCTTCGGAGGCGTCGGTAATCCGGATGCCTTCGCCGCGGATGTCCTCGAGCCGGACCTGATGTCTGGACAGGATCCGTTCGCGCAGGTTCTCGACGGCCATGGCCTTCTGGGTGAGCTCAACCTCCAGCTGTCCGCGTCGTGTTTGCGCCTGGAGATGACGGGTCCGGTCGGCGCGGAGGGCCTCTTCACGTTCCCCGATGCCAGCCTCCTCGAGGGCACGACGGGACGTGAGCTCGGCGAGCCCGGCCGCCACGGCGGCGCGCTCCGAGGCGAGCCGGACGAGTTCCCGCCGGGAATCCGCGATTTCCGCCTCGAACTGGGTCCGGCGGCCGGTGAACCCCTCCAATTGCTGGCGGAGGCGCTCACCGAGGACGGTGAGTTCGCGGATGCGAGCCTCGAGCGGTGGACGCTGCCGCCCGTGTGCCCCAAGCACCTGCTCCTCAGTTGCCAGCGCCACTCGCGCGTCACTGACGGCGGCTCCGGCGGCGTCGCGCCGTTGGCGCAGGCTTTCCAAGCCCTCCGACAGCCCGGCGACTTGCGCCGTCGCAGCCTGCTCTGCGGACTCGAGAACAGCGATCTCGCTGGCGAGCTGCTGCCGGCGCTCCGTGCCTTCGATATCGTGGGTCGTCAGCGTCTGAAGTTCGTAGGCCACCGTCTCGAGCTTCTGACCCAGGGAGCGCCGCGATCCCTCCAAGGCCCGGAACTCCCCCTCCCGGGCGGCAATCGCCATCTCGGCGGTCCGGAGTTCGGTGCGGACCTCCTCCAGTCCTGCTTGCAACGCGGTTTGTTCTGAGAGCAGGGCTCCCTTGCGGCGTCCGGCCTCCGTGACGTCGCCGGTGACCTGAGTCAGTGCTGCCTGCAATTCAGCGATCTGGTTTTTCCGGCCCAGGATGCTTGCCGGTGCCTTTCCCGGTGAGGCCGCGGAACCCCCGGTGAAAATCCCGTTCCGGGTCAGAAGGTCTCCGGCCGGCGTCACCCAGTCGAACCGGCCTCCCGTTGCGGCTTGCCCGGCGCAGGCGGCGGCGAGGTCGTCCACCAGCAGCGTCCGCCCCAACAATGCCTGCAGCAGCGGACGCACCTCCGGTTCGACGTCCACCAGCGGCAGCAGGGGGCGGGCCCCCGCTGGCAGTTCAGCGCTCTCTCCCACTTCGCCCGGATCGAGGACGGCCCCCAGGAGTTGCAGCGCCGCCACGCTCGCGCGCCCCCTGCGGGCGGCGTGCAACCCGGACAACACCGCTGTGGCGGCCTCGGCCGGGCCCGTCAACACCAGTTGCAGATGATGTCCCAACGCGGCCTCGACCGCGGGCACGTGGGCGTCGGATACGCGGATCCGGTCCGTGAGCGAACCCAGGACGTCCGCGGACTGCCGGAGGGCCGTCAGGGTGCCTTCACTGAATCCCTCATGCTGCGCGTCGAGTTGTTCGAGGACCTGGAGCCGGCTCCGCGTTTCAGCCTGCCGGCGCAGGAAGCCGTCGAGTTCCTGCTGTGCCTGCTGGATCTCCAACTGGATCGTACGCAGGCGCTGCTGCCGCTCCTCCAGCGTGCCGCGCGTGGTCTGTGCCTGCAGCCGGCCGGTCTCCACCTGCGCCTGAAATTCCTCGATGCAGGCGTGGAGGCGTGCGGATTCCTCGGTCAACGAACCCTGTTCGGCACGCAGCTTCTCCAGACGCACCGCGTTGCCCTGTTTCTGCAGGTCCACCTGGGTGATTTCGTTGCGGGCACGGCTGAGTTGCTGGGCGGCGGCAAACGCATGGGATTGGGCCTGCCGCAGGGATTCCTGATGGCGTGAGAGTTCCTGCTCCACCGCGCCCAGGGCGTCCTGACGCTCCTGGAGCGTCCCGCGGAATCCGGCGACGCGGTCCTGGGACTCCGCGAGCCGCTGCTGCACGCCTGCCAGTTCCTCCACGGCGATCCGCCGTCGCTCGTCGGCTTCGGCCACGTCGTGCAACGCCCGTTCGTTCTGGGTTTCGAGGTCGCGGATCCGCTCCTCATCCACCTGGATCCGATTGTCGTGTCGTTCCGCCTCGGCCTTGAGACCCAGGCCCCGCTGCTGCGCTGCAGAGATCTCCTGGTCCAGATCGGTCAGGGCGGCGCGCAGGTGCAGGATTTCGTCCTCAGCGCGCAGCACGCGTTCCTGCGCTGCTTCCATCGCGGCAGCGAGTGCTGAAGCCTCGGTCGTCCGTGCCTCGATTTCACCCGTCCACACATCGAATTGGTGCCGGGCCCACTGCGTCTCGAGGTGCTGCAGTTCCTGGGCAATGGCCTTGTACCGGCGCGCCTTTCCTGCCTGCCGCTGCAGGGATCCGATCTGGCGTTTCACCTCCCGGATGAGGTCCTCGACCCTCAGAAGGTTTTGGTCGGTATGTTCCAGCTTTCGCAGCGCCTCGCGCTTCTGCTGCTTGAACAGGGTGATGCCGGCAGCCTCCTCGAACACCAGTCGCCGGTCGTCCGGACGGCTGGACAGGATCTGGGTGATGTTGCCTTGGGCCATCACCGAGTAGCTCGTCTTGCCGACGCCTGTGCCGGCGAAGAGCTGTTGGATGTCCCGCAGCCGGCAGCCGACCTTGTTGACGAAGTACTCCGAGCCGCCATCCCGGAAGACCCGACGGGTGACCGTCACCTCGTTGAACTCCACCGCGACTCCGGCCGCTTTGAGGTGTGCGGTGTCCACGTCACCGATGGTCAGGCTGACCTCCGCCATTCCGGTCGGCTTGCGACTGTCGGTGCCGTTGAAGATGACATCGGCCATCTCGCCGCCGCGCAGCGCCTTGGCAGACTGCTCCCCCAGCACCCAGCGGATGGCATCGGACACATTCGATTTGCCGCATCCGTTCGGCCCGACGATCGCTGTGGTGCCGCGCTGGAAATTCAGCGTGGTCTTGTCGGCGAACGACTTGAAGCCGAGCACGGTGAGGCTCTTCAGATACATGCCGTGACGAGTCAAGGATCCGGACGAGGTGCCGGCAAGGGGAAAACCACAACAGGATGGGGGGACTTGTTCACAAGGCACAATCTGTGGGAGGACCACCCCGGCTTCGTCTGTTGACGTTCTCCGGAGGGGACCCGGGGGCACCACGGCGACAGTAGGGTCGAAGGTGACTTTGGCTCTTCAAGTTGCTGGCGCCGCGGTCGTCATTGTGCGTGAGGTCCGAACGGTCATTGAGGCCCGTAATGAACCGGGAGGCCTCTGGTTGGCGGCCTCCGAGTACGGATGGCGTGGCTCACCACGACGCATCCAACTGGAGCTGGAAAACGACGGCGTGGTCCGCGGTGGGATGATGCGACGGATTCCAAGCGACCTGGAAATCGGGTTGAAGCCGCAGCATCGGGGTGACGTGCATCACGTAGCCGAGTTCAAGGATGGTTTCCTGGCGTGGGCGGTCACCGGAGTCCTTGGGCGACGGCTGGCTCCAGACCACGCCGATCCCCAGGCCGTCGTTCGGCTGGGATGAGATCAGCCCCAGTTCCTTGAGTGGCGCCCGCACCACGAAGCCGGTGCCGACCTGGGCCGAGGCCGCGGTGACCGCCGAACCCCCGGCGCCGAAACGTCCGAACCATCCGACTGGAGCGTGATGCCCAAGTTGTTGCTGCAGGTTGAAGGCGATACCGCCCTGGGTGGGACCGCCGGCCCGGGCGATGAACGGCTGGATGCGGAAGACTCCCGGGCCCATCCCGGCAAGGTCGGACGGTGCGTAGCCCAGTTCGCCGACCGCCGACCACTGGTCGGCATTGAAATCCGCCCACGGTGCCGTTCCCGCCGGTGCATTGCCCATCGTCACGCCGGTTTGTGCAAACCAGTCCGGATGGGGCTGCCACTGAAGGTTCACACCCGGATTGTACTCGGAGAGCGGCAACACCATGCTGTTGACCAGCGCGGAGTTGAGGAACTGACCGCGGGCCGAGTTGGCATAGGTGTTGGCATCCAAATAGTTTGCCTGGCTGACGACGCCGGCGAGTGCAACAAACCTCCCGTGGGCCAGTGATTGCTGCCATGCGAGCTCGGGAATTCGAAATCCCAGATGCGATGACCAGACGTCCGCAGGATTGGTGAACGTCCCAAGGTTGGACTGAGGCGTTTGACTTCGACTCGCCCGAGCGAGGCCCTCCTGTGCCTCCACCTGTGTGCTGATCCATCCGGCCGCTGCGCCCCCATCGGTGCTGAACACGGTCCATTTGGCAAAGAGATCGAGCGTGTACGCCGACAGCCATTGATCCCCTTGAAGGGCATTGCCCAAGGCCACCACGGAGAAGGTCTGGGCCAGCGAGTAGTTCAGTCCGAACGTTGAGGCGGCGTATTTGGCCTGCTGCACGCCGGTCTCCCAGGAGGGCGCGTCGAAGAGCGGTCCGGGATTCAGGGACGCGTTGCCCAGCCGGGCGTTGCCGGCAAGGTAGGGCATCAGCGGTGGTGGAGATGCGGGAAACCAGGTCCAGCCCGCGCCGGGGGGTGCGGCGTCCAGTCGCCCGAGGAGATCCCGGGCCGCCGTACTGCCCCTGGGCGGTGTGGGGAACTGGGAACCGATTCCGAGGGAGGAAGGCGGGAGAAGACCGGCCGGGACGGCTTCGGTGGGCGTTGGCACCAACTGGCCCAGGATGTTGTACTGGAGGAAATCTGCGCTGAACTCTGCCTCGGGGTGGGGCGCCGCCATTCCTGGTGCGCGGGTGACGATGGCGATCATTACCGACATCCAAACCCGGCGTGATCGGACCGCGGACATCACGGCATTGGACCCAGACAACCCATTGGATTACACGACGTCAGAAACGCGCCTTCCGAGAACCATCGAACGACGCTCAAGCGACGGAAATCCCCCCCCCGTCACCGGCGTCCCCCCCGAAATCCGCCGCCACCCCAGCCGCCACCCCCCCCGGCTCCATCCCCCACTGTCGTGGGAGCCGCCCCATCCGCCGCCGCCGGACCGGTTCCACGCATCCGCCCGGTCGGCGCCAGTCGCCTGACCCCAACGTTCGCGATCCATGCTGTCGGCGGTATTGCCGGAGCGGTTCCAATTGGCGCTGTTCCATCCCGAGTCGGACCACGAACGGGTTGTGGGCTGGGAGGAAGCCTGCCATCCGCTGCTGCCGTAGCGGTCCCAGCTTCCGGAACTGGTGGCGGTGGGGGCCGTGTACCGGTTCACATTGCCATTTTTGTCCGTGTACAGGTTGCCATTACTCCAAGCGGCGGCATTGCCGGTGTTGACGTTGCCAACCACGCCCCGGTTGTCGGTGGATGCGCCGCCGCCATAGGCATTGCCGGACACTTCCTTGCTGGACGCGCCGTACATTCCGGTGCTCGGGTTGTATCCCGCGGCCTGACGCCCCGCGGCATAGTTGCCGGTGTAGGCATTGGCAGTGGCACCCCCGCGGGCGGCGGCGGAGGCCCCTGAGTAGGGATTGTACCAGGAGCCGCTGCGACCGCCCGCGGCCTGGCCGGTGTAGGGGTTGTAGGCCGCTCCGCGGTTCAGGCTTCCGGAAGTGCCGGTATATGGATTGAAGGTGGTGGCGTGCTCGGATCCCCAGGAGGTCCCCGTGTAGGGGTTGTACCCGTAGGAGCCTGTCGCGCTGACCGCCGTTCCCCAGTGGGTGTAGAAGCTGGTCGCGTTGCAGTTCACGTGCGCATAGCTGTATCCGCACGGTAGGCGGCGAACTCGAATCCCTGGGTGGCAAAGGACCGGGGCCAGTTCAAGGCCAGCGGATCCAGCGTTTGCCCCGGATCCGGCGATTGGGTCAGGACGCGGAATCCGGACGGGACGAGCATCCCGAGGATCAGGAGGATGGTGCGGAGGATGCGGGGCATGAGGGAACGGGTTGGCGGTTGTTGAAAACGACCGGCAGTCCTCCAAGGAATTGCACGGAACCAGAATATGGGCCCTTCGGATCTTGGGACCCCGTCAGAGCCTCCAGTTCACGTTCAGTGTGACGAAGGAGAAATTCGCGCCCTGGTAGGTTCCGGCGACGCGGCCGCGGAGGCTGTCCTCCGTCCCCTGGTCCACCGTCATGTCGCCCGCCCACAGGAACTCGTAGGCGGCTCCAAAGGACAACGACGGCGTGGCCTGCCACTGGACCCCGGCCCCGAACCGCCAGGCGATCCCCAAGGGCAGCACCACGGAACGGTCCGTATCGCTGACCGGCGAGCTGTCGTAGGCGACCCCGCCGGTCACCTGCCACTTTGGGCAAATTTGGTATTGGGCCCCGACCGCACCGTGGAAGGTGTCCTGATAATTCAGATCGGTGGTCAGGTCCCTGGGGTTGTCGGAGTTGACGCCAACCTCCACCTGGCCGAAGGCCGACCAGTTCTGCCATCCGAAGTCGGCCATGAGCGCCAGCTGGTCCGTCAGTTGGTGGAACACGCTCAACATCACGGATTGTGGCACGGTCATTCCGAGGTCCAGTGGCGACGGATTGTTCAGGAGGTTTCCAAGGGCCGGACCGAGGTTGGAGAATTCCGGCGTGGCCTCGAAATCCAGCGCGACGGGGGACAGGTAATTGATGCCCACGCGTGTCCGGTCGCTGGCCTTGATCAGGAGGCCGGCATTGGCGCCGAAACCCCAGGTCCGGTCGTCCACCGTGAGCTGCCCATCCCCGATCCGGGGATCCAGATTGTTGACGGCGACCTCCGTGTCGAGATAGCCATACATGGCGTTGAGGCCCGCCCCAAGGGACAGCCACTCGCAGACCTGGTAGCTGACGGTCGGCAGGAGGCTGACGCCGATCAGGCTGCTTTTCTGCACGTAGTAACGTCCGACCCAGTCGGGCCCGTAGTCCTCAACGAGTCCGAAGTAGGAGAGGGTGCCCACACCGACCCGCCACTTCTCCCCCAGCGGCTGGACGTAGAAGAAGCTCATTGCGGGCAGGGCTCCAATCGCATTGCCCCCGCCGTCGGTGCCCAGTTGCGGGGACGTGTCGTCGTTCGGGGAGAACGCCACGTCGCCGTAGGTCAGCTGGAGGCCCGCTTGGAGGGTCGCCCCATCCAGGAGGCTCATGCCGGCCGGATTTTTGAAGAGTGTGGAGGCGTCCTGTGCCCGCGCGGCCCAACCGGCGGAGGCCAAGCCGACATCGGGAGTGGCGATTTCATACAACTGGAGACCGCTCGCACGGATCGCCATGGGGGTCACGAGTACGGCGGCGAGCGCCGTTCCGAGGCTTTGGAATCTTTGAGAACGATGTGTGTTCATCGGATTGGGAAATGCGTTGTGGACGACGAGGGTCCTGGACGCGGGAGCCGGGAATCGCCCCCACCCCCGATTGGGGGCCGGTATATCGCATCGGCGCGGCGCGTCCATTGGACCTTGGTCCAAGTCGCGGTTGTCGAGTCCCGGTGCGGAGGTGCTGGGCGATTTGGATCGGTCCCCAAGTTCATCACGTTGCACCGCCCGGGTTCGCCTCCGCTTCGGCCCGATACAGGGAGACCAACCGGGCGACCAGCACGGCAATGTACAACGTCCCGGTGCAGGCTTCTAGCATGGCAAGCATGCGGGCCGGTGCGGTGGTCGGAGCGATGTCCCCAAAGCCGGCGGTCGTGAGGGTGGTCAGGCTGAAATAGAGCGCCTCGAATCCCTGGAGTGGAGTGGACTCCATCGCCGTTCCCGCGAAGGATCCGGGCACGAGTCGTGCCGTCAGCGTGAATGCCGCCGCCCACAACATGCCCAGGAGGAGGTACACGGCGACCGCGGCGCACAGGACCTCGGAATTGACGTGCCGGGCGTCCCGAACGAACTGCAGAAGGTGGAGAATGACAAAGCCCACGAACGTCATGAAGAGCAGGACGAAGATGATAAACGGGGATCCTTCGGTATGGTGGCGTTGGAACCAGTAGGCATAAACCAGGGGGGCGGCGAGCACGGATGCGATGACTCTTGGACGCGTCCGGGTTCCGATCGCGGCGACCGCGGCGGCGAGGACCCCTGTGGCCAGCAGGGCATCCACGTAGCGTCCGTTGGGCAGCGCGTCTACAAAGGGTGCGGTGGCGAAGAAGGCGGTCAAGGCAACCAGCAACCCGGCGGCGGCGTGTCGAATGGCGCCGGGCGGGCCGGTCGGGCGCGTTGGGGCCATTGAGGCGCGAGGTGGTTCGTGCGGGGAATCCGAAGGGGTCATTGTTCGCCCATGGCCAGCCATGCATTGCGGCCTGAATTCGTGGGATCAGGGGCCTGGATTTCTGAGGGCGGGGGCGGCCGCGCCGGCTTCGTAATCCCGGAGCAGTTCCTGATAGGTCGGCGATTCCCGCAGGAGTTTTCCGCCCACTTCACGGAGACGGTCCACCGCCTCGTTTGAGAGAAAAAACGAGGTGGGCACGTTCAGGAAGTAGTGCCGTTCCTCCGGGTCCTTGAGGTTGTCGAAGGACAGGGAGATCGGGAAAAACTTCAGGGAGTTGTTCCCGGTACGCGCCAGCTTTTGTCTCAACTGTTCGACGACCAGGCCCATCATGGCCACCGTGTCCTGGGAATAGCGGTCCATGGTGATGGTGGGTGCCGCCAGGGCAAGGCTCAACATCCCCGGGGGCGATTCGCGGCGGTCCCAGTCCTTCTCCGGGGATGAACGGGCGTTGACGGCAAGCAGGACGACCCGGCGGAGCGTGTCAAAGTTGAGCCCCTGACGGCTCCTCGGGTCCTGGGCCATGTACATCAGCCCCTCCAGCAGCGGTCGCAGCCCCAGGTTGTCCGCCACACCGCCATCCACCAGATGGAAAAAGGGACGGTTGGTGCTGTCGCGGAGAATCGCCAGTTCGCGGGCGCGTTGCATAAGGGATTCCCCCCAGTTCTCATTGACCCGGGCGGTCATCCATGCCGGTGGTTCAAACCCGCAGGTGCCTGCGTAGTTCTTCAAGGTGATTGGTGACAGCGCCACAGGCACTGCCGACGAGGCGGCAACGGCCCGGGAGATCGGGTAGGTGGAGACATCCGAGCACAGGTGGTCGAAAACGTCCTGGGTGAACCAGAATTGGATGCCTGTGGCGACCTCCGTGGCATTCAACAGCACGAACGGGCGCCGCCCGATCGCCAGTTCGCCAAAGGTCGCACCATGGAAGAGGATCTCGTCGTAGTATCGGGCGGCGAGATCCGAGCGGCCGAACCACGGGGATCCAATCCGCGGCCAATTCCACGGCATCAGGGTCTTGCGGACCAGTTTCCCTTGAACATTGCGCTTCAGGAAATTGGTCTCAAAAGAGCCAAAGAACTTGTCCCCATCCAAGGCGTAGGCTGCTGCGGCGACGCTGCCACCGGATACCGCGGAGATGACGTTGATGTCCTCGACAAGGCGCCGTTCCGGGACGCTGGCCGGGACGGTCGTGCGGCGCAATTCCTCCAAAACCCCGTAGGCCATTGCCGCCGCCCGGGTCCCGCCACCGGAGAGCGCGACGAGGAACAGGGTATCACTCTCGTTGACGGACTCCGGCACCTGCTCCCGGAAGGAGTAGGGGGAGGATGGTCCGGGCTCAGTCGCGAGGGTCTCCGGACGGTTGAGGGGTGCATGAAGGCACCCGGCACCCGGCACCCCTGCCAGCAGAACTCCCACGACGAGCACTGTCAGTGCCGGAAGACGGCGCGACCTTGTGATCGCATCGAGGCGGAAGCCAAGCCTGGCGGGGATTGAAATGGGCCGAAGGGGCGGGGAAGGATGGGGTGACTTGGTTGCGTGAATAGTGCAAAGCCTCCGGGGTGTTTAGTCCACGGATGGACGGCGTCCGTCAAGGCGGGAGATGGGCACGTTTGGACCTGCAGGGCGCCGGATGGCGGGGATTGACGGTGCGCGCTGAAATGGCCAAGGCTTTTCCATGCGGTCCGGATCCAAAACCTTGGGGTTGTTGGTGTGGATGGGAGTTTTCGTCGGGTTCCTGTGCCTTGGCGACGAAAGCTTCCGGGTGGGCGAGGTGCTCTCGCTGCCTGCACTGAAGGATGGACGCGGCAAGCCGTTCGAAATGCGCCCCGGTGACTTTCGCGTCGCCCTCCTGGACACGCCAGGGGACCGCGGTGAGGCGAGCCCGCCGAAGGATCCCGGGTGGTTCGAGAAAAACCAGGTGCTGATGATGGTCAACATCAGTGGCCTGTCCGGGTTCAAGCAGCGAATCGCCCGGTCTCGGATGGCCTCCAAGCCGTTTCGATTGGTGGTGGTGGACGACACGACGCTGGCGGCCCGGTTTCCGAAGGAGCCGGGACGACTGACACTGATGCGTCTCGACGGCCAGGGGGTGATCACCGAGATCCTGTTCGTCGCGCCCGGGCCGCCGTTGCAGGAGGCTGTCGCCGGAACAACCCCTTGATGGGGCTGCCTGGAACGTTTTTCGCGTGCGTGGGTTGCCGCAGGTGAAGGCCGGTGTCGTGGGGTCGGCGCCCGCGCTGGCGCTTGTGGTGGCCTGCCTGGCAGTCTTGCCCGCCTGCAAGGTTGGACCCGATTACCGCACCCCGGAGTCCAAGGTGGCCGCCTCCTGGGTGGACGCTCCACCCACCGGGACGCCGGACCCTGCCGAAGTCCTTTGGTGGCGTGCCCTGAAGGATCCGGTGCTCAACGGGCTCATTGAGCAGGCCTATCGGAACAATCCGGGTCTCCAGAGCGCCGGTGTGCGCATTCTCCAGGCCCGGGCGCAGTTGAACCAGTCCGTCGGCAACCTATTCCCGCAGCAACAGGGTCTGTCGGGCGGTGTCAACCGCTACTGGTTGAATCCCGCCGACTCCGCGCTACTGCCCGCCGGAGTCAGCCCCGATCTGGCCACATCCCAGGCGCTGTTCTCGGCGTCATGGGAGATGGACTTCTGGGGAAAGTACCGGCGGACCATCGAGGCGGACCGCGCGTCCTTTGCCGGAACTTTGGCATCGTTTGACGACGTGCTGGTGACGCTCGTGGCTGATGTCGGGACCACTTATGTGAATCTGCGCACCACGGAGGAGCGGTTGCGGGTGGCGCAACGGAACGTCGAGGCCCAGAAGGAAAGCTTGCGGGTCGCCACGGCGCAGTTCGAGGCCGGCGAGACCAGTGAGTTGGACATGCGCCAGGCCTCCACCATCCTCTTGCAGACCACCGCCCAAATCCCGCGCCTGCAAAACTCGTGGAACCAGTTCCAGTACGCCCTGGCTGTTCTGCTGGGCGAACCGCCGGCGGAGGCGGCGGGCCTGGTGCCGGTGCCGGGGCGGATCCCGGAGGTGCCGGACACGGTGACGGCGGGCATTCCGCACGACCTCCTGCGGCGGCGTCCCGACGTGCGCGCCGCCGCGTTCGCAGCGGCGGCGCAATCGGCCCAAATCGGCGTTGCCCGAGCCAGCATGTATCCCGCATTTTCGCTCAACGGCGCCTTTGGATTCACGTCGAACAACGAGGCCAACAACTCCCTGTCGGACCTGTTTCTCTGGCAGAGCCGGGCGGCACAGGCCGGAGCCGCCATGGTGTGGCCGGTCTTCAATTATGGCCGCCTCGTCAACCAGGTCCGGGTCCAGGACGCCGGCTTCCAGCAGGCGGTGTTGAACTATCAGAACACGGTCCTGACCGCCCAGCAGGAGGTGCAAAACGGATTGTCCGCCTTTCTCACCGAGCGGCAGGCGCTGACGAACCTGGCGGCTGCCGCGGACGCCGCGCGCCGGTCCTATGACCTGTCCATGATCCAGTACAAGGCCGGCGAAACCGACTACACCACGGTGCTGAACGCCGAGCAGGCCCAGCTCAGCCTCGAGGACTCGGTGGCCACGGCGCAGGGCAATGTGGTGCTCAACCTGATCGCGGTGTACCGGGCCCTCGGCGGCGGCTGGCAGCTGCGTGAGGGGCGTGATGTGATTTCGGACGAGGTGAAGGCGGCGATGGCCCGGCGGACCCGCTGGGGCGCGCTGCTCGAGCCGCAAAACCACCTGCCGCCCGCCCCGCCGGAATAAGCAGCTGCCATGAAGGAACTCCCTCTCGCTCTCCCTGCCGCTCCCGCCCCGGCCACCGGCCGGATCATCGTGCGCGGCGTCCTCGTCGGGCTGCTGTTCCTCTCGGTGGGGTCCGGATGCCGCCCCGCCGCCCCGCAACCCCCTCCGGCGGTCCCGGGCGTGGTGGTCGCGCGTCCGATGGAGCGTCCCGTGGTGGAGCACCTCGACCTCACGGGCACCGTCGCCGCATCGCGGAGCGTGGATCTGGTGGCCCGTGTGTCCGGCTTCCTGGAATCGGCGGACTTCAAGGAGGGCGACCTCGTGACCCAGGGGCAGGTGCTGTTCGTCATCGAACCCGAACCCTACCGCCAGCAGCTGGCGCTCAATGAGGCGGTGCTGGCCCAGGCGCAGTCGGAATACGAGCGCCAGCAGGGGCTTCTGGCACAGAATGCAACGTCCCGGGCCAACGTGGAGAAGTGGCTGAGCTCGCGGGACCAGGCGCAGGCGCAGGTTGCACTGGCCCGGATCAACTTGGGGTACACCGAGGTGCGGGCCCCCTTCACGGGGCGCATCGGACGCCGTCGCGTGGACCCGGGGAACCTGGTGGGTGCCGGGGGGGCCACCCAACTGGCGACGCTCGAACAGCTCCGTCCGATCTACGTGAACTTCAGTCTCAACGAACGGGAGGCCCTTCATCTGCGTGACGAAATGCGGCGGCTGGGGATCGAGGTGAAGTCGGGCGTGGGTACCGTGCCCGTGATGGCCGGGCTCAGCCAGGAAATGGGTTACCCCCATCAGGGCGTTCTCGATTTTGCCGACAACGAGGTCAGCACCGCGACGGGCACCCTGGCGATGCGCGCGGTGTTTCCGAATGACGACCGGGTGTTGTTCCCGGGGTTGTTCGCGCGGGTGCGCATCCCCCTGGGCGATCCCCGCCCGATGCTGGTGGTGCCCCAGGAGGCGCTGGGCAGCGACCCGCTGGGTGACTACGTGCTGGTGGTGGGGCCGGACGACGTCGTGGCGCGACGGAGCGTGTTACGGGGGCCGCTGACACCGGAGGGCGCCGCGATCCGCTCGGGGTTGTCCGCAACTAATCGCATCGTGGTGCAGGGCCTTCTCAATGCCCGGCCGGGCGGGCGGGTCGCCGTTCGCGAGGCGCCGGCGGCCCCCACTGCGACACGCGGGATCCCGCGATGATCGCGCGCTATTTCATCGAGCGCCCGGTGCTGGCGAACGTGCTGGCGCTCGTCACCATGCTGCTTGGGCTGGTTGCCCTGCGCCTGCTTCCTGTGGCGGAGCATCCGCCGATCACCCCGCCGACGGTCCAGGTGACCACCAGCTATCCCGGGGCCAGCGCACGAACCCTGGTGGAGACGGTGGCGTTGCCGCTGGAGCAGCAGGTCAACGGGGTGGAGGGCATGTTGTACCTCCAATCGAACTCGACCTCCGACGGGCGGTATACGCTGACGGTGACCTTCGAGGTCGGCACCGACCTCGATTTTGCGCAGGTGCTGGTGCAGAACCGGGTGGCGGCGGCGCTGGCGCAACTGCCGGCCGCCGTGCAGCAGCAGGGCGTGGTGACCCGGAAGCGGGAGACCTCGCCGCTGCAGATCATCACGCTGACGTCGTCCGAACCCGGCCACGACGCGCTGTTCCTCGCGAACTTCGGCACCCTCGAGCTGCGGGATCCCCTCGCGCGGCTCCCGGGGGTCGGTGACGTGGTGGTCTTCGGCATCGGCGAGTACAGCATGCGCGTGTGGCTTGACCCGGAACTGCTGCGGCAGCGCTCGTTGAACCCTCAGGACATCATCAACGCCATCGGACAGCAGAATGCCAACGTGGCCGCCGGGCAGATCGGCATGCCGCCCACGCCCACCGGGCAAGCCTTCCAGCTCACGGCAAACGTTCCCGCGGCGCTCTCGGACGCGGGCGAATTCGGAGCCATCATCGTCAAGGCGGGGTCCGATGCGGACGGCACCCTCACGCGGTTGCGCGATGTGGCGCGCATCGAACTGGGGGCCCGGAGCTATGGCCAGGTGTTCGCGGTGGATGGCCGGCCCGCCGGCGGACTCGCCATCTACCAACTGCCCGGCGCCAATGCGCTCGACACCGCCGCGGGTGTCCGGCGCCTGCTGGACACGATGGCTCCCGCGTTCCCGGAGGGCCTTGCCTATTCCGTTCCCTTCGACACCACGACCTTTGTCCGCCAGTCGGTTCGCGAGGTGTACTGGACGCTCCTTGAAGCGGGCCTGCTGGTGCTCGGGGTGATCGTGCTGTTCCTCCAGAACGCGCGGGCGACGCTGGTGCCGGCCACGACAGTGCCGGTGACCATCATCGGTGCTTTTGCTGCGATGGCGGTTCTGGGCTTCAGCATCAACCTGCTGACGCTTTTTGCAGTGGTGCTGGCCATCGGGATTGTCGTGGACGATGCGATCGTGGTGGTCGAGGGCGTGTCGCGGCAGGTGGAGGAGGGGATGCCACCCCGGGAGGCCAGCATTGCGGCGATGCGGGCACTACTCGGGCCGATCATCGGCATCACCCTGGTCCTGATGTCGGTCTTCCTGCCGCCGGCGTTCATGCCAGGCATCACCGGACAGATGTACCGTCAGTTCGCGCTCGTCATCGCGGCCACGGCACTGATCAGTGCCGTCAACGCCGTCACCCTGAAGCCCACCCAGTGTGCGCTCTGGCTGCGTCCGGTGCCATCGGGCCGGACGCCGAGCCTGGTATTCCGCGGTTTCAATTGGGTTTATGCTCGAGTGGACGCGGCCTACGCGGGCTGCGTGCGGACTGTGATCGAGCGCAGCGGGACCTTTGTCGCGCTGGCCCTCGTGCTCGTGCTCATTGCGGGTTGGGGGTTGACGCGCATCCCGACCGGGTTCCTTCCGGTGGAGGATCAGGGGTATCTGCTGGTGGCCGTGCAGATGCCCGATGCCGCCTCGCTGGAGCGCACGGAGCGGGTGATGGAGGCCGTGGCCCGGGCGGGGCGCGAGGTGTCGGGGGTCGCGCATTCCATTGCGATCGGCACTGGCGGCCCCTCGCCGCTCGATGGCGATGTCTCGCTGGCCAATGCCGGCATTGTGTATCTCATGCTCCGGGACTGGTCGCAGCGCGGGACCGGTGAGGCGCTCCCGGACATCGTGCGGCATCTGGAGGCGCGGCTGGCGGACGTCGTTGAGGCGCGGACCCGCGTGCTCGTGCCGCCGCCGATCCAGGGGCTGGGGGCGTCCAGCGGATTTCAGATGCAGGTCGAACTGGTGGATGGCAGCGGCGACTACGCGCACCTCCAGGCCGCGGTGGAGCGGATGGTGGAGGCGGCGGCCTCCGCTCCCGAACTGCGCGACGTCTTCACCGCCTTCCGCGCGTTGGTTCCGCAGGTGTCCCTGTCCGTGGATCGCACCCGCGCGGCCACACGAAATGTCAACGTGGGCGACGTGTACGCGGCGATTCAGACCTGCCTTGGCTCCACGTTCGTGAACCTGTTCACCCGGTTTGGGCACAATTACATGGTGTACGTCCAGGCCGACCCGGAAATGCGGCGGGTTCCGGACGACATCCGAAGGCTGCATGTGCGGAGCCAGTCCGGCGACATGGTGCCCGTGGACGCCCTTGCGGAGATCCGCTCCGGGTGGGGGCCGGACGTGATTTCGCTCTACAACCTGTTTCCCTCGGCGACCGTGCACGGAGCGGCGTCGGCGGGCTACAGTTCGGGACAGGCTCTGGACGCCATGGAGCGGATCGCTGCCCGGGTGCTGCCACCCGGGATTCGCTTTGAATGGACCGGGCTGGCCTATCAGGAACGGTTGGTGGGCCGGTCCACCTACCTGCTCTTTGGACTGGCGCTGCTGCTCGTCTACTTCGCATTGGCGGGGCAGTACGAGAGTTGGGTGACGCCCCTGGCGGTGATCTTTGCCGTGCCGCTGTCCCTGCTCGGCACCGTTGCCGCCCTTGCCGTCCTGGGCATGGACAACAACCTTTACGTGCAGATCGGCATCGTCCTGCTGATCGCGCTCTCCGCGAAGAACGCGATCCTGATCGTGGAACTGGCGCGGGAGGGGGTGGCTGCGGGCCGGGACCTGAGGGAGGCCACCCTGGAGGCTTCGCGTTCGCGGCTGCGTCCGATCCTCATGACCTCCCTCACCTTCATTCTTGGGGTGATGCCGCTGGTGATGGCGACAGGGGCCGGGGCGGGGGCCCGGCGGTCGCTCGGCATCGCGGTGGCGAGCGGGATGGTGGCGTCCACCGGCCTGGCGGTCCTGTTTGTCCCGGCCTACTGCGTGGTGCTGGGTTCGTGGGCGTCGCGGGGCGTGCGGATACGAAGGGCGGCTCCGGCGACGCGTGGCGGGTCTGGGTCGGCCGGAGAGCCATGATGGCGCGCTTTTTTGTGGACCGGCCGGTGTTGGCCAACGTGATCGCCCTGGTCACGCTGGTGCTCGGAGGGGTCGCCCTGGCGCGGCTGCCCGTCGCCCAGTACCCCCCCATCACTCCGCCCACCATCCAGGTGACGGCCAGCTATCCCGGGGCGGGGACGCGGACGCTCATGGACACCGTCGCCCTGCCCATCGAGCAGCAGGTCAACGGGGTCGAAGGAATGCTTTACATGCAGTCCACCTGCACCGCGGATGGCCGGTACACGCTGACGGTGACCTTCCGCGTGGGTACCGACCTGGATCTGGCCCAGGTGCTCGTCCAGAACCGGGTGTCCGCCGCGGTTGCCCAGCTGCCGCCGGCGGTCCAGCAGCAGGGCGTGATGACCCGCAAACGATCCACGGCCATCCTGCAGATCATCACGCTCACCTCCTCGGACGACGCCCACGACGGGTTGTACCTGGCCAATTACGCGACCCTCCACCTGAAGGACCGGCTTGCACGGGTGGAAGGCGTCTCTGATGCGACGGTTTTCGGGATCGGGGAATACAGCCTGCGGGTCTGGCTCGATCCGGAGCGGATGCGTCTGCGGTCCCTGGTGCCCGGCGACGTCCTGACGGCGATCCAAACTCAGGCTGGGCGGGTCGCCGGGGGTGGGGTGGGGCGGCCGCCGGTGTCGCCGGGCGGGGCTTTTCAGTACACGCTTGAAGTGGACAGCGCCCTGGCCACTGCGGAGGAGTACGAGGAGCTGGTTGTGGCCTTCTCCCCGGAGGATGGCGGGCGGATCGTGCGGTTGCGGGACGTCGGTCGTGCCGAATTGGGTGCCCGAAGTTACAGCCAGTTCTTTGAGCTCGACGGCCGGGTCGCCGGCGGCATTGCGATCTATCAATTGCCCGGGGCAAATGCCCTCGACACGGCGACTCGCATTCGTGAAGCCATGGGGGCAATGGCGGCCGAGTTTCCCGGGGGCCTGCACCATGACATCCCCTTCGACACCACCATTTTTGTGCGGGCGTCGGTTCGCGAAGTGTACCAGACGCTGGTGGAGGCCGGTGTGCTGGTGCTGCTGGTGATCCTGATCTTCCTGCAGAGCGTCCGGGCCACCCTGGTGCCGGCGACCACGGTGCCGGTGACGATCATCGGGGCGTTTGCCGCGCTCGCGGTGCTGGGGTTCAGCCTCAATCTGCTCACCTTGTTTGCCATCGTCCTCGCGGTGGGGATTGTGGTGGATGACGCCATTGTGGTGGTCGAGGGCGCCACCCAGCAGATCGAGGCCGGGCAGCGTCCGCGCGAGGCCAGCATCGCCGCGTTGCGTGAGCTGCTGGGACCGATCCTCGGGGTCACGCTGGTGCTGATGTCCGTATTTCTGCCGCCGGCCTTCCTTCCCGGCATCACCGGGCAGATGTACCGGCAGTTCGCCCTGGTGATGGCCGCCACCGCACTGATCAGTGCCATCAATGCCGCCACCTTGAAGCCCGCCCAGTGCGCCCGGTGGTTGCGTTCCCGGGATCCCTCACGCGCGCCACCCGCGCTGTCGCGGCTGCTGGATGGGGTGTTTCGAAAAGCGGAGGCGGGCTACGGGGGGTTGGTGGCGCGGCTCGTGGCGCACCGGCGGATCACCGTTGCTGTGGGCCTGGGACTTGCGCTGCTGGCCGTGGTGGCGCTTGGGCGGGTGCCGACCGGGTTCATCCCGACCGAGGACCAGGGTTACGCGATGGTCGTCGTACAACTTCCAGATGGAGCCTCTCTGGAGCGCACGGCGGGTGTGATGGAGCGCGTGGTGGCGCTGTGCCGGCGGCATCCGGCGGTGGCCCAGACGATTGTGATCGGAGGAGTGTCTCCGCTGGACGGCAATGCCTCCCTCGCCAGTGCGGGGGTGGTGTACCTGATGTTTCGAGACTGGAGCCAGCGGGGACCCGGCGAGGATTTGCGATCCATCTACGAGACGCTGAACCGCTGGCTCGGGGACTTCACCGGTGCCAGCACGTTGGTGCTGGTGCCACCGCCCATCCAGGGGCTGGGATTGTCGGGCGGCTTCCAGATGCAACTGGCGCTGACGGACGGCAGCGGGGATTTTGCGCGGCTGCAGGAGGCGGCGGATGCCGTGGTGGACGCGGCCCGGAAAAGTCCGGTGATCCGCATGGCGCTGACCTCGCTCCGCGCGTCGGTACCCCAGGTGACCGCGGCCGTGGACCGTGACCGCGCCGAGGTGTTGGGCGTGGAGGTTGGGGACGTTCAGGACACGGTGCAGAGCTACCTGGGTTCGAGTTTCGCCGGTTTCTTCACCCGGTTTGGCCACACCTACACCGTCTTCGTCCAGGCAGACGCGCCCTACCGGGCCGAGGCATCGGCCCTGAACCGATACTGGGTGCGGAACCAGTCTGGAGGGATGGTCCCGTTGGGCACGCTGACCGGGCTGGGGACGGACTTCGGCCCTCCGGTAATCACCCTCTACAACCTGCGGCCGTCCGCCACGATCAACGGCGCCGCGCGCGATGGCCACAGCTCCGGCGAGGCCCTCCGGGCGATGGAGACGATTGCTCGCGACCTCCTTCCCGAGGGCATGACGTTTGAGTGGACCGCGATGTCCTATCAGGAGAAGGCTGCTGCCGGTTCCCTGGGTTGGGTGCTCGGCCTGTCGCTGTTGCTCGTATACCTCGTGCTGGCCGGGCTGTTTGAAGACTGGCGCACGCCGCTCGTGGTCATCCTCTCGGTTCCGCTGGCGCTCGTTGGCACTTCAGCGGCCTTGTTGGGCCTCGGCGTTGCCAGCAATTTGTACGTGCAGATCGGACTGGTGCTGCTGATCGCCCTCTCCGCAAAAAATGCCATCCTGATCGTTGGACAGGCCCGGTCATTGGTCGCGGGCGGGCGCCCGATCGTGGAGGCCACGGTCGAGGCTTCGCAGGTCCGGTTGCGTCCGATCCTGATGACCTCGCTCACCTGCATTCTGGGCGTGGTGCCGCTGCTGGCGGCCAGCGGGGCGGGAGCGAGCGCCCGCAAGTCCCTCGGTCTGACGGTGGCCTCGGGCATGCTCGCCTCCACGTGCCTCATGGTGCTGCTGGTGCCGCCGCTGTTTGTGGTCCTGCATCGAGGGGACCGGGGCGGGGGGCCGGGGCGGTGAAAAGTGCAATTCCTGGTGCCCGGCCTTCGGACGCCGCTTGAGTCCCGAGGCAGGGGAATCCATCGTCTCTCCATGCACATTGCAGCGTTGGATGGCGGCGTGGGATTTTGGTCCCGGGCGACGGGAGTTTTGGCGGCTGCCTGGATTGCGGCGCTGCCGCTGGCCGGCCAGCCGGCGGCGTCCGGTGCCACACCGGTCGCGGCACTGAAGGTGGCTCCCGGATTTCAGGCGGAGTTGCTGTACACGGTGCCCAAGGACGATGAGGGATCGTGGGTCGCCATGTGTACGGATCCCAAGGGGCGCCTGATCGTTTCCGACCAGTATGGACCGCTGTACCGACTGACTCCGCCGCCCCTGGGCGTCAGCACCGGCCTGAAGGTCGAGCGTCTGGAGGTGCCCATCGGGCAGGCCCAGGGGCTCGTGTACGCCTTCGACAGCCTGTACGTGATGGTGGCCAACGAGGCGTACCAGGGGCGCGGACTGTACCGCGTGCGCGACACCAACGGCGATGATCAGTTCGACGAGGTGACGCTGCTGCGCAAGCTGGACGGTGGCGGGGAACACGGACCGCACGCCATCGTGCCTTCCCCGGACGGGAAGGGACTGTACATCATTGTCGGCAATCAGACGCGGCTGACCGAGTTCGCCGGTTCGAAGGTGCCCTACGACTGGGGCGAGGATCTGTTGCTGCCGCGGCTATGGGACGGCAACGGGTTCATGAAGGGCGTGCTCGGACCGGGGGGATGGGTGGCCCGAACGGATCCGGAAGGGAAGCAGTGGGAACTCCAGACCGTGGGATTTCGAAACCAATATGACGCCGCCGTTCACCGGGATGGCGACCTGTTCACCTACGACGCGGACATGGAGTGGGACATCAACACGCCGTGGTACCGCCCGACCCGGATTTGCCAGGTGGCGAGCGGGGTGGATTTCGGATGGCGCTCCGGAGCGGCCAAGTGGCCGCCTTATTATCCCGACACGCTGCCGCCCGTGGTGGACATCGGGCCCGGGTCCCCAACCGGGGTGACCTTCGGCTACGGCGCGAGGTTCCCGGCGAAGTACCAGAACGCGTTCTACGCGGCGGACTGGAGCTTCGGGAAGTTGTACGCGGTGCACCTGGTGCCGGAGGGTGCCGGCTACACCGCAACCACCGAGGAGTTTGTCACCGGACAGCCCTTTCCCGTCACAGATGTGGTGATCCACCCCAAGGATGGCGCCATGTATGTGACCATTGGCGGCCGAAAAACCCAGTCGGGGTTGTACCGCGTGACGTATGCAGGACCGGATCCCACGGCACCGGCGCCGGCGCGGCCCGGCGGTGAATCCGCCCGTGCCGTGCGGCGGTCGCTCGAGGCGTTTCACGGCCGGGTGGATCCGGCGGCGGTGGATTTCCTGTGGCCTCACCTCGATAGCAGCGACCGGGTCCTGCGATCGGCGGCGCGGATTGCCCTCGAATGGCAGCCGGTGGCCGGCTGGCGCGATCGTGCGCTCGCGGAAATGCAGCCCGACGCCTCGATCAACGCCTTGATCGCACTGGCGCGGGTCAGTTCCAGGGATCCGTTCCACCGCAAAGCCGCCGATCCCGCCCCCGATCCGGCGCTGCAGGCGCGGATCCTGACGTCTCTGGACCGATTGGACTGGGAAGGACTTTCCGAGGCGCAGCGGCTTGGGCTGCTCCGGGCCTACGCCCTGGCCTTCATCCGGCTCGGACCTCCGGACGACGCGACGCGCCAGCGGTTGAGCACCCGGTTCGCCGCGCACTTCCCCGGAAACAGCATCGCGATCAACACCCAGCTCTCGGAGATGCTGGTGTACCTGGAGGCGCCCGGAACGGCGGAGCGCCTCGTCGCGGCGCTGATGAAGGCACCGAGCCAGGAGGAGCAGATCGCGTACGCGCGCGACCTGCGGGTGTTGAAGTCGGGCTGGACGCCCGCGCTGCGCCGCCAGTACTTCGAATGGTATTTGCGGGCGGCCAACTTCCGCGGCGGGGCGAGTCTGGCCGGGTTCCTTCGGGACATGAAGGCCGATGCGATGGCGGGCCTCAGTGATTCGGAGCGGGAGACGCTCAAGGACGTCCTGGAGGCGAAGCCCGAGCCGCGCACGGTCCTTCAGAATCTGCTGGCCGGCCGGTCCACCGTGAAGGAGTGGACCGTGAACGACCTGGCTCCCGTGGTCTCGGGCCGACTGCGCGGCCGGAGCTTCAGCCGCGGTCGGGAACTGTTTGGAGCGGTGGGTTGCTACAACTGCCACCGCTTTGACACGGAGGGCGGGGCGGTGGGTCCCGACCTCACCAGTGTGGCCGCGCGGTTCAGTCCGCGTGACCTTTTGGAGTCCATCGTGGATCCCAACAAGGAGATCAGCGATCAGTACGCGTCCATCGTGGTCACCTTGAACGACGGGGACGTTGTGGTCGGCCGGGTGGCGAACCTGAGCGAGGACGTGCTGATGATCGTGACGGACATGACCGCCCCCAACACCTTCGCGAACGTGGAGCGCACGGACGTGGCCTCCATTGAGCCCTCAAAGATTTCCCCGATGCCCGAGGGGCTGCTGAACACCCTTGAGCAGGACGAAATCCTCGACCTGCTGGCATTCATCCTATCCCAGGGAAACCGGAATCACGCCATGTTCCGCGGGGAATAGGCCGGCACCCGCGGACCGTTGCCCCGGCGCCCCAGTGGCGGTCCGATTTCGAGGGAAGCAGCACGGCCGGAAAAACGCAGGGCCGGCGTCGTTGAACGGCGCCGGCCCCCCCCCACGGTCGGGGATGTGTCGGGCGTGTGTTGGGCGTTACTGGCCGGTAGGGGACAGGGACGCCTCCATGCGCCTCATTTCGCGGAGGGCCTGCTGGATGGCGGAGTTGACGCTGCGATAGCGCCAGTTGGCGTCCGAGACCGTTTCCTTGATGGCCTTCACACCGCCGGGGGTGATGTCATTTGAGAGGATTTTCTGAATGTCACTCAGGTCGGACAGGAAGGGCTCGAATTTCTCAGTGGCCGTTGTCAGCGACTTGTTGACCCGGCCGTAACTGGCCTTGACGGATTCGAGACGTCGCTGGGCCTTCTTCCGCAAATTGGGGTTCACGATCTGGTCAATGGTGGACTGCCATCCCGTGAAGTAGGTCTGTCCCTCGCTGCCCATCCAGTTCACGCGCGTCTGGGTCCACTGCGCCGCGTGCTGGGTCTTGGGCACCTCCGCAGCGAAGGCGGCATAGGCGCCTGGCAGGTCGGGTTGGGGCTGCCGGACCAGGTTGTTGAGCGCATCGAGGGTTGCCTTGAGTTGATCGGCGGTGCGGACCGTTTCAACACGGGTTTCGGCGATGGCGGCGGCGAGCATTTCCTGGTTTGCGACCGCGGGAAGCAGGACGGGGATGAGACCAAGAACGATCAGGATCAGCTTTTTCATTAATTGAGTTTGGTTCCGGGAGGCGTCCGAGGCAATCGAACTTCCTCCCGGGGAAGGACCATGGCATGGATCGCCACCGCCCGTCGAGGGGCACGGTGGGCCGCGGCATGGGTCAAAAGGCCATGCCGACGGCGACCACGATCAGGGGATCGGAATGGTCCGGGTTGAAGAGATAGGTCGTCAGCGACACCCGGCGATGGCGGACGCCCACCAGAACGCCGCGCTGAATGTCTCGATCGGCGTCGTAGGCGCGCGTCCGCTGGGCAACGCCGCCGATCCGCAGCCACTCAACGAGTGGAATGGACAGCTCCGTCCAGTTGTAGAGAAAGTTTCCGGAGGAGTTCCGGGCGTCCACGACGTATTCCCCCTCGGAATACAGTTCGAGCCTCCACCACGAGAGGGAGGACTCGTAGCCCATGGCGATCCCGTAAAGGTCGCCGAACACGCCGCCCACCATGGGCGTGAATTCGAAGGCCACGCGCTCGCCCGCAGACAGATTGGCTCCGATCCAGAGGGAACCTGTGCGCAGCGCCTCGTAGTTGTATCGGGCCTCCAAATGCAGGTGATCGCGGTCGGCGGTGACGGTCGGTTGCGGATAAGTCTCACCATCCGGCACGATGTAGGTGAGCACCGATGCGGAGAATTCCCAATCCTCGACGGCCGCGCCGGGTCCCGGGCTTTGGGCCACACCGGCGGCGGCTTCGACGTCGAGCGCCGTCCGGGTGGGTTCGGCGGCCATGGCGGCGGCCATGGACGGCAGCAGGGCGGCAAGGGACGGGAGGCGGCGCACGGGATTCAGCCCCCGAGGGCGATGGTGATCGCGACCAGGATCAGGCCAAGGGCCACCATGGCCACCCCGGTCATGCCGGGGGGATATCCGGCGTGGCGTCCGAAAGAGTAGCCGCACAGGAACAGGAGCAGAATGGCAATGGCATTGGAGACGCGCATGGCGCGCGCGAGGTCCGGGAGAAGCATCAGGGGAAGCACGACGGGAAAGGTGCAGAGCACCACCAGGAGGAAAACCGCGGCAGCACCCCGCCAGTCGGCAGACTGAAGCCGGGGCCGGGACGGGGGTTCCGGGGCCTCCAGGGCCAGTTGACGGATGCGCTCCAGTTCGGGGAATTGCAGCGCCGACACCGCGACGGCGGGCAGGGCGGCAGTGATGGCCCGGTGGGCGGCTTCCGCCGTGGGAGCATTTCGGATGGCACGCAGGGTTCGAAGCGACTGGGCCCGCTCCCCGAGGCAGCCCATCAGGTACATGATGCCGTCAATCAGGCCCCAGGCCAGATTGCATCCCAAAGCCCCAATCCAAAGGGTCCGGGCATCGTTTCGTCCCGCCTCGGCGATGCTCAATGACCCGGTGATGGTGAGGACCATGATCAGGCCGAACAACACCTCCGAGATCCGTTCCACCGGCTCAAGGACATGCTTGGTGGTGGGGGCGTTGGAGGCGTTCATCGGGACCCGGGAGTCGCTCCGGCCGGTTTGGGGCCATCCGGCCCGGACTCCCGTGAATCCGGGGAATCAAAATCGTCTGGCAAGCCACCGGAAAGCAGAAAACCGCGGGCACCCCGATCATCGCTTGGAGCCATCGGGATCAGGAGGTTGCGGCTCCCGACTCCGGGGGCCAGGGACGAAACAGGCGGAACCTCCCCGTGAAGCCGGCCAGCGAATGCTCTCCGGCGTCGTCCAGAGGCAACCGTTCCCGCAGCAGGTCCGCCGCGGGTTCGCTGACCAGAGCCGGCACGCCGAGGCTTCCGGCCAGCTTCTCCATGCGGAATACAAAGTTCACCGCGGGCCCCGAAAGGCTGTCCTCGCCCATCGAGGCCGCGCCACCGAGGTGAACGTCGCCGTGATGCAGCACGTATCGGAAGTCCGGCCGCCCGGCGGATTGCATTTCGCGAAGTTGCGACAGAATCCGGTGAACCTGCTCCGGAGCGGACTGCGGCGGCCTCCAGAATGCCAGGAACCCGTCGCCAAGGTATTTGTTCAGGGTCCCGTCCGCCGCCTCGACCGACTGGCGGCAGCGCAGAAACCACTGGCTCATTTCCGCAGCCATCTCCCCCGGGGCCGCCGCCTGTGCCCGCAGGGTGGACCCGAGGATGTCTGCGACGAGCAACCAGCACGGCACCACGCGGACATCCATCAGCGTGGGCATCGTCGCGTGGGTCGTCTGCAGGTCCGCCCCACCCTCACCGTCGTGGAAGACGAAGCAACGCGGGCCGATCCGGATCGCGTCGCGATCGCGCAGCCGCACGGGGAGGCTGACGCGGCGGTCGTTGAGATAGGTGCCGTTCCGGCTTCCCAGGTCCACCAGCCAGTAACCGGAATCCCCCTGGGCGTGCAGGATGGCGTGCCGCCGGGAAACCCGGTCGTCGGGAATGACCACCTCGTTCCCAAGGGTGCGCCCAAACGACAGGTTGCCGACCAGCGGGAGGCGTCCGCCATCCGGGGATTCCAGCCACGCTTGGCCCGGGCCAGTGATGCTCATTCCGGACCAATGCCTAGCGTACAACGGAGTCCGGAGGCGATAGCGAAGGATGGGTCGTCCGTCGTTGATCCTCCCCCCAGGGGCGTCCCACGGTTGCCCGCGCAGGGCTCGACCCCAATGTCCCGGCGCGGCCCGGGCAATGATCGCGGTCGCCGAGGCCGACCGTTGCGGGAACGTCCCCGTTGCGTTTTGGTTGCCGGACGGGCTCGTGCATGACGGGTCTGCACCATGGAGGCCGTTCAGGAACAACTCTTCGTCCCCGCCAGGGGACCGGTGGCTGCGACGAATCCATCCGCCGCCGCCCCTTCGCAGGGGATGGAGGTCCCGGAGGCCGCAGGCCCCTCGACGGCGCCGCTCGCGGCGCGGATGCGTCCGCGCACCCTTGACGAGTATGTGGGCCAGTCGCATCTGCTGGCGTCCGGGCTGCTGTTGCGTCGGGCGATCGAGGCGGACCGGGTTCAGTCGCTGATCTTTTTCGGCCCGCCTGGCACGGGAAAGACCTCGCTCGCCCAGATCATCGCGAGCCGCACCCGCGCGCGCTTCGAGCGGTTGAGCGGGGTGGAATCGAACGTCGCCGACATGAGACGCGTGCTGTCAGGCGCGTCCAACCGGCTCGCCAACACCGGGCGGCCCACGCTGCTCTTCATTGATGAGATTCACCGGTTCAGCAAATCCCAGCAGGATGTCCTGCTGCCTGATGTGGAGAGCGGGGGCATCCGGCTGATCGGGGCGACGACCCACAACCCGTTTTTCTTCGTCAATGCGCCGCTGGTCTCGCGCTCCCAGATCTTTGAGCTGCGACCGCTGGGTGAGGAGGAGCTTCTGGCCCTGCTGCAGCGGGCTCTGGGGGACGCCGATCGTGGGCTCGGCCACATGCGGGTGCGGGCCGATGCGGATGCGCTCCGGCACCTCGCCCGGGTGTCGGACGGCGATGCGCGCAAGGCATTGAACGCCCTCGAGATTGCGGTGCTGACGACGCCGCCGGGCGCCGATGGGGTGGTCCCCATGGACCTGGCCGCGGCCGAACAAAGCATCCAGCGCAAGGCGATCGTGTACGATGGCGACGGCGATGCGCACTACGACACGATCAGCGCGTTCATCAAGTCCATGCGGGGTTCCGACCCGGATGCCACGCTCTACTGGCTGGCCAAGATGATTCATGCCGGCGAGGACCCGCGGTTCATTGCCCGGCGCATCCTGATTCATGCGGCGGAGGATGTGGGCCTGGCAGATCCCATGGCCCTCGTGCTGGCCCAGGCCGCCTGTCAGTCGGCAGAGCTGATCGGCTGGCCCGAGGCGCGGATTCCCCTGGCCGAGGCCGCGCTGTATGTGGCCACGGCGTTCAAGAGCAACTCGGTCGTGGCGTCCGTGGACGCCGCGCTGGCGGACGTCCGGACGGGACGCACCCTGCCGGTGCCGGCGTCGTTGCGCGACGCCCATTATGCCGGTGCGGAGCGTCTGGGGCATGGTGAGGGATATCAGTACCCGCATGATCACCCCGGGAATTTCGTTCCGCAGGATTACCTCGGAGCAACGCGCCGCTACTACGAGCCCGGGGACCAGGGCGTGGAGCGCAAGATCCGCGAACGCGTGGCCCATTGGCGGGCGCTGCGCGCGCAGGCGGCCGGCGGGGACGCATCAACGGGGGCTCCGCCCGCTGCCGGACATGGTTGACCCCGGGAAGGCAGACCTGCGTTCGCGGATGCGCACGCTCCTGAAGGGCCTGGATCCCGGGCGTCGGATCACCGACTCGGAGTGCATTGCCAGGCGAATCCAAGCCCTGGAGTGCTGGCGGCGGGCCCGTGTGGTGTTGCTGTACGCACCCCTGCCGGACGAGCCCGAACTGGAGTCCCTGATCCACGACGCCCTCGCCGCGGGTCGGCAGGTGGCGCTTCCCGTATTCCTCCCGGACCGCGGCCTGTATGGGATCCGCGTCGTCGTGGATCCCGGGGAAGACCTGGTGATCGGACGCCACGGCGTGCGTGAACCGGGACCGAAATGTCCCGAGGTTGCCCCGGACGCCGTGGACCTTGCCGCGGTGCCCGGACTCGCGTTCACTCCGGATGGCTGGCGTTTGGGACGGGGTGGTGGATATTATGACCGGCTGCTTGCGGTGCTGGGTGCGGTCCGGTGTGGTGTGGCGCGTGACGAACAGATGCTGGACCGGCTGCCGGTGGAAACGCACGATGTCCGTCTCGACGTCGTCGTGACGCCGTCGGCCACCCATTGGTGCCGCCGGCAACCCGGATGATCCCCATGGAAATTGGTTCCGTTCCCGCCCTCCTGGCCGCCGCCGCGGCCGGTTTTGCGGCCTGTTTTGCATATGGCCGGGTCAAGGAACGCGCCTTGCGCGCCGAACTGGCCAGTCGCGAACGGGACCTGCGCGACGCCGTCCGCCGCGATGCCGAGGCCGCGACGCTGTCCGCCCGCGTGGCCGCTCAGGAGCAGCTGGCACGCGAGCGGGCCCAGCTGACGGAGGGCCTGGCCGTTCAGCGGGAATTGCTGGCGTCGGCGGAGCGGCGACTGGCCGATCGGGAGGCTTTTGTGCAGCAACAGCTCGAGCGGCTCGCCCATCAGGAGGCTGCGCTGGGGCACCGGTCGGAACAGCTTGGCACGGACCGTGCCGCGCTCGAGGCCGGACATCAGGAGGTGCGCCGCCTGCAGTCGGAGCTGCGCGCGCGTCTGGAGTCCCTGGCGCAGGTGGATTCCGGCGAGGCGCGGACATTGCTGTTGCGGGAGGTGGAGCGTGAGGCCTCGCGCGACGCGGCCGATCTCAGCCGGCACCTGCTCGACGAGGCGCGTCTGCGTGCGGAGCCGGAGGCCCGCAGGATCCTCGCCACCGCCCTGCAGCGATGCGCCGCGGCCCACACCTTCGAGTCCACCACTGCCACGGTGGCCCTCACCGGGGACGACATGAAGGGACGGATCATCGGCCGCGAGGGCCGGAACATCCGTTCCTTTGAAAACACCACCGGCGTCACGGTGCTGGTGGATGACACCCCGAACGCGGTGGTGCTTTCGGCGTTTGATCCGGTGCGGCGCGAGGTGGCCCGGCAAACCATGGAACGTCTCATCCTGGACGGGCGGATTCATCCCAGCCGCATCGAGGAGGTGTTCAAGGCGGTGTCGGAGGAAATGGGAGGGTTCATCCTGCGGAAGGGCGAGGACGCCATCGCCCGGGCGGGGCTGCCGCCGATGGCGGCCCCGATCGTTGAACTGCTCGGCCGGTTGCATTTCCGCCACAGCTATTCCCAGAACGTGCTGCATCACAGTGTGGAGGTCGCGCACCTGTGCGGCCTGATGGCGTCCGAGCTGGGTGAGGATGCCCCCACCGCCCGGCGGGCTGGGTTGCTGCATGACATCGGCAAGGCGTTGTCACAGGAGGTGGAGGGACCGCATGCCATTGTCGGGGGCGAATTTCTGCGGCGGCACGGGGAGTCTGCGGTGGTCGTCAATGCGGTGGCCTCACATCACGACGAGGTGCCGCACGAAAACCTCCACGGAATCCTGGTGGCGGCCGCGGACGCCATCAGCGCCAGCCGGCCGGGCAGCCGCAGCGAGAGCATGACCACCTATCTGCAGCGGCTGGAGAACCTCGAGAAGATCGCGCTCGGGTTTCCAGGCGTCGAGAAGGCGTTCGCCGTCCAGGCCGGGCGCGAGCTGCGGGTGGTGGTCCGCCCGGAGCAGGTGGACGACGGACTGTCCTATCAACTGGCCCGAAAGCTCGCCCGAAAGATCGAGGAGGAACTCCTGTACCCGGGCCAGATCCGCATCACGGTCATCCGGGAAACCCGCTGCGTGGAATTCGCCAAGTGACCGGGCATCAGGAGAGCAACTCCTGGATTTCCTCCCAGTTCAGGTTTCCGGAAAAGGCCTCCTCGCCGGTCAGGGTCGCGGCGATCAGCTCCCGTTTGCGGCGCTGGAGGGTCAGGATCTTCTCTTCGACCGTGCCCCGCGTGATGAGCTTGTAGCTGGTGACGACGCGGGTCTGCCCGATGCGGTGGGCCCGGTCGGTGGCCTGGTCTTCCACAGCCGGGTTCCACCAGGGATCGAAGTGGATCACGGTGTCGGCGCCGGTGAGATTCAGTCCCACGCCGCCGGCCTTCAGCGAGATGAGGAACACCGGGACGGCTGGGTCGTCCTGAAACCGTCGCACCACTCCGCTGCGGTCGGTGGTGTTGCCGTCGAGTCGGCAGTGCGGAATGGCGCGGGTCTCCAGGTCCTCCTGCAGCAAGTCCAGCATGCGGGTGAACTGGCTGAACACGAGCGCTCGGTGGCCGCCATCGAGAACTTCGTCCAGCAGTTCACCGAACAACTGGATCTTGCCGGAGGCCGTCGGGACCTCGTCGGCGGCGGGTTGGGACGGACCCTGGCCCGGGAGCAGGCGGAGATCGCAGCAGACCTGACGCAGCCGCAGCAGCGCCGTCAGCACCAGCATGCGGCTGCGGGCCAGGCCCTGTGCGCCGACCGCCTCGGTGACTTCGCGACGGGTGGCGTCGAGCAGCTGGCGGTACACGGCCGCCTGGGCGTCGGCGAGCTCGCACCAGGCCACCTGCTCGAGGCGTGCCGGAAGTTCGCGAACCACGTCGCGCTTGAGCCGCCGGAGGAGGAAGGGGCGCACCCGCCGGGAGAGCCGCTCCATGCTGGCCTGGTCGCGCTCCTTGACGATGGGGATTTCGTAGCGTTCCCGAAAATCCTCCGCGGACCCGAGGTATCCGGGCATGAGGAAGTCGTAAAGACTCCAGAGGTCGAGGACGGAATTCTCGAGGGGCGTACCGGTGAGGATCAGCCGGTGGCGGGACCGGACGGCCTTCACGTTGCGGGCGTTCTGGGTCTGGCGGTTCTTGATGTGCTGGGCCTCGTCGAGGATCACCGTGTCGTAGTCCATGTCCCGATGGCGGTCGAGGTCGCGCCGAAGGAGTGGATAGCTGGTCACCACGAGATCGCTGTCGCCAATGCGGGCGAACGCTTCATGGCGTCCGGGACCGGCAAGCACGACCACTCGAAGGTCCGGGGTGAATCGGGCGGCTTCGGCGGCCCAGTTGAACACCAGGGACGTGGGACAAATGACCAGGGACGGCCCGGAAGCAGGCCGCGCGCCCCGGGTGCCCCGGACCAGGGCCTGCAGGTGGGCAAGGACCTGAAGCGTCTTTCCCAGCCCCATTTCATCGGCGAGGACGCCGCCAAATCCATGATCGCGAAGGAACCGGATCCACGCCACGCCCTCCTTCTGATAGGCGCGCAGCGTGTTCTCCAGAGGACCCAGGGGGGGGCAGGGGCGTTGAATCTCCCCGCTCAACTGACGCACCTGATCCCGCCACTGAGGGGGCGCCTCGACCTCGAACCCCTGATGGCGAAGGGAGGCCTCCAGGAAGCCCGCCTGGGCGGTGGTCATCCGGTAGCGCGGACCCCCGGGTCCCGTTTCCTGACGGGGCGCGCAATCGAGCATGACCTCCTGCAATTCTTCGACCGCCCCGGTGTCCAGCACGGCCAGCCGCCCGTTCTTGAGCCGCCGGCTCCCGCCCCCGCGCAGCAGCTGCTGGATCTCGGCCGCACTGAACGATTCCCCGCCCGCACCCGCGTAGTGCACCTCGAGATCAAACCAGTCCCCGGTGCCGGGGCGGATCCGGATCGCGGGCTGGATCCGTTCGAGATGCGTTCTGGCACTGCGATCAAGCCGTTCCTCGAGGCTCACGGTCCAGTCCCGTTCCATCGCGGGATGCGCGCGTGCGAAGAACGACACGACCCGATCCTGACCCGTGAGCTGCCACAATCCCTGTGCGTTGGGTCCCTGAAAGCCGGCCGACCGAAGCCGCTGGAAGGCGCTGTGCTCCGAGGCCAGGTCGCGGGTGGCATAGCGTCGTGGGTGGGCAGGGTCGGGAAGCCAGGCCTCCTCGTTGGCGGCGGTGACCCCGACGGTCAGGATGCGTGCGCCATATGCGGCCTGCAGCGTGGCGGTGAGTTGGGCGAGACCGCCGGACAGGTGGAGGAGAAACCTCGGGGGCTGCGGCGAGAGCTCGAACGTGCCCGGATCGAAGTCGGCAACGAGTCCGCCTGCCGCCGCCAACGCCGGCCATTGCCGGAGGAGGAACTCAGGCACCCGGGTTCGCGGGATCTGCAGCGGCCCCCGAAGCACCGCGCGCAGCAGGTCGCCAAGTCCCAGGGGCGCGATTCGCGGACCCTCCATCCATGCCCAGTCCGAGTCGGCGGTCAGCAGCTTCGGCGGGGGAGTGCCCGGGGACAGCGCCAGCACGATCTCGCCGCCGGGTGCCAGCGTGGCTTTGAGCGGCAGGGACACCGCTTCGCGTGAAATCGTCAGGGGTTGCTGCCGCCCCAGGGTGATCCGGGGATGTCCAGCCAGTCCGGGCAGCAGCGACAGGAAATCCCGCGCGGTGAGTTGCAGCATCCCGGGGGTCTGTCCGCCGGCAAGCGCCTCGACGGCATCCAACAGGGCCGCGTCAGGCTCCGGAATCTGGAACGGTCCCGAGGCGGTGTGGGCATTCAGCGGTGCCCGGCCGCGTGGGGACTCGCCCTCCAGCACCAGCATTGCCCGGCCGCGGGCCAGCGCCTCGGGCAGATTGGGCGGGAGGAGGACGTGAATCGTCAGCGGCGTTCCCACGGGACTTCGCGGAAGGCGGGCGCCCACCGGGGATCTTGCCGGATTCGAAGCGCCCGGCCGTGGTCCGGTCGTCCTCCCGGCGTCCGGCGGTTTCGGGTTGGCTCCGTGAAGGTGATGCAGACCGACCGCCACCGAGTGGGCGCACAGGATTCCGTCCTCCCGCGAAGGCCGGCAGGTGCAGAGGTTGTCAATGTCTGCAATGCCCCGGATGACCAGTCCGGACCGGTAGGTGGTGTCGCCGCCCTGGACGACGCCCTTGAGCAGGGGAGGTGTCCAGTTGGAGGACAGCACCCGGCCGGAGCCCAGCAGGGCCCGGGCATGCTGGACCGCCTCCCATCCGGCGGATTTCTGGAAGAACGAGTCGCTCAGCTCGATCGCGGACACCGGAACAGGTTATGGCCTTGGGAGAGGTCGGGGAAGGGTCCCCTGTGGATCCGCAGGGATCGGCTGGGGGCAAGAATGGCGCCAGCTCCCGGCGCACTGAGGACTCCCGCGCCTGTCCGCAGGGACTCCGGCGGTCCCGTTCAAACCCCTGAATTCAGCGCATGCCGCGCTGCGGCCACATCGGCGGTGATCTGCGATTTCAGGGCTTCGGCGTCGGGAAACCGTTGTTCCCCGCGCAACCGCTCGACGAAGGTCGCCTCCAGTTCCTCCCCATAGAGGTCCCCTGCGAAGTCCAGCAGGTGCACCTCACACCGCAGGGGGCCGCCGTCCGGCGACACCGTCGGTCGGGTGCCAAGGTTCAGGACGCCCGGGTGATCGGTTCCGGCCGCGATCCGGCGGATCCGGACCGCGAACACACCGCCGGTGGGCAGTTCAAGGCCGGCGACATCGAGATTTGCGGTCGGAAACCCAAGGGTCCGCCCCCGGGCGTCCCCGGCGATCACCCTAGCGGAAACCGCATACGGGCGGCCCAGCAACTCCGAGGCTTCGTCGAGTGCCCCGGCGCGGAGGTGGGAGCGGATTCTCGAACTGCTGACGACCTCGCCACCGAGGGATACCGGTGGCGCCACGTGGACATGAAATCCGTGTCCGTCGCCCAGCGCCCGCAGCAGATCCACCGTGCCGGTTCGGTCGCGCCCGAACTGGAAGCCTTCGCCCACGCTGAGGCTGCGGATGCGTCCGGTCTCGCGCAGCAACGTCTCGATAAACGCCCGACCCTCAAGGGCGGCCAGCGCCGTCGTGAAGGGGATCACCAGCGCGGCGTCAAGGCCGAGCGCCTCGATTGCACGGAGCCGCTGCGGGAGCGACTGCAGCAGCCGCGGGGCGCGGTCGGGCCGGACGACGGACAGCGGGTGGGGATCGAAGGTCAGCGCGACGGCCGCACCCGCGACGGTGGAGGCGTGGACGATTGCATGTCGGAGCACGTGCTGGTGACCCAGATGCACGCCATCGAACATCCCAAGGGCCAGGCAGAGCCCATGGGCCGGGCGGGGCAGGGTGGCGGGGCTCCGGGTGACCAGCATGGGCAGATCAGGCGTTGGACGTCCCGGGTTACTCCCACGAGCGGAGCCGCACCAGCGGGATGATGCGCTCCGCGAGTGCCGGTTTGTCGAGACGCAGCAGGTCGGCCAGCGGCAACGCCCCGGCGAGGTCGAAGCGGCCGGAACCGGTGCGGCGCAGCGCTGAAAGATGGGCGCCGCAGCCGAGCCGTTCCCCGAAGTCCTGCGCCAGGGATCGGACGTAGGTGCCCTTGGAACAGCTCACCCGGAAATAGGCGAAGGGCTCCTCGTAGTCGGTGAAGCGGAAGGTGTGGATGTGCACGCGCCGCGGTTCCCGAGGCACCTCCCGGCCCTGTCGCGCCAGCCGGTGCAGGGGGATTCCTCGGACCTTGATGGCGCTGACCATCGGCGGGGTCTGCAGTTGTTCGCCGAGGAATCCGGCCGCGGCGTCGTTCAGGGCTTCGAGTGTGAGCGGCGGCACGGCGCGCGTCGAGGTCAGCTCACCGTCCGCGTCATAACTGTCGGTCGTCTCCCCCAGGCGCATGGCGCCCTCGTACACCTTGTCGGAGGCCATGAAGCGCTCCGACATCCGGGTGGCCTTGCCGATCACCAGGATGAGCAGCCCGGTGGCCATGGGATCGAGCGTTCCGCAGTGCCCGACCTTGTCCAAACGGAAGTGGTTTCGGACCTTGGCCACCACGTCGTGGGAGGTCCACTCCGGCGGCTTGTCCACCAGCAGGGCGCCGTCAAACGGCGTGTGGGCGGGCGTCATTTGCGAGCCGGCAGCGGCTTTCCGTTGAGGGCCAGGCGGATCGCGGAGAGCAGGCGCCGCTGCAGTCCCAGCGGGGAGCCCTGGTAGCGGGCGCCTGCGGC
Organism: Verrucomicrobiia bacterium; assembly: GCA_019634635.1. Lineage (NCBI taxonomy): Bacteria > Pseudomonadati > Verrucomicrobiota > Verrucomicrobiia > Verrucomicrobiia bacterium. Next base: position 222,254 of record JAHCBB010000001.1, read on the forward strand.
AGCCTTGTGCCCGCCGCCGCCAAACAACGCGGCAATCGCGCTCACGTCCACCCGGTCGCTCTTGCTGCGCAGGCTCAGCCGGGTGAGGTCGGGTTCCATTTCCTCCAGCATCACGGCCACCACCACCCCCTCGATGGCGCGGATGTGGTCAATCAGGCCCTCACTTTCCTCCGGTGCCGCGCCGGCCCGGCTGTAGTCGGACTGCTTCAGCCAGAAATAGCCCACCTGGTTGTTGTGGGTGAGCCGAAACTTGTTGTACACCTGCCGCAGCAGGCGCACCCGGGTCAGCGGATAGCTCTGGTAAACCTCCTCGCAGATCCGGCCGAGGTCGGCGCCCGCCTCGACCAGTTCCGCCGCGGTCCGCAACGTGTCGGGCGTGGTCGTGGCGTATTGGAAGCTGCCGGTGTCGGTGCTGACGGCGGCAAACAGGCAGTCGGCGATCGGCCGGGTGATCTTCCAACCCGCCCAGCGGCACAGGTCGTAAATCAGCTCGCCGGTGCTCGGCTCGCGCGGGGAGATCCAGTTGATGTCTGCATACCGGGTGTTGCTGCCGTGATGGTCAATGTTGAGGAAGACCCTCCGGTCGCCGACGTGCTCGCCACACCGTCCCAGCCGCTCGAAGCTCGCGCAATCCGTGGCGATCACGGCGTCAAACTTGCGGCCCGGCACCGGTGCGGTCACCCGCCGGCCAGGATCCAGGATCCGCAGCTTCTCGGGACATCCATCATCGTTCCAGATGGTCACCGACTTCCCTGCGCCCTCCAATGCCAGGCCCAGACCCACCTGGGATCCGATGCAATCCCCGTCGGGCCGGATGTGTCCGACCACGCACACGGTGCGGCAGGTCGCGAGGGCTTCGAGAATCTGTTCGACGGCTTTGGGTGCGGGTTTCATCAGGAGCCGGTGGGGGGAGCCGGTGAGGGAGAGGGGGCCTCGCGCTCGAGGGCGTCGAGCAGCGCGAGGACGCGGTTGCCCTGTTCAATGGAGTCATCGAGCTGGAACCGGATTTCCGGGGTGAATTTCAGCCGGACGTTGGCCCCGACGCGGGAGCGGATCAGTCCGCCCTGTTCGGCAAGAACCTCGGGGGCACGCCGGCGCTGGGCCGGGGTGCCGACAAATCCGAGGAACACGACCGCCGACCGCAGGTCGCGTCCGACCCCCACGGCGTTCACCGTCAACAGTCCGACGTCGTTGAGGTCGAGTTCCTCCCGGAGAATGCGGGCGATTTCCTGCTTGAGCAGCTCGCGGACCCGGGCAAGGCGGCGGTTGTTCGATTCCATGAAAACCGGGGCGCGCGATCCCGGCGCGGGACCGCGACGCTGATTCAATCGAGTTTCTGCGCCACTTTTTCGACGGTGTAGCACTCGATCACATCCCCCTCCTGGGGATCGTCGAATCCGTCCAGCCGCACGCCGCACTCCATCCCGGCGCGCACCTCGTTGACCTCATCCTGGAAGCGCTTCAGGGTGAGCGAGAGCCCTTCGTAGGCCACGTGACCCTTCCGACGCAGGCGCATCTTGCCGCGCAGCAGGCGACCCTGGGTGACATAGCACCCGGCAACCCGTCCGCCCTTGGAGAGATCGAACACCTTCCGAACCTCCGCCTGGCCGACCACCACCTCCTTGAGCAGCGGATCCAGCAGGCCCGCCATCGCCTCCTTCACCTGATCCACCAGCTCGTAGATGATGGCATAGAGCTTGATCTGAACCCCCTCGCGCTTGGCGGTCTCCGCGGCAATGGTGTCCACGCGGGTGTGGAATCCGAGGATCACGGCATCCGCAGCGCTCGCGAGCATGACGTCGTCCCGGGTGATGGCACCGACGGCGTCGTGCACCACCTCGAGGGAAATCTTTTTGGACTCGATCTTTGCCAGCGCCTCGCAAATGGCCTCGACCGAACCCTGCGTGTCCCCCTTGACCACCAGCTTGAGCACCTTGCTGGAGGCATCCTTGATGTCACCGAAGATGTCCTCGAGGGTCTGGCGTTTCGGGCGGATGCCCTCCAGTTCCGCCTTCTTTGCGGCTGCCGCGCGATCCCCGGCCAGATCCCGGGCGGCCTTTTCATGGTCCACCGCGAGGAACTCCGATCCGGCCTCCGGAACGCCATTCAGACCGAGCACCCGCACGGCGACCGAGGGGCCGGCCTCCTTCAGCCGCTTGCCCTCCTCGTCCATCATGGAGCGGACGCGTCCGTAATGGACGCCGCACAGGATCACGTCGCCCTGCCGGAGGGTGCCCTTGCGGATCAGGACCGTGGCGACCGGGCCGCCGGGATCAATCCCCGACTCGATGACGTTGCCGTGGGCCTTCCGGTTGGGATTTGCCTTGAGCTCGAGCAATTCGGCCTGGAGCAGGATGTTCTCGATCAGCTTGTCCACCCCGACACCCGTGAGGCCCGAGCAGTCCACATACAGCGTGTCGCCGCCCCAGTCATCCGGGGACAAACCCTCCTGCTGGAGTTGCTGTCGGACGATCATGCCGTTGGCGTTGGGGTGATCAATCTTGTTGACGGCGACGATGATGGGGACCCTCGCGGCCTTCGCGTGGGCGAGGGCCTCCAGCGTCTGTGGCATGACGCCGTCATTGGCGGCGACGACCAGCACGACGATGTCCGTGACATTGGCGCCGCGGGCGCGCATGGCGGAAAACGCGGCGTGGCCCGGAGTGTCGAGGAACGTCAACTGGCCGAGCACGCCGGTCACCGGGTGCGGGTAGGCGATGGTGTAGGCGCCGATGTGCTGGGTGATGCCACCCGCCTCGCCGGAGACGACGTTCGACTTCCGGATGCGGTCGAGGAGCGTGGTCTTTCCGTGGTCCACGTGCCCCATGATGGTGATGACCGGCGGCCGTGGCAGGAGCGCCTCCGGCTGATCTCCGGGATCCAGTTCGAGCTTGGGTTCCCTCGGCTGGATCGTGACCTGGTGGGCGCCGAGATTCCGTTTTTCACTTTCGAACCGGAAGCCGTTCTTCGCACACACCCGCTGTGCGATGTCTCCGTCAATGGTCTGGTTGACGGTGACGAATACGCCCATGCCCATCAGGTCGGCGATGATCTGGAACGGTTTCCGTCCCATTTTTTCCGCCAGCTCGCGGATCGCGATCGGCGGCTTCATCGTGATCACGGGGCCGTCCGCCGGGGCGACAAACTTTGGTGCCGCGGGCTTGGCGGGCGTGGAGGGCGCAGGCCGGGACATGCCCCCGGGGTGGCCGCGCCCGGGTCCCATGCTGCCCTGGCGCCCGCCCATGCCGGGACCTCCGCGGCCCTGAAACGGCTGCCCGGTGCGGGCGCCGCCCGGGGCGCCGGGAGTCCGGTTGCCCATTCCGGGCCGATCCGTCCCGGTGGCGGCCCGCCCCCGGTCATCGCGCGCGGTGGCACCGGGCCGGGGTCGGATCTGCCCCAAATCAATGCGGCCCACGAGTTGGCCGATCTGGGTTTTCGGCGGAGCCGGCGGCGGAATGGGCAAGGCCGCCGGGGCTGGAGCGGGAGCAGAGCCGTTGGAGGGCTGCTCCACGCCCGGGGCTTCCGTTTGGAGAGGGGCCTCCTGGATTTCGATCCCCTCGACGTTCGCGAGTGCCTCCGTCGCCGCAAGCGGCAGGTCGGGGGCTTCAACGGCGCCCTCGTCCGCTTCAATCGCGGCTTCCGGCGTCAGTTCGGGCGGCTCAGCCTCCGGGACATGCGGCAACTCCGGGGCGATGAAGGTGGGCCGTTCGGGCTCGGAAGGCACCACGGGCTCCGGGGGTGGCGCCACCGCGGCCGGCTCGGAGCCCGATGCGGGCTGCGCCATCGGGAGCAATTGTTCGCGAAGGTACTCGGCGGTGATCTTGTCGAGGGAACTCGAGGCCACCTTGGCGGCAGGAATGCCGAGCTCCCGGGCCTTGGTCAGCACGGTTTTGCTGTCCAGGTTCAGGTCCTTGGCGATCTCGTAAATGCGAACGGGCATAGCTTCGTAGTGACCAAATCCGACCGCCCTGCGCCGGTCCATCCGGACGGGCGACGGGGCGGTCTCAAAGAAACCGACTGCGGCGGGAGCCTATTCGGGCGCCGCTTCGGCGGCTACGGGTTTCCGTTGCCGCGTCGCTCCATTTCAAAACGGACCGCCTCCAGCACGGCGGCCGCTGTGTCGCCCACGGCACGCACCTCCGGGTCGTCCACGGCCCGCACCTCCGAGAGCGCGTCCACGTCCACTTCGAGCAGCCCTTCAATGGAGTGGATTCCGGCCATGACGAGCGCGCGTGCCGTCGGCTCCGAAATGCCGGGGACGGTCATCAGCTCCCGGACCGCCTGCTCCACCTTCGTCTGGAAGACGTCCTTCTCCACGGCGGCCTCGATGTCAATCTGCCACCCGGTCAGCCGGGAGGCGAGGCGCGCGTTCTGGCCGCGCCGGCCGACGGCGAGGGGGAGCTGGTCGGGCGTGGTGGTGACCCGGACGCGTTTGCGTTCCTCATCCACCTCCACGGTCTTGAGGTGCGCCGGGTCGAGAGCCTTGGTGACGAAGGTCTTGACGTCGGCAGACCACGGGATGATGTCCACCTTCTCGTTGTTGAGTTCCCGGACGATGTTCTTGACCCGGTTTCCCCGGAGGCCGACGCAGGCGCCCACCGGGTCCACTTTCGAGTCACGCGAATGCACCGCGAGCTTGGTCCGAAAGCCCGGCTCCCGCGCGATGGCGCGCACCTCGATGGTTCCATCGTTCAGCTCCGCCACCTCCAGCTTGAAGAGTTTCAGGACAAATTCGGGGTCCGCGCGGGTCAGGACGATCTCCGGCCCGTGTGCGGCCTGCTGGACCTTCTTGACGTAGCACCGGATGCGTTCGCCAATCTGGTATTCCTCGGTGGGCACGCGTTCGCTGTTGGGAAGGATGGCCTCGAACTTTCCAAGGTCGAGGACGACATCGGACTTCTCGAAGCGGCGCACGGTACCGCTGACGATGTCGCCGACGCGGTCCTTGAACTCCTCGTAGATCATGGCCTTCTCCGCACGGCGCAGCTGCATGCTGAGGGCCTGTTTGGCGGCCTGTGTTGCGATGCGGCCAAAACCCGCCGGGGTGACCTCGACCTCGATCTCGTCGCCGACCTTGGCCTCGGGATATCCGGCACGGCGGGCGTCGAACACCGTAATCTGATCATGTTTGGACACGATCCGCTCGGTGACGATGAGCCGCGCCCATGCCCGGATGTCGCCGGACTTGGGGTCGGTTTCCACGCGGAGCTCGCGAGCCGGGCCCACGGCTTTTTTGGCTGCCGCGAGCAGCGACTCCTCGACCGCCGCCAGCAGCGTCTCGCGGGGGATGTTTTTTTCCTTCTCGAAAAACTCCAACATTGCCAGCAAATCCGGGTTCATGAGTCAGATGCGTCAGCGTTGTGTGTCCCACGCGGGTAACAAAAAAGCCGGTTGGAAAACCGACTTCTCCGTGGCCTCAGCCACCCACCAAAAGGACACTTGCCGGAGATTTAGCCAACGACGACGCGGAGCGTCAAGCCCGGGTGCGGAAAATTTCCCGGGCATCACCACCAGGTAAACGCGGGATCAGGACGTTGCTGCCAAAACGGGTCCGAGTCGCGCCGGGTGGGAAACTTGAATGCCTCGGCGTGGCCGTCGCCGAACGCGAGTACCGACAGGCTTTTGCCCCGGACGTTGTGCCACTGGCTCTTCTTGTCCTCCCAGCCACGGTTGGGGTGCCAGGGCCAGTCGCCAATCATGATCTTGTTGGCGGCGCTGAGGGCAACCTCGGACGACTTCATCGAGTTGCCGTCGTAGCCGGTGCGCGCGGCGGCCACGTTCCCCGTGATTCGCTTCACCCGGAAGTAGTCCGCGGCCCACTGCATGAGATAGCTGGTGCCGTACTGGACGTAGCAGTTGGTGGCGCGGCGCCCGAAATTCCGCTCGTAAAAGATGTCCCCGCGGTCGGCCGGGCACTTGAAGATCTCGGGGGAACCCTGGTAACGGAACAGCGGCTTGTTGGTCATCGCCACGAACAGGTCATAGGTTCCGTCCTTGCCGCCGGCCGACGCCCAGTCGCGGCACAGCGGGTAGACGTCCTGGTGGTCATCGGCATAGAGCTGGAATGCGAGGATGACCTGCTTGAGATTGCTGATGCAACGGGCCTGCCCGGCCTTGGCTTTCGCCCGGGCCAGCGCCGGCAGCAGCATGCCCGCCAGGATGGCAATGATGGCAATGACCACGAGCAGCTCGATCAGGGTGAACGCCCGATGGGACCGAGCGCGGCTGCCGCGCGGGAAGAGGGGATCCATAAGGGCGATCGTTGGGCGCCAAAGAGGATCCGTAAAGTTCAAGTTTGCGGAGCACCCGGGCAGCGGCGTGGAGTCGGTGGAGCCGGCGGTTCATCACCAGCCGGCTGCCCGACCCTCTCCGCGCGGATCGGCGGCACCCAGGAGAACTCCGCCTTCGATGCCCACGACTTGGGCCGCGCCCAGGACGGGTTCCACCACCACGGTGTGTCCCCGGGATCTCAGCGCCTCCAGGACGTGGACCTCGAACGCGGCTTCGAGGTGCAATTCGTCCGGAAGCCATTGGTGATGAAGGCGAGGACCCGCCAGCGCCGTCGCAGGGTCCTGCCCGAAATCCACGGTGCGCACGATGGCCAGGACGGTTTGCGAGATGATCGTGGGCCCTCCGGCCGCACCCACGGAGAGCACCGGCCGCCCCTCCCGGAGCAGGAGCGTCGGACTCATGCTCGACAGCGGACGCTTGCCCGGAGCCACTGCATTGGCGTCGTTCCCAACGAGTCCGAACGCGTTGGGAACGCCCGGCGCCATGGCGAAATCATCCAGGTGATTGTTGAGCAGGATGCCGGTGCCGGGAACGACCACCTTGCTGCCAAAGCTGGTGTTCAGCGATGCCGTGCAGGCGACCCAGTTGCCCTCCGTGTCGGCGGTCGAAAAGTGCGTGGTGTGCCGCGCAGCCTCCACGCGGAAGTGGTCGGAGTCCGCATGCGGTGGACGTCCCGCGCCGGGGACCGGAGTGGCGCGGTCCGGGCGGATCCCCAAAGCCAGTCCGCGGGCGTAGTCCTTGGAGACGAGGCCGCGCGGCACCTGCGTGAACTCGGGGTCCCCAAGCCAGTGTGCCCGGTCCGCAAACGCCCGCTTCATGGCCTCGGCAACCGTGTGCGTGAATGCCGCTGAACGATCTCCCATGGACCGGAGGTCGAAGTGCTCCAGGATGTTGAGGATCTGGATCACATGGACCCCTCCGGAACTGGGGGGTGGAAAGCTCACGATTTCCCACCCGCGATAGGTGCCCCGGACCGGCTCCCGGGTTCGCACACGGTAGCTCCGGAGATCGTCCGCGTTCAGGATGCCGCCACGGCCGCGCATCCAGGCGTCGAGACGATCCGCGAAGGGCCCCCGGTAAAACCAGTCCGCCCCGTGGGTCGCAATCTGCAGGTAGGACGTCGCGAGATCCCGCTGCACGAGACGGTCTCCGGCACGCCATGGTGAGCCGTCAGCCCTGAGGAAAATGTCCCGGGACGGCTGGAATTCGCCGAGGCCTTCGCGTGTCGCGTCGAGCCGCGAGGCGAAATGGCGGTCGAGGGCAAACCCGTTCGATGCGATCCGAGACGCCGCCTCCAGATGGCGCGCAAGGGGCAGCCGCCCGAAGTTCGTGCCCGCGTAGGCCAGCAGCGCCAGTTCGCCCGGGACACCCACCGCCAGTGCGCCGTCCCGGGAGAGCCGCGGATCCGGCTTCCCGTCCCGAAGAAACAATTCAGGTTGTGCCCCGGCGGGAGCCGTTTCCCGCCCGTCCAAGGCCAGCACGCGGCCGTCCGCAAGCCGCAGGGTCATGAAGCAACCGCCTCCAATCCCGGAGTTGTGGCCGTCCACAACACCCAGCGTGAGGGCGCAGGCAATGGCGGCGTCCACGGCATTGCCACCCGCCGCAAAAGCATCCAGACCCGCCTGCGTGGCCACCGCCTGCCCGGCGGCCACGATGCCCCGGCGCGGCGTATCCGCCGTCGCCCAGAGCGCCAGCCCCGCGATCAGCGCTGCGAGCTCCCATTTTCGTCCGCCCAACCTCGTCATTGGCCCTCCCTACCAAATTTGCGCGTTGACCACCCGGTCAACTTTCGTATCCTCGCATCAAGATACGTCAATACGTTAGTTTTTTATATTTGATCATCACTCACCGTCCATGAGCAAACGCTTCATTTTCTCCTCCGAATCCGTTGGCGAGGGGCATCCCGACAAGGTGGCTGACACCATCTCCGACGCGGTTCTCGACGCCTGTCTGGCGCAGGACAGGCACAGCCGGGTGGCCTGCGAGACCTATGTGAAGTCGAACATGGTGGTCATTGGCGGGGAGATCACGACGAAGGCGAAGTTGGACTACGTGCAGATCGCCCGGGAGGCGATCCGGGGCATCGGATACGTCCACGACGACGATGTCTTCCACGCCGACCGAGTGTTCGTGAATCTGCTGATCACGCAGCAGTCGCCCGACATTGCCCAGGGTGTGGACGCCCGGGCGGCGAAGGGAAAGAAGAAGGCGGAGCAGGGTGCCGGCGACCAGGGACTGATGTTCGGATACGCCTGTGACGAGACCGACGAGTTGATGCCGAGCCCCATCATGTTCGCACATCGCCTTGGGCGAAAGCTCACCGCGATCCGCAAGGCCGGCAAGCGGGCTCCCTGGTTGCGTCCGGACGCGAAGTCGCAGGTATCGGTCATCTACGAGGACGGCCAGCCGGTCGGGATTTCCAACGTGGTGATCTCCACCCAGCATGCCGCCGGCATTGAGCACGCGGTCATCGAGGAATTCTGCATCGAGGAGGTCATCAAGAAGGTCCTCCCCGGGCATTTGCTCACCAAGGACACGCTGTTCCTGATCAATCCGACCGGCAATTTCGTCGTGGGTGGACCCCAGGGCGACACCGGACTGACCGGTCGAAAGATCATCGTTGACACCTACGGTGGCTGGGGACGTCACGGGGGGGGGGCGTTTTCGGGCAAGGATCCCAGCAAGGTGGATCGCAGCGCCACCTACATGGGCCGGTACGTCGCGAAGAACATCATCGCCGCCGGACTCGCCCGGCATGCGGAGATCCAGTTCGCCTACGCGATCGGCTACCCCGATCCCGTGAGCGTGTACGTCAACACGTTTGGCACGGCCCGCGAGGGGCTCACGGACGAGGCCATCACGCGGGCGGTCCAGAAGGTCTTCAGCTTCAAGCCGGCCGACATCGTCCGGCAGCTCAACCTGCTGCGTCCGATTTATTCCCGGACCACCAACTACGGCCATTTCGGCAAGGATGATGCCGATCTCCCTTGGGAACAGACCAACAAGGCTGCTGCGTTGAAGCGGGCGGTCGCCTGAAAGCCCAGTTCTTCCAAACCCGATTATGGCCAAATCCAAAGTCAAAGCCGCCGCCGCGCTTGCCGAGGTCGCCGCGTCACTGCCCAACCTCGCCACCTTCGCCGCACAGACGCCCAAGGGGGCCGACTACATCGTCCGCGACATCGCCCTGGCCGACTGGGGTCGGAAGGAGATTGCGGTCGCCGAGCACGAAATGCCCGGCCTCATGGCAGTCCGGAGGAAATATGCGAAGCAGCAGCCGCTGAAGGGTGTTCGCATCACCGGGTCCCTGCACATGACGATCCAGACCGCGGTGCTGATCGAGACGCTGGTCTCGCTCGGCGCCCGCATCCGCTGGGCATCCTGCAACATCTTTTCGACCCAGGATCACGCGGCCGCGGCGATCGCGGCCACCGGCACGCCGGTCTTTGCGTGGAAGGGGGAGACGCTGGAGGAGTATTGGGAGCTGACCCTCCGCGCGATCCTGTTTCCCGGGGACACGGGACCGCAACTGGTTGTGGACGACGGCGGCGATGTCACGCTGCTGATCCACAAGGGGTATGAGCTGGAGCAGGGTTCCCGCTGGGCGTATCAGACCCGTGGCGACAGCCATGAGGTCCGGGTGGTCAAGTCGTTGCTGCGCCGCCTGGCGACGGAGAAACCCGGAATCTGGACCCGGATCGTCAAGGACTGGCGCGGGGTCTCCGAGGAGACCACCACCGGAGTTCACCGGCTCTACCAGATGAAGGAGGCGGGCAAGCTGCTGGTGCCCGCCATCAACGTGAACGACTCGGTGACCAAGTCGAAATTCGACAACCTGTACGGATGCCGCGAATCCCTCGCCGACGGCATCAAGCGCGCCACAGACGTCATGGTGGCCGGCAAGGTGGCCGTGGTCTGCGGCTACGGCGATGTGGGCAAGGGCAGCGCCCATTCGCTCCGCGCCTACGGCGCGCGGGTCATCGTCACGGAAATAGACCCGATCAATGCGTTGCAGGCCGCCATGGAGGGGTTCGAGGTGAACACCATCGAGTCCACACTCGGGACCGGCGACATCTACGTCACCACCACGGGCAACTGCGACATCATCACCGTGGACCACATGCTGCGCATGAAGGATCAGGCGATCGTCTGCAATATCGGCCACTTCGACAACGAGATCCAGGTGGACGCCCTCAAGCGGGCGAAGGGGGTCCGGATCGAGAACATCAAGCCGCAGTACGACCGGTATCATCTCCCGGGCGGCAAGAGCATCTACCTGCTGGCCGAAGGACGGTTGGTGAACCTGGGCTGCGCCACCGGCCACCCGTCCTTCGTGATGTCCAACTCCTTCACCAACCAGACGCTGGCCCAGATTGATCTGTGGACCCACCGCGACCGGTACGAAAAAACCGTGTATCGCCTCCCCAAGAAGCTCGACGAGGAGGTGGCGCGGCTGCACCTCGAAAAGATCGGCGTCAAGCTCACCCAGTTGACCAAGGCGCAGGCCGAATACCTGGGAGTGCCCTTGGACGGGCCGTACAAGCCGGAGCATTACCGCTACTAGGCCGGATCCCGCGGGCCCGGACTCGCCCCGCATACCTCCCCGGCAGTCCCGAACGGTCACGGGGAGGGGCGTGTCGCCCTGCAGCGACCGTTTTTCAGCGACCGCTTGCGGGCGTGCCCGGGGCGCACGGACGATCCCGGCGATCTGGGATTCGCAATACCGGAATTCGGAAGACCCAACATGCATGCCGCGGGATGACGCGGTCGCGGGTTGGGCGTAGGGTGCGTTGCATGACGCCGCTGCGCATGCACGAGGTCCACGCGATGCTCGGAGGCCGGTTTTCCGAGCTCGCCGGGATGGAGATTGTTGCGGATTATGGCGACCCGATGGCGGAATATCAGGCGCTGCGCCGCGCGGTGGCGGTCGGCGACCTTGGGTTTCGCGGACGCCTGTGTCTGACCGGCGGCGACCGGGTCCGGTTCCTCAACGGACAGGTGACCAATGATGTGCGTGCCCTTGAGGCCGGCCAGGGCTGTGCCGCGGCATTCTGCACTCCCCGGGGGCGGCTGGTTGCCGATGTGGTGGTCCATGCACTTTCCGGGGAACTGTTGCTGGATTTCGAACCCGGTCTCACCGCGCTCCTGCGGGAACGTCTGGAACACCACATTGTCGCCGAGGATGTCCAGGTCGTGGAAGTCGCGCCGCACTATGGACTCCTCACCGTGCAGGGCCCGCGAACGGCCGGCCTGGTGCAGGGCCTGGGGCTGTTTCCCGGACTGCCCGGGCGGCGGCTCGACGTTCTTACGGGCGAAGACGCCACCCTGGGGGAACTGTATCTGATCCATCGGCCGAGGGCAGGCTTCCCGGGCGCCGACCTGTTTGTCCCGGTGGAATCGCAGGAGGCGGTGCTGGATCGGCTGGTGGCGATCGCCCGGGATCTCGGGGGAGGACTGGCCGGATTCGATGCGTTGGATCTGGCGCGTTTTGAGGCGGGAATTCCCCGATTTCCGGTGGACATGGACGGCACTAATCTGCCGCCCGAGGCCGGGCTTGACCGTGAGGCGATCAGCTACACCAAGGGCTGTTACACGGGGCAGGAGACGATCGCGCGGATTCGGACCTACGGGCAGGTGACCAAGGCGCTTCGGGGCCTCCGGTTGCCCGACGGGAATGAGCCGATGCCGGAGAAGGGGGACAAGCTTTATCGGGACGGGCGCGAGGCCGGCTATGTCACCAGCGCCAAGTGGTCCCCCGCCTTGGGCGCAAGACTGGCCCTTGGATATGTCCGCAAGGAGTCCTTTGCGCCGGGTACGCAGTTGCTCCTGAAACGCGACGGCACCGAGACGGTCGTGCGGGTGGTGGACCTGCCGTTTCCGACGGATGCCTGAGGCGGCAACCGGGCGGCCGCTATTTGCAGGAGGTGCACCGGCTTCGCGGGGGCATGGGCCGGAGTGAGATCGGACGGGGCACCGGAGAGCGCGGGGGGGGCGGATGCAAGCCGGCTTTCGGTGACGACGCCGTTGGGGACGTTCCGGACACGGGAAGTGTTCCGCCCTTGGCGGGTCCGCAGTTCAACGCGGAGGATTTTGGAGATTTCATCTCCGGAACAAACGCCTCCATTGTTTCGACGAGGTTTCTGCGGCATTACAGAAATGAGACGGTGGCGGTTTCTGGGATCAACGGCTTCCGGGGCGGCGAGTTCGAAGCCCGGGCCCTGGAGCGATTTTGTCGTCTCCGGCCGTGCACGGGTGCCCATTCACTCCGGCGGGTGACGGCGCCCCATCGGCGGGCAGTTGAGTTGGTGGTGTCCGTGGCTACGCTGCGCCCGTGTTTCGGATCGTTGTCGTTTTTCTGACCGGGTGTGCCGGCGCCCTGTGGTTGGGTGCGCAGCATGCGGCGTCGTCCGCGGCATTCGCCTCGGCAGCATCGGATGCGCGGACGTTTCAGCTGGCGCCGGGGCTGAAACTCGACGTCTGGGCCGCCGAGCCGCAGTTGAGCAACAGCGTGGCCTTCAGCTTCGATGGGAAGGGGAGGGTCTTTCTGGCAGAGTCCGACCGGTGGGCCATCAGCGTCTTTGACATCACGGCCCACACCAACTGGCTCCTGGAGGACATGGCCTTCCGCAACGTGGCGGATCGCGCCGCATTCCTCACCCGTGAGTTCGCCACCAATCTCAGCCTCCTCACCCGGGAGAGTGAGGTGGTACGTGTGCTGGAGGACCGCGATGGGGATGGACGCGCGGACCACTCCGGGGTGGTCGCCCGCGGGTTTAATTCCGTTGTGGACGGCACCGCCGCCGGTGTCCTGGCCGACCGGGACCGTCTCTACTTCGCCAGCATCCCCAACCTGTGGTTGCTTCATCCGATCCCGCGTTCCTCCACGGAAGACTGGAGTCTCCAAACGGAAAATCTTGCCACCGGCTTTGGCGTCCATATCGGGGTCTCCGGACACGATCTACACGGGCTGATCAAGGGGCCTGACGGCCGGATCTACATGAGTTTCGGGGATCGCGGGGCCTGCATCACGAACCGCGAGGGCGTTGTCATCCACCTGCCCGACACCGGCGGCGTGCTGCGCTGCGAGCCGGATGGGCGGAACCTCGAGGTGTTTTGTTTCGGCCTGCGCAATCCCCAGGAACTTGCCTTTGATGACCTGGGGAACCTTTGGACCGTGGACAATGACACTGCCGGGGCGGATCCCTGCCGTGTACTGCACCTGGTGGAGGGCGGGGACTATGGCTGGCGGACCAGCTATCAGCACATGGAGGGTTTCGGTCCCTGGGTGCAGGAGGAACTTTGGAAGGGCGGACGGGACGGCATTCTGCCGTCCGCGGGCATGGTCAGCCAGGGGCCCAGCGGACTCGCCTTTTTTCCGGGCACCGGACTGGAGGACCGGTTCCGGCAGACCTTTCTCCATGCGGATTTTCCTGGCGGTATCTGGGCGTTCACCGTGAGGCCGGAGGGCGCGAGCTACGTGGTGGATCGTAAGGAGAAAATCCTCTGGAACTGCTGGCCGACCGACGTGGATTTTGGCCCGGACGGCGCGTTATACGTTCTCGACTGGGTGAGCGGCTGGGGGCAGACCCCGAGGGGGCGGATCTACCGCATCACCTCTGATGGATCCGCCGGGACTCCGGGCAGTGCCGCCCTGGTTGAATCCGTGAGGCGCCTGCTTGCCGAGGGCATGGGCGCACGTGAGACGCGCGAACTGCTGGGACTGCTGGGGCATCCCGACCGTCGTGTCCGGCTGGAGGCCCAGTGGGAGTTGGCGGCGCGGGGGACCCAGGCGCTCGACGGTTTTGTGCAGAAGGCCCGTGGCCCGGGTGACCGGTTGGGCCGCCTTCACGCGCTTTGGGGTCTCGGCCAGATCCTCCGCACCCTGCCCACGTCCGAGGGCGCGGCGGAACTGGCGGCCCTGCTGGGCCTGCTGAAGGATTCCGACGAGGAGATCCGGGCGCAGGCCGCGCTGGTGCTTCTGGGCGAGGGCCGGCTGATGAATGCCGAAGCGCCGGTGAGGGAGCTTCTGTCGGACGCTTCACCGCGCGTGCGGCACCTTGCCGTCGAGGCCTTCACCCGGCGGTTTCGTTTTCCGGGGTACCGCCCGGGTTCCGTCCGAACCCATTTTTCGAGCGCACAGCGGGCCGCCGGAGCGGTCGCGGCGGGTGCGTCCGGGGTGGTGGGGGCCACCAACGCCGCGCTGCTGGAAGAGCGGCTCGGAGGGACGGTCACCGGGAGATTTCCCGCGATGGATCTGGCGATCCTGCTGGAGCGCGATGGCGGAGATCCGTTCCTTCAGGAAGCGGTCGTGCGTTTTCTCGCCGTGACGGGGCCCGGGATGGGGACATTCTCCAGCCAGTTTTCCGGTTCGGCATCGGTGGAGGGACGCCTCGCGGTGCTCCTGGCGCTCCGCCGGCTCACCAACGCGGCCCTCACGAACTTCCTCTCGGATCCGGACCCCCGGCTGGTCGTTGCTGCGGGACGGGCCATTCATGATGTGCCGATCGCTGAGGGTTTCCCGGCGCTGGCGTCCTTCATCACCAAGATTGATTGCCCGCCCTCCCTGCATTCCCGGGTCATCAATGCCTGCTTCCGTCTCGGCACGCAGCAGCATGCGCAGATGCTGGCGGGATTCGCGGCGCGCGAGGATGTGCCGGACGGGTCGCGGCTTCTGGCTTTGCAGGCCCTCGGCCATTGGGAACGGCCACCGCCGCTGGATCGCGTCAATGGCTTGTGGCGTCCGCTGGTGACCCTTGCCGCGAACGCCGCCTCTTCGGACGCGCCACCGGCCGGGGCCACGGCCAACCCGCTGCTGGCGCGTGCGGCCCAGGCCCAGGCTGCACGGGGGCTCGGGCGTGCCGCCGAGGTGCCCGTGCTGCCTCCCGATCTCGGACGGTCGGTGTCGTACGAGGAGGCGATGGCGCTGCGTCGCAATCCGGCCCCGGCTCAGCGGGCCTTTCTGCGTGTGGCCGGGGAGCTCTTGGATCCCTTCGCCCTGAATGAGGCCGGACAGCCCGCGGGCACGCGCGAAGTCCTCTCCCTGCAGGTGGCGGTCGCCGAGGTGGCGGCACGCCTGGGCGTCAAGGAGGCCGGCACCCCGTTGTTCGAAAAGTTCCGCGCCGCGGACACGCCGCCGGAATTGCGCGTGGCCATTCTCCCGGCCCTGGGTGCGCTGGGATCGCCCTTGCTGCCCGAGACGGTGGCCCTGGCGCTTGCCGATGCCGATGCCCGGGTGCGGGCCGCAGCGCTTCCCTGGCTGGATCGGGTGGATGTGGACGGCGCGGCGTCCCTGCTCGCGTCGTTGGTACCCGGGCGCCCCGGTGAACTGGCCCTCGCGCAGGCGGCGCTGGCACAACTGGGTCGGCATGCGGATCGCAACGCGGCCGCGGCAGCCGCACTGCTTCAATGGCACCCGGAAACCGGAGGACGTCCTCTGCCCGGTGGGCTTCGTCTGGATCTTCGGGAGGCCCTGAACCGGGCCGGTCTTCCGGATGCCGGCGATCCGGGCGGCCGGGAGCGGGAGTTGCTCGAGGGCGGGGACGCGGCGCGGGGGCGCGAGGTGTTTCGCCGCAACGCCAAGGTCCAGTGCCTGCGCTGCCACGTGGTTGGCGTGGAGGGCGGGACGCTCGGGCCGGACCTGAACGGCATCGGCGCGCGGCTCGATCGTGCGGCCCTGCTCGAGAGCGTGGTCCGTCCGAACGCCCGGATCGCCCCGGGATACGAGACCGTGGTGCTCACCCTCCGGGATGGCAGCACGGTGGCGGGGCTGATTCGGGGCGAGTCGGACGATGTCCTTGAAGTGGCGACGACCGATCCGGACACGGGCGATTCCGGAATTCGTGCCGTCCGGAAGGCGGAGATTGCGGACCGGCAGTCGGGTCCCAGCGCCATGCCGGAGGGACTTGCGGAGGCCCTCACCCCATTCGAAGTCCGCGATCTCGTTGAATTTCTTGCGGGTTTGAAATGAGCGCTGGGATGCGCCGGCGGCGCCGCGGACCGTGATTTGGCGCGCTGATTTTGGTGTCAGCGATCAAGAAACCGTTGACTCGCACGGGCATCGCGCCTCTAAAACCTTGGATCCCTGAAACTCATTGTTCCCCATGAACTGGCACTCGTCCCTCTTCAAGGCCACGCCGTTTGCGGTGCTTCTGTTCCTGCTTTTGCCAAGTCAACTCCGGGCGAAGGTCCTCGACAACTTCGACGCCCCTCAGCGGACCGGCTGGCAGGACGCCGATCCGGGCGGGCTGGGGCTGCCGGGTGGCGTGCAGTCGGGAGGCCGGCTCACCTTTGGCCTGCCGGCGGTCGGACGGCCGTTTTTTGTCAGCAGCCGCAAAACCACGGAGACTTTCGAGCTGCGGGAGGGACGAACGGTGGAGTTCCGGGTGGATCTCGTCAGCGGGCAGGGCCCCGACTCGTTCGCAGTCCTCGCCTTCATCCCCCAGTGAACCGGACCCAACTCCCTCGCGGGCTATGGGATTGCCAAGTCGGAGACCGACATCCTGATCACCAAGGGGATCAACAAGTACTTCCTGAATCTCGACCCCACACCGCGCATCAAGAACGAGAATGTCACGCTCGTGCTGAACCTCTCGGTGAAGTCCGGAAACGTGGTGGTGACCGGGCAGGTTCTCGACAAGGATGCCGGTGATGCGGTGATTTTTGAGCGCACCTATGTGGACACCCCGGCGGCGGACGTGCTGGCCGAGGGGCAGGATGATCCGCCGGCACCCTTCATCAACGAGGTGGGGAATTTTGTGCTGTACCTCTACGCCGACGGCGGCAACGACCCGGCGGGGTACCAGGTCGTCCTCGACAACGCCGAGACGTTCCTGTGCGACGCGGTGCTGCTGGATGATTTTAATGCCCCGCAGCGCAGCGGATGGACCGATTCCGATCCGGCGGGCCTCGGGCTGCCCGGTGGCAAACAGGCGGATGGGTCGTTCACCTTCGATCTTGGGGCCATGGGCGGTGCGTTCTTTGTCGGGAGCACGAAGACCTCCCCGACCTTTGAGCTGGCCGAGGGCACGCGCCACGAGTTCGCCGTGGACCTGGTCAGCGGCCGCGGACCGGATTCCTTCGCCGTGCTTGCGTTCATTCCGCAGCGGACCGGTCCAATGTCGTTGGCGGGCTATGGCATCGCCAAGTCCGAGACCGATCTGCTGATCACCAAAGGGATCAACAAACACTTCTTCAACGCGAACGTGAATCCCGCCGTGAAGAACGAAAACGTGCGGCTGGTGCTCACCCTGACCGTGAAGGGTGGAAACGTGATCGTGCGCGGACAGGTCCTGGACCTCGATGATGCCGGGGCCGTGCTCTTCGACCGCACCTACGTGGACACTCCGGGGAGCGACGTCCTGGCCGAAGGCGAGGATATCCCGCCGGAGCCGTTCATTGCCGAGCCGGGCCATGTGGTGCTGTACCTCTACGCCGATGGCGGCAGGGATCCGGCGGGATACCAGGTCGTGATGGACAACCTGGTGGCCTGTGTGCCGCCGGTTGCGGCGGATCAACCACCGCGCATCGAGGCGGCGTCCCCTGAGCCGGGGTCCATCCGGCTGCCGGCATCCGCGCAGGTGACGTTCCGCGCCGTGGATGACCAGCCACTGCCGGACGGAGGATTCCGGGTCATCCTCAATGGCCAGGAGTTCACCGTCGCCACCGGGCTGTCGTTGAGCGACCCCGGGACGACCCGCACGGCGACCCTCGGGGGGCTGGAGGCGGACCGGACCTATGTCGGACGGATCGAGGTGAGCGACGCGGCGGGGACGCTGCGGACGGTGCCGTTGTGGTTTGACACCTTTTCCGCGGCGGTCCGGATGGTCGAGGCGGAGGACTACAATTTTGATGGCGGGGGGTACCTCAACGATCCCGAGCGTGTCCCGGAGGGCTCCGGTGAATGGCCCAATGCGTACAACGACCGGATCGGCATGCCGGACGTGGACTTTCGCGACACCCGTGCGGTTCCGAACGGGGCGAACACGATGTACCGGACGGCGGACCCGGTGCGCATGCAGCGGGCTCTCGACAACCGCCGGCGCGACCTCTTCAACAACGATCTCGACATCTTCGACTATGAGATTGGCGATCTGGCGGCGGGCGAGTGGATGCAGTACACCCGCGACTTCGATGCCGGTTCGTACGAGGTCTATCTGCGGCAATCCATCATCAACCTGGAGCGAGCGGACAGCGTGCTGGAGTTGGTGGTTGGGGATCCGGCGCAACCGGAGCCGGCCGTCAGGCTGCTGGGCAGTTTCCTTGGGGAACAGACCGGCTTCACGGCACGCAATGTTCCGCTGACGGACGGCACCGGACAAATCCGCTCGGTGGTCCGGCTCGAAGGGCGGACGACGCTCCGGCTGCGGCACCTCACGGCGGACACCGCAACCGGCATGCGCTACCTGAATTATCTCGCCTTTGTGCCGGTGGCGGATGCCGGCGTTCAGCGGGCTGCGGTGACGTCGCTCTCCCCGGCCAATGCCTCGGTTGTGACCACCACTGAGCCGCGCGTTGAGGCCGTCCTGCAGGATCGGGACACCCGGGTGGTGCCCGAGTCGGTCCGGCTGGAGGTGAATGGCGACCGGGTCGCGCCCGCGGTGCTTGTGATTGCGGATGGCGTGTCGGTGAGCCACGTGTTTCCCGCATTGCCTCCCCGCGATTCGGTGCAGGTGGTGCGCCTTGTCTTTGCCGACACGGACGGGGTGCTGCAGACGAACGACTGGAGCTTCACGATCACCTACCTTGAACTGGATCCGGCCACACGGATGGGGGCGGCCGGGCCGGAGCGCGGGTTCCGGGTGCGGGTGACGCAGTCGGAGGACGCCGGTGACAACAGCCTGGAGCGCGCGGAGGCTCAACTGGCGGCCGGTTCCTCCATCCCGAAGGTGTACGACATCGCCGTGGTGGCGCCGCTCATCAATTTCTCCCAGGAGGCGTTGTTCGGAGGAATGGACGGCTATTTTGAGGGTGACGAGCCGGTTCCAGGGCAGGAGGAGGGCTTCGGAAACGACAACTTTGCGATGGAGATCTTCACGTTTCTGGAGCTGCCCGCCGGGGTGACGCGCTTCGGGGTGCGATCCGACGACGGCTTCAAGCTCTCGAGCGGGATCCAGCTCGGGGCCGCGAGCCCGGTGCTGGCGTTTCGGAACGGGGGTCCCGCGGACCAGGAGTTTGACGTGGTCGTGCCGGTTGCCGGCACCTACGGGTTCCGGATGGTCTGGTATGAGCGCGGTGGGGCGGCGCATGTGGAGTGGTTCACGGTGGACCGGACCACCGGGCAGCGGTCGCTGGTCAACGCTGCCGGCAGTGTGCCGGCCTATACATCGGCCGCGGCGCCCGCCGGCATCCAGGCGCTGGGAGCGGCCTCCCTCAATGGACCGTTCCTGCCGGTGCCCGTGGCCGTGGTGGACCTGCAGAACCGGACCGTGACCGTGCCCGCGACCGATTCCGTGGGATTCCTCCGCCTCGCCTCGGAAGTGGCGATCACCATTCGCAGCGCTGAACTTTCGGGGGACAACCTGACTCTCCGGTTCGAGTGACCCGTGCTGATCCGGGCGGACGTGTCCGGCCGCCGCTGGCGGCAAGGGCTGCTTCCGGCGGCCGGAGGCCGGACGCGGGGTTGCCCCGGGACTCCCGCCTCGTCGTGCGTTCAGCCCGACTTCGCGGGGATCCGGATCGCCGGGGACGATTGAGGTCCCCGCCACCGGCGGCAGTCCGGCCGTTCCTACGCGCGCAGGCGCTCAGGCCCATCCCGGGCGCATCTTGCCAACCGGCGGATTCCTCCCCAGCCTTGGGCACTGGTCGCCGATGTTTGAATTCCTGAGAGATCCATGGTCCCTGTTCAGCAATCCGCTCTTTTGGATCTTCCTGCCGTTCCAGATTTGGATGCTCGTGGATGCCGTGCGCCGCCGCGAATGGCTCTGGGTCGGCTTCATCTTTTTCTTCTCCATCCTGTCCGCGGTTTTCTATTACCTCCTGGTCTATCGCCAGCAGGGGCCCGCTGGCGGCGGCGGGGGATTGAGGGGGTTCGAGCTTCCGGGGGCCGCCGACCGCCGGCGGATCCGCGAACTGCAGGCGCGGATTCACAATCTCGACAATGCGCGCGACCATTTTGATCTTGGGGATGTGTACTTCGCCCAAGGCAAGCTTGCCCGTGCCGAGGGCTGCTACCGGGCCGCCCTGGAGCGCGACGCCAATGACCCCGACTTCAAGGCGCATCTCGGCCAGTGTTTGCTCCGGCTCAACCGTCCTGCAGAGGCCAAGCCGTTGCTGGAGGCCGCGCTGGCGGCGGATCCCCGGCACGACTACGGCCATACGGCCATGGCCCTGGCCGAGGCGCAGACCGCCCTCGGGGATCCGGAGGCGGCGTATCAGACCTGGAGTCGCGTGCTGGCGAATCACAGTTACGCCCGGGCCAAGGTGCAGTTTGCCGAGCTCGCCCTGCGACGCGGTGAGGAAACCCGGGCCCGTGCGGAACTGGAGGAGGTGGTCTCCGATGACGAGTTCGCCCCGAAGTTCCAGCGACAGCGGGAGAAGGTATGGGTGAACCGCGCCCGCACGTTGCTTCGGGGTCTGTAGCCCCGGTCCTGCATCAATCGTTGACGGCGTGTCATTGGTTGCCCAACGGGGCGGAATGCCTGCGCCGGGTGTTGCGGGCCATCGTGGCGGCCCGTCACTCGGTGCGACTGGAGGTGTACATCTTCGCCGCCGATGCCGTCGGCGTGCGGGTGCGCGACGCCTTGCTCGCGGCGGCGGTCCGCGGCGTTCGCGTCCGCGTGCTGCTCGACGCCCTCGGCTCCAGCGAGACGGCAAACGGATTTTGGGATGCCTTCCAGCATGCCGGCGGGGAGGTGCGCTGGTTCAACCCGATCCGGCTCCGCCGGCTGCCGGTGCGGAATCACCGGAAGGTGTTGGTCGCGGATGACCGCGTGGGCGGGGTCGGGGGATTCAACATCGCCGAGGAATATTCCGGGGATGGTGTCGCGCACGGATGGGCGGATCTTGGACTGGCGCTGACCGGTCCGGCGGTGCGGGGGCTGGCCGGGGCGTTTGACCGGATGTGGGACGCGGCGGCGCACCGCGAGGGACTGCGGAGCCTGTTCCGGCGGGGCACGCGGCAGCCGGCGCAGGTGCTCTCCCCCGATGTGCAGTTGCTGGTCATGGGGCCCGGGCGTTCCCCGGGCGCCTTCCAGATGGCCCTGCGGCAGGACGTGGCCAACGCGCGGGAAATCCTGTTCGCCGTCGCCTATTTCCTGCCGACCCGGGCCATGCGGCACCTTTTGCGAGACGCGGCGGCTCGCGGAGCGCGGGTGCGCGTCATCGTGCCGGCAAAATCCGATGTCGAGCTGTCCCACCGCGCCGCACGGCACCTGTACGGATCGCTGCTGCGGAACGGGGTGGAAATCCACGAATACCAGCCCCAGGTGCTGCACACCAAGTTGTACCTGACCAACGACGCTGCCTACGTGGGCTCGTCCAATCTCGACACGCGCAGCCTGTTCATCAACCACGAGCTGATGCTGCGCTTGACGCCCGTACCGGTGGTCCGGAGGGCATGGGAAATCGGGGAGACCCTCTGTTCGCGGTCCGTCCGGGTGGACGCCGAAACATGGCGTCACGCGCGGGGTCCCTGGGAGCGGGTTCGCGACGCCGTCGCGTACTGGATTCTCGCGCGGGCTGACCCCTACCTCTCCCGATGGCTCGTTCGCGAGCCGCGTTGACCGGGATCGCCGCGAATCAGGCGAGGACGCCGCGGATCACCTCGCCGTGGACGTCGGTAAGGCGGCGGTTGATGCCATTGTGATAAAACGTCAGGTGTTCGTGATCCACACCCAAAAGGTGCAGTAGGGTGGCGTGGAAGTCCGGGATGGTCACCGGATCGCGCCCCACGAAGTACCCGAGTTCATCGGAGACCCCGTGCCGATGTCCCGGCCGAATGCCGGCGCCGGCAAGGAAACACGTGAAGGCGGTCGGGTGATGGTCCCGTCCCGGAGAATCAAGTCCCTGGGTGGCCGGGCTGCGTCCGAACTCGGTGGACCAGACGAACAGGGTGTCCTCCAGCAGTCCCCGCTGCTTGAGATCCTTTAGCAGGGCGGCGACCGGACGATCCATCGTCGCCGCCTGGGTGTCGTGGTTCTCCCTCAGGTTCTCGTGGCCATCCCAATTGATGCGCGGGCTGCCAAACGCCCCCCCGTTGAGGATCTGCACAAAGCGCACCCCGCGTTCGAGGAGGCGACGGGCCAGCAGGCAGTTTCTTGCAAAGCCCTTGTTGACCGGGTCGTCCAGTCCATACATCCGGCGGGTGGCCTCCGATTCCGTCTCCAATCCCGTGGCCTCCGGAATGCTGACCTGCATGCGGGCGGCCAGTTCGTAGGACCGCACCCGGGCGGCAAAGGCGGCATCCCCGGGATGCGCGGCCGCGTAGCCGCGATTGAGCTCCTGCAGCCAATGCAGGTCCGCCGCCCGGGACTCCGGGGAGATCGTGGGAGGTGTCCGGAGATCCACGACCGGCTCATCGGACTGTGTCCGGAACGGCACGCCCTGGTGATTCGCCGGCAGGAATCCTGAAGTCCAGTTGATCGAGCCCCCGGCCGGCAGCCCGCGCGGATCCGGAAGCACCACAAAGGCCGGGAGGTTCTCATTTTCGGTGCCCAGCCCGTAGCTCAGCCAGGCACCCATGCAGGGAAAGCCGTTGAGGGTGAACCCGCTGTTCATCTGGAACGTGGCCGGCGTGTGGTTGTTGCTGCGGGCCACCATCGAGTGGATGAAACAGACGTCGTCCACGCATCCGGCCAGGTGCGGCAGGAGGTCGCTCACCCACGCTCCGCACTCCCCGTGCTGCCGAAAGCCGTACGGGCTTTTCATGATTCGGCCCGGCTGCCCAAAAAACCCGAGGTTTTCACCCTTGCCCTCCAGGCTGTTGCCATGCTGGCGCTCGAGTTCCGGCTTGTAATCGAACGTGTCGAGGTGGCTGACCCCTCCGCAACAGAACACCTGGACCACCCGTCTGGCGCGGGGCGCAAAGTGGGGGGCGCGCGCGGAGGGGCCCCTGCCGTCCGTGCCGGCCAGCGCCAGGGCATCCCGTTGGAGCAGCCATGCCAGGGCCGCGCTCCCCAGCCCGCCGGCGCTCCTCGACAGGAACTGGCGGCGCGGCAGGCGCGGGATCGGAATTGGGGAGTTTGGGTCAGCGGACATGGACGAATTCCGTGGAGTTCAGCAGCACCCAGCAGACCCTTTCCAGTCCGCGCTCGCCTGCAGCCCCGGTCGCCTGCCGGAGTTCCCGTTCGGTCGGCGCCCGCCCCAGGGCGAGGCGCCACGCTTCGGCAACCGCGGCGGCGGGATCCCCATTTGCCGCGCGGAGGGCGCGCCCGGCCAGCGCGGCGGACTGGCGTTGGACGAAGGCGCTGTTCATCAGGCCGAGGGCCTGCAAGGGCGTGACGGTCACCCCGCGGCGTGGCGTCTTCACGGAGGGATCGGGACAATCGAGCGCATCGAGCAGCGGCTCCTTTCCCGAGTGGATGTTCATCCGGTACACGGTGCGGCGGTTGAGGTCCGGATCGTCCCGGTCGAACAGGTGATAGAACGTGGCCCCATACTCCGAGGTGGTGAACGGACGGAAGCTTGGGCCGCCCAGCCGGCGGTTCAGACTGCCGCCAGCCCACAGCATGGCGTCGCGAATGGCCTCGGCCTCCAGGCGCCTGGGCGCCTGGCGCCAGAGGAGCGTGTTGTCCGCGTCCACGGCGGCCGCTTCAGGACGATGCTCCGCCGATTGGCGGTACGTTGCGGAAGTGACCAGAAGGCGATGCAGGTGCTTGAGGCTCCAACCGCCGGCGATCAGTTCCGAGGCCAGCCAGTCGAGCAATTCCGGATGGCTCGGCGCCGCGCCTGCGGAACCGAAATCGCTGGGGGTGGCCACGAGACCCTGCCCAAAGTGGTGTTGCCAGATTCGGTTGGCCATCACCCGGGCGGGCAGGGGATTGGCGGGGTCGGCCAGCCAGTCTGCGAACCGGCGCCGACGCTCCGCCTCCGGAGCGTCTGGAGCGAGGTCCAGGTCCGGCGACGGTCGTCGCACGGCTTGCAAGCCTCCCGGGGACACCGGGTCACCCGGCGAGGTGACGCTGCCCCGTTTCAGGACGCGGGTAAGGGCAGGTTGCTCCCGCACGCCCACGTAGGCGACCGGTCCCGGACTCTCGCTCGCCGCCAAACCCGCCCGCGCGCGCTCCGCCCGTTGCCTTGCGAATTCCCGGTCGGTGTCGCCTTCGATCGGACGTTCGCCGTGTTTCACCCCGGCGAACACCGCCTTGACCCGGTAGTAGTCGGTCAAGGGGACCGGGTCGAACTTGTGGTCGTGGCAGCGGGCGCAATGGATTGTGAGGCCAAGAAAGGTCTGGCCGACGACACTCACGAGATCCTCCAGTTCCTCCTCGCGCGTGATGGCACGCTGTGTGGCGTTGGCCTGTGAATTCCCCGCCTGATCCCAGGGACCGCATACCAGGAGGCTGGCGGCCACGATGCCGTCGGCGGTCACGGGGTCCAGCACGTCCCCGGCCACCTGCTCCCGCATGAACTGGTCGTAGGGTTTGTCGGCATTGAGACTGCGGATCACGTAGTCGCGGTAGGGCCATGCATGATCCCTGGGACGATCGTACTCGAAGCCCTGACTTTCCGTGTATCGCACGATATCCAGCCAGTGCCGACCCCATCGCTCCCCGTATCCTGGCGAGGCCAGCAGGCGGTCCACAAGCTGCAGGTAGCGGGCCTCGGTTGGATCCTGGACAAAGGCATCCACCCAATCGGGATCCGGCGGCAGCCCCACCAGGTCGAAGGACAGCCGGCGGATCAGGATTTCCGGAGGTGCCGGCGGATTTTGGGTCAGCCCCCTTGACCGGAGAGTGGCGTGGACGAAGGCGTCCACCGGATGCCCTCCCTCTGGCACGTGCGGTCGCTCAACGGGCTGCAGCGACCAATGATCCTGGGAGGGCTTCCGATCCGTTGGCGCGGCGGTGCAATGGGCCGCCGCAATCAGGGCGGCGACCAGTCCTCGCACCGGAACGCAAGCGCCATCCAATGGGGTCCAGAATCTCAAGGCGCGACGCATCGGATGGGAATTTCCGGGGGTATTGCCAGATGATGATTCAGGGAATGTGGCCCAGTGGCAAGCGCGGTGCCGACCACGGGGCCGTCTTGCAAATCGCGTCCGCCGACCGTTCCGATCGTTCGCATGACCGGCGCCGATGATCCTGGCGCCCCCTTGCGGTCTCCCGCTCCGGGCCATGCGAGGCACTTCAGGCGGGCGTCCGCCTGTGGAGTCCCCACGGGCCGTCTGTGGCCGGCCGACAACGGGGCGCTTATGGTTTTGACGCTCTCCGGCGGCAACCGTAGCTTGCCCGGCCCTTTGAGAAGCGACCCGCCATGATTGGCTACCTGTTCCGAAAAATTATGGGCTCCCGCAATGAGCGGGAGGTCCGGAAGCTCCGACCCCTCGTGGGCCGGATTAACGAGCTGGAGCAGGGGCTTCAGTCGCTGTCCGATGATGCGCTGCGCCAGAAGTCCATGGAATGGAAGGCGTTGCTCTCCGAAATCGAGGATCCCGAGGTGTTGCGCCGCCGTCTCGACGAGCTGCTCCCCGAGGCGTTCGCGGTGGTCAAGAACGCCTGCCGCCGCCTGTGCGGACGTACCATCGAAGTGCGCGGGCACCCGCTGCCCTGGGACATGATTCCCTTCGACGTGCAGTTGATCGGCGGGGCGGCCTTGCACCGGGGCTCCATCGCGGAAATGGCCACCGGCGAGGGCAAGACCCTGGTCGCCACCCTTCCGGTCTATCTCAACGCCCTCACAGGCCGGGGCGTCCACGTGGTCACGGTCAATGACTACCTGGCCCAGCGGGATTCCGAGTGGATGGGTGCCGTCTACCGGTTCCTTGGGCTCACGGTGGGTTGCATCACCCACGACCAGCCGCCGTCCGTCCGACGGGAGATGTACCATTGCGACATCACCTACGGGACCAATTCGGAGTTTGGCTTCGACTACCTGCGGGACAACGGCATGGCCTCCAATCGGGAAGAACAGGTCCAGCGGGGCCATTACTTCGCCATCGTGGACGAGGTGGATTCCATCCTCATTGATGAAGCCCGCACGCCGCTGATCATCAGCGGTCCCGCGGTGGTCTCGGTGGAGCACCGGTACGTGGAGTGGAAGCCGGCGGTGGCCCGCCTGGTGCAGGCCCAGCGCGACCTTTGCGCCCGCCTGCTGCGCGAGGCGGAGGAGATCCTGCGGGAGATCACCGCCCAGCCACCCGGGGCCCAGGTGTCGCCGGAAAGGGAATCCCAGCTCGCCTCGCTGCTGTACCGCGCGAAGTTGGGCCAGCCCAAATCGGAAGCCCTGCTCCGCATCTTCGAGGATCCCGTCAACCAAAAGCGGGTCCAGGCCTACGAAGTGGAGTTGCATGCCGACCAGTCCAAGAAGCAGTTGTACGCCGAAAAGGAGCAACTCCTCTTCGCCATCGAGGAGAAGTCCCACGAGGCGGATCTGACCGAAAGGGGCCGCCTGTTCATCTCGCCCGATGATCCGGAACAGTTCGTCCTGCCCGACCTGCCCACGCTCTACAGCCAGATTGACGCCGAGGTCGAACTGCCGCTCAAGGAGCGACTGGCGAAGAAGCAGGCCCTGCAGCAGGGCTTCGAGGACCGCGCCCAGGTGATCCATGCAATTTCGCAGCTGCTCAAGGCCTACTGCCTCTACGAGCGGGATGTCCAGTATGTGGTCACCCCCGAGCAGAAGGTGGTGATCGTGGATGAACACACGGGCCGGTTGATGAGTGGCCGCCGCTGGAGCGACGGGCTGCACCAGGCGGTTGAGGCCAAGGAGGGGGTGACGATTGAGCGCGAGACCCAGACGCTCGCCACGATCACCATCCAGAACTACTTCCGGCTGTACCGCAAGCTGGCCGGCATGACCGGCACCGCCGAGACCGAGGCCCAGGAATTCCACGACATCTACAAGCTCGGCGTGGTGACCATCCCAACCAACCGCCCCAACATTCGCAAGGACAGCAACGACTCGGTGTACAAGACCCGGCGCGAGAAGTTCGAGGCGGTGGTCCGAGAGATCCGCGAATTGCACGGACAGGGGCGGCCGGTGCTCGTGGGCACGATCTCGGTGGAGACGAGCGAGATGCTGGGACGCCTGCTGAAGGCCGCCGGCATCCCGCACTCGGTCCTCAACGCCAAATATCACCAGCAGGAGGCCGAGATCGTCACCCGGGCCGGCCAGCGCGGCGCGGTCACGATCGCCACCAACATGGCCGGCCGCGGCACCGACATCAAACTGGGCGCCGGCGTCGCCGAGGTTGGCGGTCTCCACGTGCTGGGCACCGAGCGCCATGAGTCCCGCCGCATTGACCGCCAGTTGCGCGGACGCTGCTCGCGCCAGGGCGATCCGGGATCGTCCCACTTCTTCATCTCCCTGGAGGACGACCTCATGCGGTTGTTCGGTTCCGACCGCATCTCGAACATCATGGTCCGCATGGGCCTTGAGGAGGGCCAGGAGCTGGAGCATCCGTTGCTGAATCGGTCCATCGAGCAGGCCCAGAAGCGCGTCGAACAGCACAACTTCCAGATCCGGAAGCGCACGCTGGAATTCGACGACGTGATGAACAAGCAGCGCGAGGTCATCTACGGCTTCCGCAACGAAATCATCCAGTCCGATGACGTCCGCGACCGCCTGATGGACATCATGGAGGAGGTGGTCCTGCTCAAGGTGCAGGAGTTCTCCGACACCGAGAATGATCCGGGCGAATGGAACCTTCGCGGGTTCTGCGACTGGGTGAACATGACCTTCCCGCTGGGCATCAACGAGAGCGACCTGCTGAAGGCGGCCCGTGACGGCAGCCAGTTGCCGGTGTCGGGCTCGATGTTCGACGGGCTGAACGAGGGGCAGCTCAGCCTGTTCCAGCATGTCGGCCGGACGGTCCGCGAGGCCTACGACCTCAAGGTGAGCCTGGAGAAGCCGCAGGTGCTGGCCAGCATTGAGCGGTACACCATCCTGAGCGCCATTGACCGCCTCTGGCAGGAGCACCTCTACAACATGGACTCGCTGCGGGGCTCGATCGGCCTCCGGCAGTATGCCCAGCGGGATCCGCTCATCGAGTACAAGGCGGAGGCCTTCAAGCTCTTTGACGAGCTGATGGTCAACATCAAGTCGGAGATCTGCCACAACATCTTCCGCAGTGCGAGCAGCCTGCTGGCGTTCGAGCAATTTCTGCACAATCTGCCGCAGATCACGATCCACCAGCAGGCGTCGGCCTTTGGGGGCGGCGCCCCGGAACCGCCGCCTCCCGACCCGGCGCAGGCGGGCATGGTCAGCGAGGCCAACGAAGCGCTGGCCAAGGCCAGGCCGGCGCGGTCCATGCCCCGTGTCGGGCGCAACGATCCCTGTCCGTGCGGCAGCGGGAAAAAGTACAAGAACTGCTGCGGAAAGTGACGGCGGCAGGGAGGAACGGCGGGGCGCCGTCCCCGATCGGGTCCGCGCCCGCGATGGGTGACGTCGTCGTGCGGCGTCGCGAAGCCTCCTGGAGTACGGCGGCCCCCCGCCGTTTTGGCGCGGAACGACGTGCCACTGCGGGGCGGTGGGTGGAGCCCCCTTTGCGGTGACGTGTCACGTCGTGGTCGCGGGCCTGCCCCAATTAGCAGTTGCGACCATGGGGCACCTGTCTATCCTCGTCGCCTGATGAAGAAACCGCGGCTGGTGCTGACTGCATTCCTATCCGGCCTGCTTGTCGTCGCCGCCGGATGCGGTGGCATTCGGGGAAGTCACAGTGTCTCTCCGGCCTCCTTTCTGATTCCGGGTCTCGACGTCCACGCGCCGCGCCCGGTGCCTTCCCTGCCCGTCCTGCAGCACAGTCCCGCCCGATAAATTCCATCATGCGATTTCCTCTCGCGCTGACCCTCAAGATCGCCCGTCACATCACCCGCAACCGCCTGAAGGGCGTCTCCAAGTTCGCCATGGTGCTGCAGCTCGAGCCGCTGCATACCTGCAACCTGACCTGCACGGGCTGTGGGCGGATCCGCGAATACTCCACGAGCCTCAAGGATCTGGTACCTCTGGAACAATGCCTGGCGGCCGCCGCGGAGTGCGATGCGCCCATGGTCTCCATTTGCGGTGGCGAACCGCTCATCTACCCGAAGATCGAGGAGCTGGTGGCGGGCCTGCGGGCGCAGGGGAGGATTCTCTACATCTGCACCAACGGCGTCTTCATGCGGAAGAAGATGCGCGAGTACCTCGCCGCCGCCTATGGCCCCGCGTTGGAGCCCCGGGTGGCGCAACTGGAGGCCGAGGGGCTGATCTCCGACAAGGAAGCCGCCCAGATCCGCAATGCCGATGCTGCGGCCCGCTCCAAGGTGACCATCCGGCCCACGAAGTGGATGTACTGGAACGTCCATGTGGACGGCTTGGAGTACACCCACGACCTCATTGTTGAGCGGGAGGGCGTGTTCAAGGAATGCGTGCTGGCCATCCGGATGGCCAAGATCCTCGGATACCAGGTCGCGACCAACACGACCGTGTACAAGGAGACCGATCCGGGCGAGCTGGACCAGATGTTCCGCTTCCTGAGCGCCCTGGAAGTGGACGGCCATACGATTTCGCCGGGGTACGACTACGATGCCGCCAAGAAGGACATGGTGAAGCGGCTGGGGCGCGATCCGAAGGACTTTTTCCTGACCCGTGAGCTGGTGCGCGAGAAGTTCAAGGACGTCCAGCGTTGGGGCCGGGAGTTCACCTTGTTCGGCACACCGGTCTATCTGGAGTTCCTGGCCGGAAGGCGCGAGCTGCCCTGCTCGGCCTGGGCGATCCCCACCTACAACGTGCGTGGATGGAAGGCTCCCTGTTACGTCATGACCGAGGGTCACTACGGCACCTACCAGGAGGTCTTGAAGACGGTGGATTGGGAGCGCTACGGAACGAAGGACGGCGTGGCCCTGAATCCGAAGTGCGAAAACTGCATGATGCACAGCGGTTACGAGCCCTCCGGAGCCCTCAGCACCAGCCTCCGCGACACCTGGGTCAACATGCGGTTCAACTTTGGATCGAAGCCGCGGCCGTACCCGTCGTCCCCCGAGCTGACCCGGGCCGCCTACAACGGGGCCAGCATTGGCAAGGGGCACCTCGCAGAAGCCAAGGCGGCCGTGAATCAGGAACTTGCCGGAGCGAAGTCGGCGTACCAGCGCCGCGACGAGGAGCCCGAGGGAGCCCCGACGAATGGCGGGTGCAGTTCGGGCACGTCTTCGGAACGGGACGCGCTCATCGCCAAGGTCCGCGACTCGGGATCCGCGGTGGCCAAGGGCGATTAGTTCTGGCCGTCAGACCTTCGGTTCCCAACCGGGGCGGTATTCGCGGCTCCACAACTGCTCCATCTCCCGCGTCGGCCTCACGATGCGCCCCGTCACGGCGTCCACCGACAACTGGGTGCGGGTCCGGTAGGCAATGTTGCCCAGGTGGCACCAGCGGGTGCTGATCTGCGCCTCGGCGATCTCCGAGTTCAGGGGGACGTCCCCCCGGATGGCCTCGACGAAGTTCGCGAAATGATGCCGGTCATCCAGCCGGCCGGCCACTGCGGACACTTCCCGGCCGTCCAGGTCATGAATCCGGTACCCGGCGCCGCCGTCCATGGCGAGCACACCTTCCTCACCGTAGAAGGCGACAAAGGCGTGGTTTTCATGACGGCGTGGCAGGCAGCTGCTGGAGTCCCAGGTGATGCCGGAGGATCCCAGATCAAAACTGGCCAGCGTGGTGTCGGGCGTTTCCTGGTCGTCGTCG
This sequence comes from Verrucomicrobiia bacterium, assembly GCA_019634635.1. Lineage (NCBI taxonomy): Bacteria > Pseudomonadati > Verrucomicrobiota > Verrucomicrobiia > Verrucomicrobiia bacterium. The sequence goes on from JAHCBB010000001.1 coordinate 253,355, forward strand.
TGGTGGTAGCGCCCGCCGGTCACGGCAACCCGCAGGGGGAACCGGGCGTCCAGGCCCCACCGTGCGATGTCGAGCGCGTGGACCCCGTTGTTGGCCAGTTCACCGCCGCCCCAGTGCCAGCGCCAGTGCCACTGGTAGTGGACGAGATTGTCCAGGTACACCCGTTCCGGGACCGGTCCCTGCCAGCGCGTGTAGTCGAGCCATTCAGGCACCGGGACGGGCCGGCCGTGACCGATGCCGCCCCGGCGGGCGTCGTACCAGCAGCGCGCAAATCGCACCTTGCCGATGGTACCCGAATGGAGCTTGACGATGGCCTCCTGGATCTCCGGCTGGCTGCGGCGCTGATTGCCCATCTGCACCCGGCGATCGTGCTTGCGGGCCGCTGCGACCATCAGTTCACCCTCCCGGGCGTTGTGGCTTCCTGGCTTCTCCACATACACATGCTTGCCGGCGGCGCAGGCCAGGATCGTTGCCGGGGCGTGCCAGAAATTGGGCATGGCGATGGACACCGCATCGAGGTCGGGCTCCTCCAGCAGGCGGCGAAAATCCGCTTCGCCCCGGGGTGAAGCCCCCTCCTTTACGGCGAGGTCGCGTGCGGCCGCCACCCGTCGGCTGTCGGCATCACAGACCGCCACCAGTTCCACGTTGGGCACCCGGAGAAAGGTCCGCACATGATCCAGTCCGCGCCCGAGCCCGACCACGCCCACCCGCACCCGGGATGAGGCCGGCTCAGGGCGTGCCAGCGCCGGCGGCAACCCGGCGGCCAGTGCGGCGGCCAGCGCGCCAGCGGCCCGGGTGAACTGACGGCGATCGAGCCCGCGTGAGGCAGGGGAGGTGTCCATGGAAACTCCCCACAACACGCCGTCGTCCCTCCGGAAAATCAAGGCATTCCGGATGGCCCCGGCAGCGCCGGTGCCCCGTGGACGTTGAACCTCCCCGGGATTTGGCCGGTACCCTGATCCGTGCTCCGGTGGGGCTCCCGCCGAGCCGTGCAGGGAACCTGTGGCCGGGCCTGATGGGACTCCACACGCGTTCGGTTCAGGTGACTCCCGGCCCACCACCGGGTGGGAGCCGCCGAAGAGCATTCTTTCTGTTCTTTGGAATTTTGATTCCTGCCCAGTTTCAGCATGAATCGTCACTGGTTTTACGACGGCCCCCGGTGACTTCCATGAAGCAGCCAAATTTCCTACGTCAAGAGAAGTTTCTCGAGTGTAGCAACGATTCTGTCGCTAGAGTGGCCGTCCCATTTCTCGGGAATCACGCCCCGCTTCCATTGGTCGGCGAACAGCCGGTCGAGGGCAGGCATCAGCTTCGCTGGGTCCGCTCCGATCAGCTCGCTTGTGCCGTGAGTTACAGTCTCGGGGCGTTCGGTGTTCTCCCGAAGTGTTAGGCACGGGACTCCCAGCACCGTGGCCTCCTCCGTGATGCCGCCCGAGTCGGTGATAACAGCCCTCGCATGTTTAACGAGGTAGTTGAATTCGAGATAGCCCAATGGCTCAATCAAGGTCAGCGCGTCCGTTCTGGAATAAAGAGTTTCGAGAACCTTGCGTGTGCGGGGGTGAACAGGAAAAATGATTGGAAACATTCGGGTGCCGCGCCGGATGACGTCAAGAACAGCTCCCAATGTGGCCGAATTGTCCACATTGGCCGGGCGATGGAGGGTAAGCACAAAATAGCCGCCTTTGGAGAGTCCAGCTGTAGTCCAGATGGATGGCGGGCGGAGGCGAGTCAGGTTGGCTAGGAGTGTGTCGATCATGGTATTCCCCACAAAGAAGATTCGATCGTCGGTGACGCCCGTTCTGCGGAGGTTAGCGTTGGCGGTCTCGCTGGTTGTGAAAAACCAATTGCTGATGGAATCGGTGACTATACGATTGATCTCCTCAGGCATGGACCAATCGCCCGAACGGATCCCGCCTTCAACGTGGGCTACGGGAATCCTGGCCTTACGAGCCACGATAGCGCAAGCTAGGGTCGAAGTAACATCTCCTACAACGAGGCATAGTTCAGAAGGTTCGAGGGCAAGCAGTTCTTCGTACCGGGTCATAATGGTTCCAGTCTGCTCCGCTTGGCTGCCGCCTCCAGCTGCGAGATTGATGTGTGGTTCGGGGATATCGAGTTGCTCAAAAAATGCTTCGGACATGGCGCGGTCGTAATGCTGACCGGTGTGTATCAATCGATAGCGAAGTGGTACGGAACGATTACCATGAATTCGGGGATCTCCAAAGCGACGATGAAACGCGTGGATAATGGGTGCAACCTTGATGAAGTTGGGCCGGGCGCCCGCAATAAGGTCAAGGAGAGGCATTCGAGGAGAAATTTTGTTGAAGGGATGTCGCGGAGTCAACTCTTGCTTCGGGGTCGCTGACCCCATCGCAAATCAAAACGATACAGAGTGCGCAATCTAGATTCGCGATATGTCATTGCCAGTTGGGTCAGTGCCCGCATAAAAAAGCAAACAAAATATGTTTGCTATTATATTAAACTGCTTCAGAACCGAGCTTCGCAGAATGTGGCAAGACAAAAGTTGTCAACTTCGTATCAGAACGGGTCGCTCATTACTCTACCTGACTGCAACATCCTATACACCTCCCTGGTTGCCTCCGCCGTGCGCCTCCAGGAGAATCTGGCTGCGTTGGCTCGACCGCGGTCGGAAAGCATGCGACTATAAGCAGAGTCTGAAAGTAGTCGACGAACCGACGCCGCGATCGCCATCGGACTGTAGGGATCGAAGAACTCGGCGCCGTTACCCGCTACCTCGGGTAGTGATGCGACATCCGAACACGCGACCGGTACACCAGCGGACTGCGCGTCCAGGACCGACAATCCGAAACCCTCATACAAGGAAGGAGAGACAAACAGCTTCGCCTGTCGCAGCAGGGGAGGCAGATCAGAATCGGGCACATAACCTGTGGACATGACCCGGTCGCCCATCTTGCTCGCGGACACTGCGGCCGCGACCTCCCCATTATCTGGAACGTGCCCGATGAGGACAAGGCACCATGGCAGGTCAGTGACCTGGGCCATGGCCTTGATGAGCCGGGGGATATTTTTGCTGGTACTCTTTGATGAGAACGCGACAAGATACGGCTGCTTGATGCCGTAGTGGCGCAATACGTACTGATCGGCGACGTTTCCCGCGTCGCCCACTACAGGCGCCAGACCTGGGCGTGGAGCTTCAGGGATGACAACGATTTTTGACGCAACGTCTGGTAGATCCTCGACGATCTGCCGCCGCGAGCTCTCGGAGACCGTGATAATTCGATTGGCACGCCGCGCCACGCCGCGCACTGCGATCTGCAGTGTGAGTCGTCGAGACTGGGGCATGTGCGCCGCGAAACCGGTGTAGATCAGGTCGTGGATGGTCACGACGTGTGGAACTCCTGGATACCAGGGGCCGACATACCCGAGTGAGTGCAACACGTCAACTTGGTTGCCGCGCAGCAGCGCCGGCAGGCGGGCCTGCTCGAACAGGTAGCGCACGGGCCGCTTGGTGGCCTCGACGTTGCAAGGAACAAACGTGATGCCAGTGTGGATTGCCGATAGATGCTCGACCGACTCGCGATTCACAAATGCCGTGTACCGGTCGGAAGCTCCCTCGGCTGCTAGCGCCAAGAGCTCGTTGATCAGCAACCGGGCGTACGTTTCGGTGCCGCCAACGACGCCGGGTAGCAGGTACAGGAGATTGAGGGCAATGTGCATTATTGGTTCAGTCCGCGATCATGACCCAGATTTTGATCGCCCGGGAAGGATCGCCGAAGGACAAATATTCTGTCGACCCATTTTGTCAATCCGGCCATTGGCACAACAAGGTACGGTGGGCAAATTCTCTTGCTCGCCGACACAATTTCGTGAAACATGTTTCGAGGTTGGCAACAATCGGAGATGCGAATTGCGCTTCGATGGACTAGCCTAGCAGCAGAACAATCGACAACGAAAAAGCATTGCTTGAAGATGTGATTCGGGATTACGCCATTGCAGCGCGATGGAAAGGCAAGTTTCGTCTTTTGGAATTGTCGTTGAATATGCGCTTGCCTAGGTCGCATTCCCTCCCTTCGCATATTGAGGCAGATGTTCATCCGACGGCGCAGGCTGCAGTGGTTGGCGAGCAACATATACAAAGAACTGTGAACGAGCGAATTGTCTGGAAACGACGGTATGGAGCCCCGAGGGGGCTGACAGATCGAACATGCGTCAGGTGGACGTATTATTTTTCCTGCTTGAGAGAGGCTCAACAAGTTCTGGTCGAGATTGTTTTTGCTCCAGCTCATCAGTTTTAAGAGAAATTGTGGCGGCCTTTGAGCTATGAAAACCTGTAGATTACTATTCACCGGAATCTCCAATCCTGTTGAAAATGCAGGACAGCAAAAGCTCTACTTCCTCGCTCGCGAGCTTGAAAAGTTGGGTTGCCTTGTTGATGTAGCGGTTCCAGAGCACTCCGAAAATCATCGCCTCCTTGAAGCGATTGGTTTCCAGGGAAATGCATACTTTTTTGACGATCAAACATGCAGGTCGCACTTGCAACAGCGCGCGAAGATTCTCAAAACAGGTCGCTGGCAGTTTGTCCATTCGATTGGTGATGGGCTTCGAGCATTAATTTATGGCCGGGCCAAATTTAAAGTCTTGTATGAATTTGATGAGTGGATATCTGCTTACACATCGCAGAGCATTTTTAAGCGCTTTTATTTAGAGATAGTGTGTAGAGAGAAGTGCCGCCGCGCATTTGGCGTGATTTGTGGGAGTGATTACATCGCGAGCAAAGTTTCGAGTTTTCGTCCCGACTTGAAGTCAAAAATACTTTATCTACCGGTGGGCATAAGCAGCCTTGAAAACAGCGTTGATTTAGCTCTATACAAAAGTTTATGTGATCGATTTAAAGATCGCAGAATGTTTTTCTACATTGGAAATGTTTTGTCAATTTATCGAGAGCAAATTGCTGAATTGTTTGATCTTGCAGAGATCTGTTTGGAATCGAAGTGTCATTCATTCATTTTGATCGCAGGAGCTGGAAGTGATTTGGAGTATTGGAAAGCTCAGGCGGTAGAACGTCGATTAGACTCGGTCATCGTTTTCGAAGGAAATGTTCCGCGTTCAAAGCTTGCAACCTACTGCAAAGCTGCCACGGTCCTTTTGTTTCCGTACCCTCCAAGCATTCCAAACATCGCTCGTTGCCCTACTAAACTGTTTCATTATGCTGCGGCCAACAGGCCTCTAGTAACCAATCGAACTGGAGAAGTTGCCAAAATCTTTGGGGATAATGCGTTCTACTATGAACCCGGCAACAGTCGAGATATGTTTCGCGCATGCCAGGCCGCAATTCTGGCACACCCTGCCTACGGCAACGGGATAAACCTAAATTCATTGACTTGGGAATCCAGAGCGGCCAGTTATTATCAATGGCTTTCGGGGATTCTCTTGAAATCAGCCTAGTTGCAAGTTCCATAAGCGTGATGGTTTTCAACGCACGAGAATTCGACCTAGTACACTAAACGCCTCGGCGTGAGCGTGACGTATTTGGGAACCTCGGACGCAAGCGAGAGCGCGAACCACATTTCCGTCGAGATAGGGCCTCCCATCCAGAACTTGTGACCTGTACGAGGTGACGAGACGAATTTTCGCAAGTACATCCTGCTCCGCGAGTGGTACATAGACATCAGGGGGGGATTTGCCGAGATCGTTGTTAGGGAATTCCCCTGCAAGCAGGCTTTTGTGAGCTTTGAAGACACGGGCTGCCTCGGCTGCCACCTGGACGTGGTCTTGATTTGTGTCAGTGATTGGGTGGGTAATGATCAGATCGTAGTGGTCTCGGAGGGCTTCGAGAGTTGAGTAAATAGTGGATCGCTTTTGTTCGAATATCCCCTGACACGCTGGCATCAGTAGCGTTGTGTGGTCAACAATCTGGGCGGAGGTTGTCTCTCGCAACCAATTAATGTTCGTGAGCATCTCCCTTCTCGCCTGATTTGCCCGTGCCTTGGATAGCACGCCGCGGTGATCACTGAATACAAGCAGCCCAACTCGAAGTTTTGTGCGGCAAGCCAAATTAAGGAGGCCTCCGGCGATGAGTTCAATGTCATCGCAATGGGCGCCAACAAATAATAGTGAGCTTGGGAGCTTCACGATATCGATCTAGTAATATGCCCTGCCTCATGCAACCAAATCGCAGTTTGTCGTATTCCTTTAGTAAGGGGAGTACGACAGGCGTCGGGAAGCATCGAGCGAAGTCGAGTAACATCGGCGATCCTCCTTACAACGTGATCCCAATGTCGTTGCTCAGTCACCTGAATGTGAGCTTCGTCGCCGGGATATAATTCAGAAATCAATTGTGCCAGATCCAGGATGGACGTTTCAACCCCGGTGCCGATGTTGACAACCGAATTCTTTGCAACTTCCGCATTTCGCAGGACTTCAACCACGTCGTGTACAAATGTAAAATCACGTGTAGCCTTTTCTCCATATACATGAATTGTGCGGGAAGGCTGATCAAGAGACTTCAGCATATTTGGTATCGCATTTCGATAATGTCCTGGCGGGTCACCCGGGCCGTAGACGTTAAAGAGGCGGAAGATTGCGTATGGGATTCCACTGTTTGCTACGTAGCGCTCTCCAAGGAGCTTGGTCAACGCATAGGGGGTTCCCGGTGCGATCCGTGAATCCTCGCAAAACGGAATGTTGCCATCTCCATAGGAGGAGGAAGATCCCGTATAGACGAATAGTCGGCATCCGACATGACGTGCAAATGTGAGCACGGCGAGGGTTCCTTCAGCATTTGAACGAAGGTCAATCTCGGGGTAGTCGACTGATCGCTCATTTGCGAACGATGCCGCGAGATGGTAGAATCTATCATAGGGACCGTTCGGAAGCGCGGCAAAGTCACATTGGAGACGAATGTCACAGTGAACGAATTGAAGGTTTTGTTTGATATCTTGAAGATTTTGCAGTGAATCAACGCTCGAGAGATTGTCGGCGACAACGACTTCGTGCCCCGCATTAACGTGTGCTCTGGCTAGATGTGAACCAATAAATCCTGCACCGCCGGTTATAAGAATACGCATTAGTGGCAAGAGTTTGAAATTGGGTGGATTGATAATGGGAGAAGGAAGGGTAGTTGATCGGCTGAATGTGAGGGGAACGACAGAGAATGGTGCTCGAAGGTATGCCGCAGGGTTTAGATTAATGGCTTCGGGCTCGAAGTGAAACTCATGAGGGATAAACAGTCAGCAAGGGCATGCGAAGAACAGATTCAGAGAATCTCGCATTGAGGTGGGAAAATTGGTTTGAGACGGGTAGTTGAGCATTGGATGGTTTGATCGGAGATCCTGGGAGAAGAGCTTGTTGTGCGACTATTGGAAGTTAGTGACTCTGGGGTGCGCTTAACCGCACAGAAGGTCTGGTGAATGGAGACCTAAGATACAATGGATCCGGGTTGCCAATTGGAGGCAGATTCGCTTGGTGGAGGGATCGAGGTCGGTCACCGGGTGGCGTAGATTAGAATAATTAAGCGGAATCATCAATTTGATTGGATATGGAGTCTGAGACACGCACCTGTACGCCAATCGCGGCGGGACCAGAGGGCGTTGATGGATTAGGTCATTGCGGAGGGTTTGGTCGCTGATGTCGCCAATCGAGCCTTGGGAGAACGGCGTGACTACATCGACTTTGAGGCGTCGGTGACATTGAGTCTTAAGTGGAGGAGAATGCGAGCGCAAAACGCGGCTATGGTATATAGAAGTCCTCAGCTGTCAACGGCATCGATGTGGCTTGAGTGAATCGTCTGCATGGATTCCGGAAGAGTTCTGGGCTGGGTTTGTTGTGGGATTCGGACAAGGCAGCTTCGAGCTGTCTTGCTGTTCACCTCACGACCCCGGGGGGGGCGGGCGCTGGTGACCGGCACGCGGCGCGGGCGGGGAGCTGAGTGGAGCCATGGCAGCCTGGGAGCGGAGGGCATCGGAGATGTTCGTGGGTGCAGGTAGTCGGTATCCACCTGTCCGTGGGAGGTGCTATTCGCCTCCGGCACGCATATTCGCGTTGGGCCTGTGGGGATTCGACGTGCCGGCTCGGGATAGCCACCAAGGAGCTGATCCCATCTTCGGGAGCAGCCGCTTGAGAAGTCAGCGGAAGCCCTGGGTGCCAACCTCCTCCCGGTTCGGCAGGGCATCAACCGACCGGGTGTCCCGCTGGCTCCGGTCCGGTTGGGGTGCCCTGATGGATCATCGGCGCATGACCTGCAGTCGCATGAAGATGGGCGCGCCCGCGGGCTGCGACGGCGTCCAAAGCTCGCGGACGACGTCCGGCCCTGCACGTTCGGACGACACCAACCTCGCCGGAGTCCACACAACCAGATTGGTGGAATCGGTGACCGTCAGGGCGACATCATCCGCCGAGAGGCGCCGGCTGATGGCCAGTTGGAATCCGCCATCGGGCAGCACGCGGGGTTGCAGCGCGGCGGCGGCATCCCCGGGTGTCCGATCGCTGGTGCCCAACGCGTGTTCGGTCAGCGCGGACAGCCCGTCGCCGTCGGCATCCGCATCCGGGTCCCCCTCCAACAGCGTGGCATCGGACGCACCGGGTGTTCCGCCGGCGTGGACACTGGCGCGCCAGGCGGACGGGTTTGCAGGCCCCAATTCGGGACGTGCCAGGACCAAGCTGTACCCGCCGCCGCCGGTTCCTGCGGGCCAGGGGGGCGTCGTCGCGTAGGTGAGGTCGAGAAGCGTCAGACCCTCCGCGGTCTCCAGGCGAAGTCGCTCCCCGGTATCGGACAACTGCCCGAAGTAGCGGCCGGCAACCGGTGCCGCGAGTCCATGGTTCCGCCGGAAATGGAAGAGGTCCGCGGCGAGGACCAGGCGTTGTCCCGGTCCCAGCAGGGTGTCCAGGGTGTCTGGAAACCCGTAACGAATGCCGTCGGTGAAACGGGCACCGCGGAGGTTCACGGCGTGGTCGGAGCGATTCACCAGTTCCAAGAACTCCGCGTCGTCGCCTCCCTCCGGTGGCGCACAATAGATTTCGGTCACGACCAGGTCGCCCGGGCCGGCCGGGAGCTCGCCGACCTGGAAAAAGGCAACGTTGAGGGCGGACCAGCGGTCGCCCTGTAGGGCACGGCTCTTCACGATGGTGTTCCGGGTGAGGAGCGGGAACTCCGGTTCCGCGCCGCTGGCCGCCGTGCCGACCGTGAGTTCGAGGTCAAAGCTGGCATCGGAACTGGAAGGAGAGGCCTGATGGAGTTCGACGGCGAGGACGTTGTCTCCGCCTCGCAGCAACTCCGTGGGGATTTCGAACTCCAGGAACTCCTGCCCGTCGTCCGTGGCGTTCGAGGCCGCGGTGGTGCCGGTGACCACCCCTGCGGGCATGGAATCGCGCACCGCCGGATGGCCGTTCACGTAGACGATCGCCCCGTCGTCTCGCCGCAATCGAAGATCCGTGCGGACGAGGTTGCCGGTCCGGTCCAGGGCGAACCGGTGGCGGAAATAGATTGTCATCCACTTGGCGGACGCATTCCCGCCATACGGGATCACCGTGGCCTCGTCGCCCTCGCCGTACCCCAACTCTGCGGGTCCCTCAGCCCATTGGGTGTCGTCAAATGACGGGTGCTTCCAGTCGGCTGAGGACCAGGTGGGATGTCCCACAACCACGTCGCTGGTGGAAAGCCCGCGGGCGTTGGTGAACCAGCGCCAGCGCGCGCCGGCGGGAACCAGGGTGCGTGTCCCGCCGCCGAGGGTCAGCGTGCGTGCCGCGGGGGACACCGCACCTCCGGGCAGGCGCGGATCCGTCCCGTCGAGGGTGTAATGAAGGCCGGCGGCGGCCGGGCCGGTGAATCTGAGGACGGTGCCGGACGGGACGCTGCCGGCTGCGGGGAGATGGGATGGGGCGTCGAGCGACGGGAGAAAACCGGCGCTCCGGAACTGGCTGCGCGCCTCGGCCGTGCGACGGGGCAGCCACGAGTGGAGGGCCGAATCCCGCCGTGCCGCCCAGGCGTCCGGTGTCAGGTAATTCCATCGGGCGGATTCGGCGAGGAAGGCGCGGGTGATGGCCTCCGTCTGGCGGGTCAACCGCGCCGCATTTCGCTCCGGGGTCAGGGCTCCGCCGTTGGCGAGGTTCCGATGGATGGCATCGGCGAGCAGCATCCGGTACTCCGGGTCACCCTCCCGGAAAAGCGTCGAGAACAGGCTGCCCGGACCATCACCGGGCTGCCGTCCGGGGGCGCCGCGCACCGTCCGGTTCCCGGCCGCGCAGTACGCGGGGATGCAGAACCATCCATCGGCATCGTTGAGGTGGAACTGGAATCCGGTGCCCGGAACCACGGGCCCGACACAGCGGTACTCATCCTCGCTGCCGCCGAACATCCACATCAGCATGTAATCCACGTACTGCGGCACATCCACCCAGTGGCGCAGGTCCTGATAGCGGTCCCGGAGGCTGCGCGCGTGGGCCCACGTCGAGCCGTCGCCGTCGTAGGCGCTTCCGGGTTCGGCCCAGCCTCCGACGTTCCAGTTGCCGTTGATCGCCTCGTAATCGGCCTTCGAACCCCCAAGGTACTGCTGGTGCATTGCCGCATGCCACCGCTCCCGGAGGTGGTAAAGACCCCAGTAGATGCCATTGAGATACAGGTGGACGAAACGGCCGTGCGGGTTCAAGCGGCCCATCTCAAGCAGGGTTTCGTCGGTAAACAGGTTCGCCATGTAGAATCCCCGCATCTCCATGTCGTGGGACCCGCTCCGCAGCTCCAGGGCGTCGAATTCCTGCACCGCGGTGAGCCCGGAGTCGTGGCCCTCAAACAGGGGATAGCGCAGCTTCGCGGCGCCGTACTCCGATCGGAAGTACAGGCGGAAACTCTTCTTCGCGAATTCGGTGAAGGCGCCTCCGAACTGTTTCAATCCGCATGGCACCTGAAACCCGGGACCGCCGTCCGGACGCAGCCATTCCATCGTGCCCGTCACTTCCAGGGTGTCATTGATGGGGCGTGCCGTGGTGAGGGCGACGCTGGGCAGGTCGAGCAGGGCCGGGCGCATCTGGTCCTGGTAGCGGGGGTCACGGGTGATGGCGGTGCGCATCACCGGCGAGGAGACCACCTGGTCGGGGAACACATAGGTGTGGGTCACCGGCGGGGCGGGTGACCAACCCGGACGGAATGCGGCGGCCCGGAGCACCGTGGTGCGCTCGATCGCGACCGGTGCTTCGTAAACCAGGCCGGCGGTCGCCGTCGGCTCGGTGCGATTGGTGGTGTAGCGAATCGCCGCTCCGGGAGTCTCCGTGTGCAGGACGACCTGCAGCGGCCCGTCATGAAAACCGCGTTCGGCCCGGACGTTCAAACCGGCGACGATTCCCTCGAAGGCCACTCCGTTGCTGGCACCGGGTGTCGGGGGACGGAAAAAGCCGATGGCACCCCGGGTGTCGGCCCCATAACTGATGTCGGCTTGCTGTGGCGGAAACCGGCGCGGGACTGGATAACCTGCTGGAAACTGCTGCAACGGACGGGTGTCCGCCGCGCCGGCAAGCGCGAGGTATTCCCCTGCTGCGGCCATCCGGAAATTGGTGTGCAGCGGGCGTTCGGGATCACGGCGATCCTTGCCGGATGCAAAGACCACCAGGTACCCGCCCGCAGGAATCCGGACGTCCGGCAGCGGCCATTTCCGGAGGCGGTCCGGATCGTCACTGAGGAAGTAGCCCGCCAGGCCGAGTCCGAAGGCGTTTGGATTATGCAGTTCGATCCAGTCCTGGGCGTCGCCGTCCTCATCCTTGAGTCCGTCGGCGTTGTCGGCGAGGAACTCCGTGATCCGCGGCGGGTCCAGCACGACATTCACGCCCACGACCTGGGTGGTCTCCACGAGTCCGGCTTCGTTCCGGGCCACCAGACGGTAGGTGGTGGTCGCGGCGGGGCGCACGGTCACCGAGCCGCGGACCGGATCCACGGGGCCGATGTCCGGCTCCACTTCCGCCTCCGAGGCATTGAGCAATTCCCATCTCAGGACGGTGGAGGCGCCGACGGCGAGGGTATCGGCGTCTGAAGCGAATTGAAGAATCCGAGGCACGGTCCCGCCATACACCTCGATCTCGGCGACCTGGGGACTGTAGGGGGCGCCGTCGGCGTTCAAGACCCGGATGAACCGGCCAACGAACTGACCTGTGGGATTCAACGAAGCGGTGAGGACGTCCCTCCCCCCGACCCCGGAGTGGGAACCGTCGGCGCGGATGCGGGTGGACCAGTGGAGCTCTCCGGGTTCGCCCTCACGATCTCCGTACACCTCGACCTGGTAGTTGCTGAGGCGTTCCGGACAACATCCGTCGGACCGGTTTCGGGTGACGATATGATCAAGGGCGAAGGTCCTGCCGAGGTCCACCTGGAAGTAGAATCCGAGGGTTCCGGAGGCGGCGCGCGGGTGGTTGAAGGTGTCGGGATTGCCGTCAGCGACGAACTCGAGGGCGAAGGTGCCCCAGGTGGGACCGGACGCCTCGACCGGCTGGCCGGCGGCCAGATTAACGGCAGCCGCCCCAAGGGCCGTGGCCCCGTAGTGGATGGCGCCCAAGGCGACCAGCCAGGCGAACCACAGCGGCTCGCGGACCCAAAGCCACTGTCCCGGGCTCCGCTCGTCAGAATTGTTCATCCGCCAAGGGAAGTCTGACAGTCCAAGGTCGGCAGGTCCATGGGGTGTTGATCGTCGCTGCGATTCGTGGCGCATGGACCTCGCACCCGTGAAACCATTGCCGCCGCCCAAGCGTGGGCAATGGGGTCACCCTTTGTCCCTCCTCGTCACGCAGGGGACGAAAGGGGGAAATTTCCAAATCTTCTGTTGCGGTCTCATTTGTAAACAATAGACTGCGCCATCCAATGAAACTGATCTCCATGCCCGGACCGTTGTTCCCGCTGGCAGTTGGTATCGGTCTGCTGTGGTGGTTCCCGGTCCTGGCACAGCAGCCGGGAGCGCTGGATTCCACCTACCGGCCGCCGGAGGATTTGAATGTGGGCGCAAGCGCCCTTCAGGAGGATGGACGCATGGTGGTCGCGTCGCCGGGATACCGATCAGGGGCGCCACGGCGCCTGTTGTCCGACGGTTCCGTGGATTCTTCATTTGAGGCCGACCCAGAGGTGACGGTGGAGCGGATGACGATCCTTGGGGACGGCCGGATCGTGCTGCAGGCATGGACCGGGATCGTGACGCTGGCTCCTTCCGGGGTTCCCGACCCGACCCACTCCACCTTTGGGCGATCGGGAAGGTACACGGCGCTTGCGGCGTCTTCCGATGGCGGCGCGTACGGATTTGGTCTGCTGAGCCGGCAGGGATTGGGCACCCCGGTCAATATCAACAGACTCCGCCCGTCTGGCGCCCCGGAGCCGCGTTTCAATTGGCGAGCCCATTTGGAGTTTCCCGCGTCGGATGAGGGCGTCTGGGTCAGTCCGGGTCTTCTTTCCGTGCTGGACGATGGGCGCATTGTCGTGGGTGGAGGATTGATTGGTGCAAACGGGCAGACACGGATCGGGTTCGCCCGCTTCGACGCATTGGGATACCTTGATCCCGAATTCGACCCCGGGACGGCGCTCGGCCTGCCGCTGCTGACCAATCAGCCGGGACCGTCGGTCCGCTGCCTTTCCCTTCAGGACGACGGGCGGCTGGTCACGGCATTTTCGATGCACCTGATTGATGCCGGACCGATTCATCAATTTGCGCGGCTGCTGCTTGGCGGTGGCATTGACGAATCATTTACGCCCGCGGTGGAACTGATGGATTCTGTCGATGCGCTGGGCCTGCTTCCGGACGGCAGCATGATCGTTTCCGGGCGCTTCCGGGCGGTGGACGGGCAATCCAATCCCGGACTGGCCCGGCTGGGTTCCACAGGCCGTCTGGATCCCGCCTTCATTCCCCAGCTTCCAGGTGCCAATCCACGCCTGGAGGCCGTTCAGCCAGATGGCCGTTTGCTGGTGACGGTGGATCGGGAGTCCGGCGGGGACGTCCAGCGCCGCCTCATCCGGTTGGAGGGCTACACGGGTCCGGCGGTGAAGCCTTTGATCCGGATCGGCCCGAAGCCAATAACGCTCGCCGAGGGGGAAGAGCATGCGTTCCCGACCCTGGTGACCGGGTGGCCAGCACCCGCGCTTCAATGGGACCACGACGGGGTGGACCTTCCCGGGGAAACAAATCGAATCCTGACCTTGCCCCGGCTCACCCCCGCGCAGGCCGGCACCTACCGACTGAAGGCGCGCAATGAAGCAGGAGCGGTGGAGGCGGAGGCCCGCCTGTCCCTTGGGGTTCGCTCACCGACCGCCGGCCGGATTCTCCCGGGATCGGGATTGCCCCAGGCCGGTCACGGGATTCCCCTGGCGCTGCTTCCCATGCCGGATGGCAGCGTGTGGGTCGGTGGACACTGGCTTCCCCGCCCGGGTGCCGCCGGGGATATCGGGACCACCCTGCTGCTGCGTTTGAAGCCCGATGGCAGCCCGGATGCCGCATTCCCGAGTCCTTCGTCGGACTGGATCGTCCATCGGCTCCTGCCGGATCCCTCCGGACGAATCTACGTCGCCGGCGATTTCCAGGACTGGAATGGTTATCCCAGCGCCGGGCTGGTCCGTCTCTGGCCGAATGGCACGGTGGACGACTCGTTTCGGGTGGTTATGGACCCGCCGGTGGTCCGCAATCTGGCCCGGGACGGCGACGGGACGCTTTTGGTGTGCGGCAATTTCCGGACCGTCCACGGGATTCCCCGGCCCGGCCTGGTCCGGCTTCGCCCCGACGGAACCGTGGTGGAAGGCTTCCGCGCCGAACTGACCGGGAGCGCGTCCGTGTACCAGGTGTCCCCTTCGGACGACGGATCCATGCTGGTGAGCGGGATCGGGATTCAGCCGTCGCCCGGCGAAGAGCGTCCGGGACCGGGGCTCGTCCGGCTGGATGGAAATGGCCACCTGCTCCGCGTATTCGCGGGAGCCGACAATCCCGTCGCCGCGTTCCTCCCCGGCCCCAAACCGATCATCGTCGGATTTATTGGGCAGGTATACCGCCTCTTAGAAGACGGCACGCTGGATACCGACTTCCGGTCTCCCCGGCTGGGTTCCCACCTCTCCCACCTCTCCATTTCGCCGCCGCTTCCCGCCGGCGACGACCAATTCTACCTGTTTGGTGCGGGGGCCGTTGTTCAAGGCGAGATCGCTCCCGGCGCCTCGCGGTTTTCCAAGGGGGGTGATCTGGACCGAACCTTCGCCCTGGATGTCCCCGCGACGGCCGGCACGGTGGCGAACCACTCCGTGACGGCGGCAGCAATGCTTGCCGACGGCAATCTTCTGGTGGCCCTGGTTGACTCGGCGGCCAACCGGTTCCGGATTGCCCGGATCGAAACCAGGGCCGACCGCCTGCAGGCACTGGCGGCCGGGCCAGCTGGTGTTCGACTGGGAGTCGGCATTCCGGAGGGCGAACGCCGCATTCTGGAGTTCGCACCGGGAGTTCTCGACGGGTCGGCAACGCCGCTTGGGAACCTCGTGGGCAATGGATTTGTGTCCACCCTGGATCTCCCACCTCCCGAGAGCTCGACAGGATTCTACCGGCTTCGGCCGTCGGAATAGTGGGCCGCTAATGACCTGTCCCCCGGGGAGAACCCGCCTGTGGCCACCATTGACCTGTCCCTATGTCCGCGCGTGTGCCGGTTGACGTCGGTGGGGCAACACCTGAGGGTCCTCACGAGCCGTACGTTCAACTGCAAGCCGGGCCCGTGGAGACTCCACACGCTGACGGCTCCGGGGGGGGCAATCGGGTCAGATCTGTAACATTGACACATTGCGATGTACATGCAGTCTCGGCCCATGGCTCGGCCGTTGCGGGTGAATCTTGCCGAATCGTGGAGTCACGCGGTGAGCCGGGGCAACGACGGGGAGGTGTTGTTCCGTGATGACACGGACCTCAGACGCCTTCTTGGGCTGCCGGTCTGAAACCCAGGGCCAAGTGGCTGTGCCGGGTCCGGTTGCAGGTCGGCTGTGGGGGGCGAAGTGTCCAGGAGCAGTGGCGTTCCCTGCGGGCGTACACCGAGGCGCCAATTCGACAGGGTCATCTGGACAGTCCCTGGGATCGGTTGGTTGGCGGCCTGGTGTTGGGTGAAGCGTTGGCGGCGCAGCGGATTTTGAGAAGATTGCGATCCAACCGGACGGAACAGACTCCGGCTCGGCAGCTGGCACGGCCGTCCCGACTGGCCTGGAAGGATCTGGTGTCGGCGACGGAAGATCTGTTGGGATGCCACTGGTTGGAGATCACGACCCGGCACGGAGACTGGGGCCGGAATGCCCGGATGGCGGTGGCGACCCGTCATCTGGGGCATGAAGCAATGGGGTCAGATCTGTAACATTGACACATTGCGGTGTATATGCAGTCTCAGCGCATGGCTCGGCCATTGCGGGTGAATCTTGCCGGATCCTGGAGTCACGTGGTGAGCCGGGGCAACGGCGGGGAGGTGCTGTTCCGTGACGACACGGACCGCAGACGCTTTCTGGGGCTGGTATCGGAACTTCCCGAGCGCTTCTCGCTGGAGGTGCATGCCTTCGTGCTGATGAACAACCACTACCACCTGCTGCTCCGGTGCCGGGAAGCAAATCTGAGCGAGGCGATCCGCTGGCTGCAGGTCAGCTATGCGGGACGATTCAACTGGGCCCATCGGCGGCGGGGCCATGTGTTTCAGGGGCGGTTCAAGTCGGTGCTCCTGCTGGAGGAAAGGGCCTTGGACGAGGTGGGGCGTTACGTCCACCTGAATCCGGTGCGCATCACCGGACTTGGGCTTTCCAAACGGGACCAGCACCGGGCTCGGGTGATCGGGTGTCCGGATCCGGGCCGGGAGCTGGTGTCCCGGCGCGTGACGGTGCTGCGGGAGTACGCCTGGAGTTCCTGGAGGATGTACGCCGGTCTGGAACCCGGCGCCAAGTGGCTGTGCCGGGACCGGTTGCAGGGCGGCTGTGGAGGGCGCAGTCTGCAGGAGCAGCGGCGTTCCCTGCGGGCGTACACCGAGGCGCCAATTCGACAGGGTGATCTGGACAGTCCCTGGGATCGGTTGGTTGGCGGCCTGGTGTTGGGTGAAGCGTTGGCGGCGCAGCGGATTTTGAGGGGATTGCGATCCAACCGGACGGAACAGACCCCGGTTCGGCAGCTGGCACGGTCGTCCCGGCCGGCCTGGAAGGATCTGGTGTCGGCGACGGAAGATCTGTTGGGACGCCGCTGGTTGGAGATCACGACCCGGCACGGAGACTGGGGCCGGAATGGCCTGATGGCGGTGGCGACGCGTCATCTGGGGTGGCGACTGGTGGAGGTGGTCCGGGAAATCCCGGGCCTGGGCTACGGCGCGGCGGCCCAGGGGATCCGACGATTCTGGATGCAGCTCCCGCAGAACCCCGAGAAGGCGGAGTTTCGCAAAGGCTTGCTGGCGAGAATGTCAACTGTAAAGATCTGACCCCATTGTCCCCCCCCCGCGTGGGGATGGTCCGCATGATCCTGTGCGATGCCGTTGCAGCTGTAAGTTCTCCCCACCCGCGTGGGGATGGTCCGCCAGGCGCTTGGAGCCGCGTTCAGAAACCCCTGTTCTCCCCACCCGCGTGGGGATGGTCCGACGGCTGAAATGGGATCCATTGCCGGATGCTGGTTCTCCCCACCCGCGTGGGGATGGTCCGCCGGAGCGCCTCGCGCTTCGACGCTGCCATTTGTTCTCCCCACCCGCGTGGGGAACGGAATTTACATTTCCCTGACAAATCGGGTGCCTTAGCCGGGGAGGATCGGATACGAACTCGGCGGATCTTGTGGAACCCTCCCGTCCCCCTTCGCTCAACGGACAACTGGCGTTGATCCTCCTGCCGGTCCTTGGACTGGCGATCGCTGGCGTTGTGGCGTTGACCCGCGACCGGGTCGCGGTGGAGGCGGAGGCCCGACGGACCGCCGAAACGGTTGCCCAGGATCTCGCGGTGCGCCTCAGCCGGACGCTGCCGTCCGAACTCTCCATGATTGAGCTGGCGGGTAACCTGTGGTTGGGGGACGGGGTCATCGGACGACGTCTCCTGCCTTGGCCGGGAAGCGAGGATCCAGTTCCGGCCGGGAAACTCCCGGGCCGCCGGGTCGTTGAGGATGTCCTCGCGCGCTACCCGCTGCCGGCCTGGGAGTTTCTCCCAATGACCATCCGATTCGATGCGGATGGACGGCTCGCCGACCCGCCGCCCACGCTGGAGGTTCCCCAGCCACCGCGATGGGTCTCGCAGATCCCGGCGGATACCGGGCAGATCTTCGGCGGCGGCTCCGAACGGATGCCGGACCTCGAAATACTGGCATCCCGGCTCGATGACCCGGACTTCTCAGCACTGATTCGCTGCGAGCGGGAGCTGTCCCGCGCGCGAACGGCATCAGCATCGGAGAGGATCCAGCGCCTGCTTGCAGTGGGAGTCAGGGCGGTTCAGGAGGCGGTGGTTACTGCCACCGGAACCCCGCTGGCCGTCAGCGTGTTCGTCGAGGCGCGCGGCGTGGATCCGGAGGCGTCACTGGATGCCGACTGGTTCTCCCTGGTCCAGGGGCTGGTGCTGACCCAGCCGTCGTTTTTCTCCCCGTGGGTGCTCGATCAGGCCCTGCAGATGACGACCAATGTCCCCTTGGCCGTCGGGCGCCGCGCAGTGTCGGAGCTGGCCGCCCGCTGGCGGAGTGACCAAAGGTTGCGAGTTTTGGCAGCACGCCTGTCTGATCGCGTCCCGTTGATGCTGGCACCGACCACGAATTTTTGGATCCAGCAGGGATCCGAGGCATGGCTGGTCGTCGTGCATCCTTCGGAGTCGGTCCTCATGACCTCATCCAACGCCGTCCGGAGTTCCATCACCAACACGGTTACTGCCGCCCGTGCGCTTCCGGAGCGAATTCTGGGTCCGGCGCTCGAACGGGCGGTGACCGTGGTTTCGATCGTGGACGGGAGGGATCGGCGAATTGCCCCATCGCTACCGGCCGGCTTGACGCTCTCCATTGACATCGAGGGCAGGCCCATCTCGGGCATTCCGGCGCGTTGGGCGGGTGTGTGGAGCAATTCGGTTCCGGTGCTGGCCATCGCCTCGGGAGAGTTTCTCCAGGAGGCGATATCCGACCAGGGGCCTTCCGACAACTGGCCCACCCGACCGCGCTTCACGGTGCGGGTGCTGTTGTCGGATGCCGCGGCGCTCTTCGCTTCCCAGCGCCGCCAGTTATGGATCTTCGGAGGCATGATTCTGTCCACCGCTGGCGTCGCTGGAATTGGGGTCTGGCAGGCCCACCGGGCCTTCCGGCGCCAGTGCGCGCTGGCGGAACAGAAATCCAATTTTGTTTCCAGCGTGTCCCATGAGCTGCGCGCCCCACTGGCCAGCATGCAGCTCCTGGCCGAGAGACTGGCCGGCGGACGGGTGCACGACGATGCCAAGCGGCGCGAATATGCCGGCTTCCTGCTGCAGGAGACGCGGCGTCTGGGCGGACTGGTGGAGAGCATTCTGAACGTCGCCCGCATGGAGCAGGGGCGTCAGCGCTATGAATTCCAGCCGATGGATGTGGTCCGGTGGCTCCGGGAAACGACGCGCCTGATGGAACCCCTCGCCGGGGAACGCGGCGTCGCCATTGTGTGCGCATCGCCCAAAGCCGGCGCAGGCACCGAAGTCTGGACCGCCACATGGGACGCCCGGGCCATCCAGCAGGCGCTGCTCAACCTGCTCGACAATGCGCTGAAGCACTCACCGCCCGGCAGCACGGTGCGCGTGGAACTGGAGCGGATTGGTCCGTCCCCTGTCCGGTTTCACCTCCGGGTCAGCGACGAGGGCCCGGGAGTCCCGGCCGAGGAACACGGGCGGATCTTTGAGCGCTTCCATCGCCGCGGTTCCGAATTGCGCCGCGAGACACAGGGGATCGGGCTTGGACTCAGCATTGTGCGCCACATCGTCGAGGGGCACGGCGGACGCGTGTGGGTGGAGAGCGAGGTCGGGAAGGGGGCGGCCTTCCATTTGGAGATCGCGGAGCACCCACCAGGGAAGGAGCCATGGCCAGGGTCCTGATCATTGAGGACGAGCGGGCAATGCGGACGGTGCTGGCGGATTTGCTGGCATCGGAAGGGCATCGGGTGATCACCGCCGCGGACGGCGAACGGGGCCTGGCCCGGGCGCTGGAGGAGGATCCCGATCTCATCCTGCTCGACGTGATGATGCCGCGGCTCGACGGCTTTGCGCTGGCGTCCGAGCTGCGCCGGCTGGGCCGGGGTGCGCCGATCCTGATGCTCACCGCCAAGGGGCAGGTGGAGGACCGGGTGCGCGGTCTCGACTCCGGCGCCGACGACTATCTGGTGAAGCCGTTCAGCGGCGACGAACTGCTGGCCCGCACACGGGCCCTGTTGCGGCGACGGAGCGGCCCGCGCGGCGGAACGCAGGACCCATTGCGTCTGGGGGAGGCCACGGTGGATTTTGTGCGCATGCAGGCCCGCGGTCCCCGCGGACCGGTACATCTCACGGCCAAGGAGTTCGCCCTGCTGCGACTGCTCGCCGAGGCGGCCGGTGAACCCGTCACTCGTGAACGATTTTTGGATGTGGTCTGGGGCGTGGCCGCGTTCCCGACCACCCGTACTGTGGACACCCATGTGGCGAGCGTGCGCTCCAAGCTGGAGCCCGACCCCGAGCATCCCCGCTTCCTCAAGACGGTTCATGGCGTGGGCTACCGTCTGGAGTGCTGAATTCCACCCGACCTGATTTCACAATTCCCTGACAACCTCCGATCCGCGCCGGCCAAGCTTTACCGCAACACTGAATGCCATGAAGACCTGGATCCTCCTGTTGACTGTGTTGCTCACCGCACCGTGTGCCGCTGCGGCTGACCCATTGGCCGAGGCGCTTCAGCGCGGATTGCTTGCCGAGGACGCGCGCAAGGACCTTGCCGGAGCGGCGACCGCCTACCGCGAGGCGATCGAGTTGGGCGACCGCCAGCGGACGATGGTCGCCACCGCGCTGTTTCGCCTTGCCGAGGCGGAACGCGCCCTCGGACGGACCAATGAGGCGGTCACCTGGTATCTCCGGCTGATGCGGGAGTATCCCGAGGCCACCAATCTCACGGCGCTCGCTGCCCGACGCCTGCCGGAGAGAGGTGATGGAGCGGATCGCCGGACAGCAACGCTCCACGCCGATCTGGTCCTGATGAAGGATCTCCTCCGTGGATACCGGGAGGAACGACAGCGGTTCATTGCCCTGACGAATGATCCCCTCGCGCTGGCCCTTGCGCTGAAGGCGTCCCATTCAACGCCTGGGTTGGAAGGGTTGATCGGCCGGATCAACGAGGCCGAAGTGGAGCTGGAGGCGCTGAAGATTCGCTATAAGTCGAACCACCCGACCAGGCAGGCCGCCGACGCGAAAATCGCCGAACTGCGGCGGCAGATTGCGGCCGAGAACACGGGAATTCTCAGCCGGCTCCAGGCGAGGGAAGTGGAGTTTGAAACGCTGATTGCCCGGCAGGAGGATGCGTTGGCCCGCACCACCAGCGCCACCGGATCCCCAACTCCAGGCGGTTCGTCCCTCGTCGGCGCTGAGACGCTGCTCATGGACGAGATCGCGCTCGCCGAACAGCAACTGGAGATCGTGAAGCGGCGGCACGATGTGGGACGCGCCGACACCGAGGAAGTGCTCAAGGCGTCGCGCGAAGTGCTCTCCTTGAAGCGCCAGTTGGCGGCGATGCAAGTGCGTCCGAAGGACATCGTGGACCCGGTCGTTCCATCCTCCGGCGAACTGCCCGATGAGGAGGCCCGGGAGATCGAGCGCCTGAAGCGGCTCCTGGCCAACAGTCCGGACCTGCTCAACGCACCCCAGGGATCCGAGAACGAAACCCCGCTCCAGACCGCGGCGCGCCTCGATCAGGCGCGGGTCGTGGAATACCTGCTCCAGGCCGGGGCGGGCATCAATGCGCTCGGCGGCAAAGGCGTTACCGCGCTGTATGCAGCCGCGGAGGCCGGTCACAAACGAATGGTGGAACTCCTGCTGCGGGCGGGGGCCGATGTAAACGCCGGGGCCAACGGCAGGACGCCACTGCTAATCGCAGTGCCTTATGAACGAACCCAGGTCATTGAAACGCTCCTGGATGCCGGAGCCTCACCGAACATTCAGATCGGTCCCGTGGCGATGGTCCTAATGGGAGAAGCCTATGAGCGTGTATCCCCTTTTGGGTTGGCATTGCTCCGGAGGAACCTGTCGCTGGTGGAGACCATGGCACGACACGGGGCCGATTTGAACGCGCCCTGTTCCAAGGAGCAGCTCCCGTTGGGCATCGCATTGTCCCAGGGAGACTGGGACATTGCAGCTCTGCTTCTGAAACTTGGGGCAAACCCCGATGCCGATGGCGCCGGTATCTCGCCTCTGCGGTTGGCAATGGGGCAGTCGGCTTCGCCTCCACCTCGGGAACTACTGGATCAACTGCTTGCCCACGGTGCGCGGTTGGATCAGACGAGTACCCGTGGTGAAACGTTGCTGCACCTGGCCGTCCGATCTGGTTCAAGCCATGCCGTGGAGTGGCTTCTTCACCACCGTGCCTCGCCCAGCGCGCCAGATGCTGACGGTGTCACCCCGCTGATGATCGCGGTCTGGCGCCGTATTGAGGCGAACGACGAGTCGCGGCGAGTCAGGTCAGACCGCATCCTCAGCGATTTGATTGCCGCAGGGGCGGACGTGAGGTCCGCCACTCGCTTTTCCGATGATCCCCGTCCCGGTGAGGAGGTGCGGGGACCAAATACGCCTCCGAACGGACCGCCCTTGTCGTGGGTTGCCGTTTCCACGCAGACCAACCTGTTTCAGCAGTTGCTGTCCGCCGGCGCGGATCCGAACACCAGGAACAGCCGGGGCATGCCTCTCCTGTATCTCATGGCGGCATGGCTTCGCCCTGGAATGGACCCAGGATTGCGCGTTGGCGCGTTGGCCAATGCCCGGGCCTTGCTCCGGGCGGGGGCCGCGCCCGATGTGGGATTCGATGGCAGGACCCCACTTCAAATCGCCGTTCAATCCTGCCCGGAGTTGGTCAAGCTGCTGCTGGAGTTCAAGGCGGATCCGAACCGCCGGGACAACCAAGGACGAAGCCCGTTGGAACTGGTTTCCGATGCGCGCTGGGATGGCCAGGCAGGGTTGGATCGGGAGCAGCAGGAGGAAGTCCTCCGCGCGTTGCGTGCAGCAGGAGCGCGCGACGATGCGCCGGATTTCCAGACCATCCGCCTGGTGCGACCGTCGTCCCGGTTTACCCAGATTTTGTTTCGGCGCAACGGGACCAACGATGCCAATCGCTTCACGCTGCTGGAGGCCTTGGCGGTCCATTACGGGGTCCTGGCCGCGCCCGCGTTCCGGCCCGAACCGTCGCCGTCGGCGCGGGCACCTGTCGCCAATCGGGCGTTTCCCTCTCCCGGTTCGCTGGAGCCGGTTCCGCTCGGTAGTGCGCCCCGTTTCGGGGCGGGGTCGCTTCGGTCCCTTCCGTTTCCCGATTGGAAGCGGGTGTTGATCCGCCGACCGGATTCCGACGGCGCTCAGTGGACGGAGATTCCGGTGGATGTTGAGAAGATCTTCGCTCCGGATGGATGCGACAAAGACGTCGTTCTCCACTGGGGGGATGTGATCGAGGTGCCTGAGCGGGACCATGCCATCCGGGAACAATGGCCGCACCTCCCCGTCGAGGCCGTCAATGCGTGGAAGCAATGTCTGGCGCGCGAAGTGACGGTGCATGTCCAGGGGAAGGAGACCCCGGTAACCTTGGAGCGCTTTGTGGAGCCATTGGATGCCAGACCAACGGCCGATACTCGCTTTACACTCACCGGGGCCCTTTCCGTGTCCGGGTTACTTCGGGCCTCTTCCGACGCGTCGCGCGTCGTCTTGCGCCGCAAGGAACCGGCGACCGGTGCGGTCGTTGAGCGCATCTTCGACTGCCGGGAACGCCAGGGAGAAGGTGCCAGCGTCTGGCTGCAGAAGGGCGACGAGATCCTCGTCCCCGAGTTGTAGACGAACGCGAACTGGGACGTGGGCAATGGGGTCACCCATGCTGGAGGCGAGGGCCTTGGACGAGGTGGGGCGCTACGTCCAGCTGAATCCGGTGCGCATCACCGGACTTGGGCTTTCCAAACGGGATCAGCAGCGGGCTCGGGTGATCGGGTGTCCGGATCCGGGCCGGGAGCTGGTGTCCCGGCGCGTGACGGTGCTGCGGGAGTACGCCTGGAGTTCCTGGAGGATGGACGCCGGTCTGGAACCCGGCGCCAAGTGGCTGTGCCGGGACCGGTTGCAGGGCGGCTGTGGAGGGCGCAGTCTGCAGGAGCAGCGGCGTTCCCTGCGGGCGTACACCGAGGCGCCAATTCGACAGGGTGATCTGGACAGTCCCTGGGATCGGTTGGTTGGCGGCCTGGTGTTGGGTGAAGCGTTGGCGGCGCAGCGGATTTTGAGGGGATTGCGATCCAACCGGACGGAACAGACCCCGGTTCGGCAGCTGGCACGGTCGTCCCGGCCGGCCTGGAAGGATCTGGTGTCGGCGACGGAAGATCTGTTGGGACGCCGCTGGTTGGAGATCACGACCCGGCACGGAGACTGGGGCCGGAATGGCCTGATGGCGGTGGCGACGCGTCATCTGGGGTGGCGACTGGTGGAGGTGGTCCGGGAAATCCCGGGCCTGGGCTACGGCGCGGCGGCCCAGGGGATCCGACGATTCTGGATGCAGCTCCCGCAGAACCCCGAGAAGGCGGAGTTTCGCAAAGGCTTGCTGGCGAGAATGTCAACTGTAAAGATCTGACCCCATTGTCCCCCCCCCCTCCTCGACGCCCGCTTCGGCGTGCTGCTCGACGGGCCGTCAGCGTTGCTGGAAGAAATCACCGCTGCCCTGCGGAACCCAAAATGGGGCGTCTGGCTCGGCCGCAAATGTTGCCTCGCCGCCGGTCCGCTGGTCGTCGCGCCGCCCGGCAACCGTGCCACCGTGTGGCGGGAGTTGCTTCGCCGCTCCGGCTTCTTCGGGGACGAACCAGAGGAGCAGTCCGACCGCATCATCGAGGTCTCCGCCGACACCTCCGGAGCCGACATGATTGATGACAACCCCCTGGGGTTCGGCCGGCCGATCGGAGAACGCCATGCGCCGCGTTGGGTTCTTCGCGTGTCCGCGTCCAGGGTTGAAGCCGATTCAACTTCAACTTAAACATCACTCCATGAAGACCGTGACCATGCTCGAATTCCGCCAGGACGCCGAGGGCGTGTTGCGCCGCCTCGCCAGAGGGGAGCGCTTCGTCCTCTCCCATCGCGGCAAACCGGCGGCGCGCCTGGAACCGCTGATCGCCGCCGCGGCGTCCGATCCGGCGGGTGACCCCTTCCTCGGGATCGCCCGCCGCGCGAAGCCCAGTCCCAAGGGCAAGACCCGGCACGCCGACATTGACCAGATCCTCTATGGCCGCCGCTGACGTCTTCATGGACAGCGCGGGATTCCTCGCCCTGTGGGACGCGGGTGACGAGCACCACGCGGCCGCCGTCCGGCTCCAGGACGATCTCGTTCGCAAACGCCGTCGATTTTTGACCTCGGAGTACGTCGTGGACGAGACCGTCACCCTGCTGCTCGTCCGCCACAGCCACGACGCGGCAGCGGACTTTCTCGACACCATCGAACGTAGCGAGGTGCTGCGGTTGGAGTGGATCGGACCCGAGCGGTTTCACACGGCGTCCGCCCTCTTTCGCAAACACGCGGACAAGGAATGGTCGTTCACCGATTGCGTCAGCTTCGCCGTCATGCACGAGCTGCGGGTCCGCGACGCCTTCACCACGGACCACCACTTCAAACAGGCCGGATTTGTCCCGGTGCTGAAGACTTGATCGTTTCGGATTTCGGAATTCGACATTCGAAATTCATCTCATGCCGCTCTTCGAACGCCCGCCCCTCGAAACCCTCGCCTCCGCCAAGGACCGCTGGACGCCGCTCTTCCTGGAGCGCGGCCGCCTGGAGGTGGATGATTCCAGTGTCAAACCCCAACGGCTTCGTCGGCACCGTCAACCGTCGGACCCGCGACAAGGTCTTGGACTACGTGAAGCGCAACGCTGAGGCATGAGCTTGCTGATCCTGACCTCGGAACCCAACGGCCAGAGCTTCAGAATTGAACCTTGGGGCGAACCGGATCGCCGGGATGTGGAGACAGTGGCCTGAGGCAGGGTCCACCCTGGCCCGTTCATTCGGCGAAGACGCGGTAGAATCGGGCGGTGGTTTCACCGGCACGGTCCACGATCAGCAGCGCCCGGCCGGAAGCATCCAGAACGATCGTCTGCAGGGTCACCCAGGGCCCCGGCAGTGCCGTCGCAGATTCCAGGAGGACGTTCTCGGCGGGGGCGCCCTGGATCAGGATCTGGAGGGTGACGCCGCCGGGTGGGAGGGCGGTGGTCATGGATGGCGGAACGCTGGCGGTGGCCAGTTCGCGCTCTTCACCCTGCAGTCCCACCTCCATCAGGCGATACCGGGCGCCGCCAACGGCACCGGGCGCGGTGTCGGTGAACTCATAGAACCGGGGCTCGTCGCCCGCACCCAGAGCCTCAATGTAGGCCATCGTGAGGCGATCCCAGCCACCCGACGGAATGGCCCGGTCCAGGTGGAATCCCAGCACGGCCGTCTCCTTCAGGGTTTCCCAGGTCAACCGGACCACGCCGGCCGCCCACGCCTCTGCGCTGAAGTCCGCCAACAGGGTTCCCGGTGGAGGCGGGGAGACGACCGTCAGCGTAACGTCGTTGCCGTCACCGCCGCTGTAGCTGATCCGGAGATGCCGGCTGCGAAAGGGGATCGTGGTCCCCTCGGGCAACCCGGCGAACGTCCCCAGGACGGGGTCGCCCTCATCGTTGTCCAGGATCAGAAAGGTGTCGCCGTCCTGGGATGGAGTGGGAGAGAGCGGCAGATCCTCCGGGAGATGGAGAGTGGCTCCCGCCAGTTTCACGGTACCGGCGACCCGAATCCCATCGGCCAACATCTCGCTCAACGAACGGCCGTAAAGCCACACGGACAACGTGGATCCGGCCTCAAATTCCACGTGGTTCAACACCAGGAACCCCGGATACCGAGGCCTCCTGCCGGGCGCCACCGTGGCTCCGGGCAAAACCCTGAGGTCGCCCCGCACCGTCCCCTCTCCTCGGAGCGTCTGTCCCGGGGACAGGTCGAACCGTCCGTCGGCAAGGCCGCTGACGTCCAGGATCGCCTCGCGCGTCAGCAGGTCCAGCAGGGGGGAACTCCTGAGGTTGTTATGGGACGCATGGACCAGCGCGAGGGTGCCGCCCTCCACCAGGGTCTCCCCCTGGTAGGTGTTTTCCTCGGAGAGCGTAAACGTCCGGCTTCCCACATAGTGCAGGGCTGCCGTGCCTGTGAGGGGCGCCGTCTGGACGACGGGTCCTGCCGCCCCGACCGAAAGCAGCGTGGAAACGGAACTGCCCTGGAGGGTCCACGTGCCGGCATTGTGGAGGTGCACCACGGATCCGGAGGCCACCGATACGACGTCGCTGCCACCGCCGCCGTCCAGGCGAAGTTTGGGGAGGGCGCCCGTGAAACGTCCGATGTCCACCGCATCGGGTCCGCTGCCGAGCCCGAGATGAATTGCCGTGATGCTCGCGAGCGGAAGGGGGCCGGAACTTCCCTCGCGATAAAAGGTGTCGAGACCCAGCTGGAACCGCCTTCCTGGTGCCGAGAATTCAATGAAGCCCGGTGCCGGTTCGGAAACGGTGAATGGCCCTCCGTTAGGCGTGACGTTGCCCCCAAGGATGTCCAGACTTGACTCACCCATGGCCACCCGGAAGTCGGCGCTGCCGCGAGGATGGACGCCCAGTTCTTCAAGGATGGACGAGGAGCTTGCGTCAGCGCTCGTGGAAATGATGCAGGCCCGGGCTCGAATCCAGAAGGACTGGGGCAGGCTCAGGCCACCCAGCTCCCAGCCGCCCCTGATTCGAGTTCCCGCACCCAGCCGGGTCCATGTCTGCCGCTGGTCGGTGGACATTTCGAATCCGACATAGGCCACCTCGGGCAGGCTGCCGTCACGCATCCAGACCAATCGCGTCGAATCGGCGGCCTCAAGACGACGGGTCCCCGGGCGGTTCAAGAGCTCAACAATTCCAGCCCGGGGGGCTCCGTTGAACTCGGTGAAATTGCCGGTGATGAGCAGGTTGCCGTGCGGCTGTGGCACCACGCTCCACACCGCGCCCACACTGGAGGCCGGGGTGAAGTCCGGATCCCGCGTGCCATCGGCGAGAAGCCGGAATACGGCATCCGGGTGGGCGCCCGTGATGGGGGGGGCCGGAGTCGTGGTGACGACCACCCGACCGTCGGCTTGCACAACCAGACCGCTCGTCCTGGCCTGGCGGCTCATCCAGGGGAGGAACCCGGTGTCGAGCGAGCCATCCGGCAGAAAGCGGACGATCCGGTAGTCGCTCGCCGTAGGATCCAGGGCGCCGCGGGAGGCTCCGGCCGCCAGCACGTTCCCATCAGCCTGCAAGGCCACGGCGCTCACTTCCAGATCCAGCGCGTCTGCGGGCATAAACCCGGCGTCCAGGGAGCCGTCCGGATGGAGTCGTGCCATGCGGTTGCGGGAGACCCCGTTGAAGGAGTCGAAAATTCCCCCGATGACGATCCGCCCGTCGTCCTGAAGGGTCATGCAAAGCACGCTCCCATTCGCACCGGCGCCCGGCGCAAAGCTGCCGTCCAGGGAACCATCGGGATGCAATCGCGCGATCCCGGCAGTTGCCCCCACCGCGGTGGCGACCGGGCTTCCGGCAATCAGGATGCGGCCGTCCGGCTGAAGGACGAGGCTGGAAATGGATCCGACGCCATGGATGTCAGGGGCGGTGCGAAATTGGGGATCGAATGATCCGTCGGGGCCGATCCGCGCGAGGCCCGACGCCGTGTGCGGTTGTCCGTCCACTTCAAATTGGTATTCCCCTGCCGAGATCAGGATCCGGCCATCGGGTTGCACCGCGGTGACCCGTCCCCCGAAATCCCGGTAACCCGGCACGAGCGGGCCGGTGGCAAATGCCGGATCCCGACGTCCACCCAGTCCGCTTGGGGAAAGGCGTGCGATCCGATGAGGATCCTCCTCGCCGGTGGGCGCAATGCCGCCGAGTACAATTGCGTGGTTGGCCTGGACCGCCGCGCTTTGGACGGTTTCGAACTCCTGCACGTCCGAATGAAAGTCCGTGTTCAACTCACCGTCCGACGTTTTCAGGGTGAGCGTGACGTCATTGCCGTCGCCTCCGTGGTAACTCAGCGTCCAGGGTGTTTGGTTGACGCCGCGGAGGTAAATTCTTGAGCCTTCAGGCAGGTCACGAAAGGTGCCTTCGACCGGGTGGCTGCCCCGATTGTCCAGGAGAACCACGGGGGCATCCTTCTGGTCCACATCCCACGAAGCGGCGAGATCCAGGATGGCGTTTTCGAGGCGGATCCGGCCGGCAACACGAACCTGGTGGTACTGGGTTCCGGCCTGAAACCCCTCGATGTTTACCGTCAGGGTCGCGCCGCCCTGGAGCAGCAAATTCTCGACGTCCAGGATCCCGGGGACGGATCCCGGTGCCAGGCTTCCTCCGTCCTGAATTTCCAGGGTGCCAAGGACCGTGCCGTACCCCCGGAATATCGCAGGCCGGCCCAGTTGAAGACCGCCATCCGCCAATCCGCGTGCATCAAGCGTGGCCCCGTTTTGAAGGCTGAATACCGGCGAGTCCCGGAACGTGGTGCGCAAGGAAGGATTGACCAAGGCAAGTGTTCCAGATTCGACGCGCGTTTCACCGGTGTAGCGATTGTCGTGCGACAGGATCAGAGTTCCCCCACCCAGTTTATGAAGGGCCCCACTCCCGGAAATCAGGGCCGCCTGAGTCACCGGGCCATCCGAGTTGATGACCAGCAGGGAGGAAACCGAACTGCCGTTGAGAATGAAGCCGTCGGGATCCTGAAGAGTGACTTTGGAACCCCCGAGCAGGGCGATGGTGTCCGCCCCGCCGCCACTTTGAAGGATCACTTCCGGAAAGTCGGTGGCAGTGGACTCAATTCGGATATCGTCGCTTTTGTCGCCGAATCGGGTCGTGATGAGAACCACCCCGGACAGGGAGAGATCCCCCGAACCGGAGGGGCGCACGGGCCCTCCACTAATTCGGAACGTCCGCCCGGGTGCACTGAACCGAAGGCGACCCGGAAGGGACTGCGACAGGGTGAACTCACCCCCGATGCCGGTGTTGTCCGTGACAAGAATCGTGCCGTCGGTGATGCGGACGTCAAAGTCCGGTGCAGCACCTGGCAGGGAGTAGTCCACCGTTTGCTCCAGCACGCTTGATGTCCGCCCCTGGGGATCTGCGATGATCGCCCGGGATCGAAGTTTTCCGGTCTGAGGAAGCTTCAATCCGTCCAGCGCCCACCCACCAGGGACGCGGGATCCCGCACCCAGTGAGGTCCAGGTGATTGCCTCGTCGGTGGACAGTTCAAACCAGACCCGGGACGTCTCCGGTGTGGTCCCGCCCCGGAGCCAGTCCACCCGGGTGGGATTGGGGACGCTCAGATTCAGCGCCGCCGGTCCATTCAGCAGCCGGGCAATCCCGCCCGTGGGCGGCGGCGAGGTGGCCGTGAACGGTTTGCCGGCGAAGGCCGTGGCAAGGATTTTCCCGTCGGCCTGCATCGTGGCTCGGAAGGTGAAGTCGGGATCGAAGGCTGAGACAAACCCTGGGTCGCGGCTGCCATCGGGATGGATGCGATAGGTCACCCCGCCGCCCTGGGGCGGATCTCCATCCTTGAAGGTCGCTGCTCCCAGCAGGATCCGACCATCCGCCTGAATTCCCAGGAGGGCGATCTCGTCGGCGGGGTCCAAATCCGGCGGCGACGCGGGCGCAAACCCGGCGTCCGGCGCGCCGTCTGGAAGCAGGCGCACCAGCTTGTTGTGGATCCCGCTGGATGGGTCCTGACGGGCCGGGTGGTCCCAGAACGATCCAACGACGAGCATTCTGCCGTCGGCCTGGATGGCGATGGAGTGGACGTCGTTGGCGAACAGGGTGCCCTTCGCATCAAAGGCTGGATCCAACGTTCCGTCCGGGTTCAGTCGGGCAATGCCGATGCGCGGACTTCCAGCGAACTGGTTGAAATATCCCCCGACCAGAATTCTGCCGTCGTCCTGCACGGACAGGCACTTGATTGCCGCGATTTCGTCGCCCGACACCGAGGACGGCCCAGAAAAGCCAGGGCCGGCTCCCGGGCTGAAGTCTGTGTCGGTGGATCCGTCGGGATTGAGGCGTGCAATCCCGTTGCGCGCCACGCCGTCCACGGTGTGGAAACAGCCCCCAATCAACAATTTTCCGCCGGGCAGAACGACGACGGCGTCAACGGAAGCGTCGGATGCCCAAGCGACGTCTGGCGTCCCGAGGCGCAGGCGGAACGTCGGGTCCGGCGTCCCGTCGGGACGGAGCCGCGCCAGGCCGTGGACGGCGCGACCGGATTGGAGGCTGGTGGCGGAGACGATGATCCGTCCGTCTGGAAGCACGGCAGTGATCTTCCCGCCCAGCGTCCGGTATTCGGGGACGATGGCCCCAAGGGTGAATCCGTCGTCGAGGGATCCGTCGGAATCCAGCCGCGCGACGCGGTACTGCATGGTGTCGCTGGTCCCGGCGGCGTGGGTCACCACGATCCGGCCGTCGGGTTGCAACGCCGCGCTCGAAATAGCCGGGAAGCCGTGGTCGCCCGGGGTGAACGAAGGATCCAGCGCGCCCCCGGTGACAAGCGGGAGCGGTGGGGCCTGCCGGAAGGTGACCGTGACATCGTTCCCATCGCCGCCTCGATAGCTCACGATGGCCTCCAGCGGAATCCACGTGGGGAAGGCGTCTGCGGTGGGCACCACGGCCCCTTCGGGCAGGCCCGCGAACGTGCCGCTGACAGGGTCGTGGCCATCGTTCCGGACGATTGTAAATTCGTAGGGAGGTGATTGGAGGTACACCGAACTGAAGAAATCCCAATCGGTGGAAATTTTGAGCATGGCCTCGCCCAGGATGACGGTGCCGCGCACATCGAGTCCGACGCTTTGCCGGCCGTGGGCCAGGCTGACGAAATTGATGGAAAACGTGGAACCGGGGTGGATCGAGACCGCGCCGGTCTGCAGGACCTGGGAAACACCGGAGCTTCCTTCCACCGGTGTCCCCGGGTTTCCTCCAACGGCCAGGGTGGTGTCGGACCGGATCTCCAGCCTTCCAAGAAGGGCACCATTCCCGGTCAGCGTCTGCCCAGGTGCCAGTTCAAGTCGCCCGTTCGCAAGCCCCCTGACGTTCAACGTGGCCACCGTTTCGACTTCGATTGTCCCGGAGACCGCCAGATTATTGGGAGATGCGTGGACCAGGGCCAACGTTCCGTCCGAGACGGTGGTGGTGCCAAGGTAGCTGTTCGGCAGCGACAGCGTGAGGGTTCCCCGGCCGAGCTTTCGCAATCCGCCCAGGCCGTCCAACGGTGCCGTCTGGATCACCGGGCCGTCCGAGTTGACCGTCAGCAGCTTCGAGACGGAGCTGCCATTGAGGGTGAAGCCGTCGGCATCCTCGATGGTGACGAACCCTCCAGACCGCAGGGTTGCGGCGTCGGAACCGCCACCGCCTTGCAGGAGCAAATCGGGAAGCGGATGGGTGAACTCCCCGACCTCGATGACGTCATCGCCGTCGCCCGCACGGACGAGGATCCGGGTCACCGTCCCGAGGGGCAACGACCCGGAGTCCGCACTCAGGAGGGGGCCACCATTGACCCGGAAGGTGCGTGGCCCGGCATGGAATTGGATGTGACCGGGCGTGGGTTCTGACAGCAAGAGGGCGCCCCCGCCCCCCGTGTTGTCCGTGACGAGCATCAGACCATCCCTCACTTCGACGCTGAAATCCGGCGTCGAATCGGGCAGGGAGAACGAGACCGTCTGCTCCAGCAGGGAGGAGACTCTGGAGAGGCTTCTTGCGAAGGTTCGGGCCCGAAGCAGGCCGGCCGCCGGGAGGTTCAATCCGGAAAGCTCCCACGCGCCCTGGTTCCAGCTGCCAATCCCCAGGTGCGTCCATGTGGCACCGGCATCGGTGGACATTTCAAACCAGACTTGAGCGCTCTCCGGGATGGTGCCCCGGCGGAACCAGGCAACGCGCGTTGAACTTGGGACGGAGAGGTGTTGCGAGGCCTCGCCGTTCAGCAGCTTTGCGATCCCCGGGCGGGGCGTACCGTTGATTCTTGTGAATCCGGAGCCGCCCGAAATGAGGAGCCGGCCATCCGCGTCCAGCACGGCGTCAATCCCAAGGCCGTCACCCAGTGGGTTCGATACGGTGGGGCTGTTGAACGAGGGATCCGGGGTGCCATCCGGTGCGATCCGGAATAACCGCTGTCCCCGGCCTCCGTCGTCAATTCCCAAGGGGTACCACTCCACCGCGTTCAGAATCCTTCCGTCCGCCTGCACCAGAAAGCTCCCTGCAACCGACTCGTAGTTTGGCAGGCCCGCGAATGATTCATCGCGGGATCCGTCCGGATGGATGCGAACGAGCATCTGGCCCTCTTCGGCCAGCCAAACCACGGCAAGGATTCTTCCGTCCGCCTGAACGGCAACATCGTCGGCGCCCCAGATCCGGTCCTGGGTGTTCCCCCCAAGAGCTCCCGGGACAAAGGTGGCGTCCACACCGCCGTCGGGATGAAGGCGGGTCAGCCCGGTGCGGGGCACGCCGTTGAATTCGGAAAAATAGCCGGCGACGAGAATCCTTCCGTCGGCCTGCACCGCCAGATCGTTGACCACGCCCACCCCCTCGGACGTTTGCGGACCGGATCCCGGGTCAAAATCGAAATCCACGGCGCCATCGGCATGGAACCGTGCAATGCCGTTGCGCGGGACCGGCGGTCCGGACGCACTGCCGGTCACGGACAGGAAAATGCCGCCAATGAGGATCTTCCCGTCCGGTTGGGGAAGGACGACGTCCAGCGGACCCGAGAGCTCGATCTTGAACGCTGGATCGAACGTGCCTTCGGGCAGCAGCCGGTGAATCCGGTTGGCACGGTCCTCGGCAATCAGAATTTTGCCATCCGCCTGCATTGCGACGACGGAGAAGCTCGAGGTGGGCAGGCAATCCGCCGGGCCGAATCCGGGATCGCGCGATCCATCGGGATGGATCCTGATGGCGCAGACGTCCGGTCGGGGCGCACCCTCCGGTCCGTGGGCCGCAACCACGATCCTTCCATCCGGCTGAATCACCGCGCTCCTGGGATGGGACTCGGGGAGATCGTCCAGGGCCGGGCGGAACGAAAAATCCAGGTCACCGTCCGCGGCGCGGGCGCCGAGGAGGAGGAGGAGGGGCACCGCGGCAAGGCAGCGGTTCAGCCACGCGGGTGGGCACCGGAGCCGGGTGAGGGGAGGCGAAGGGAACTCGGGGATCATCAAGTCGGGAGCGTTGCCTGCATTGAGGCTGCGACCGGCAACGGTTTGGACGCAACCTGGGATGCGGGGCGCCGGAGGACTCCGGGTGCCGGGAAATTCGGACGGGCGGTTCTGGAGTTGGAATCTCATCGAGTTCGCAGCGTCTGCGACGGTCGGTCTTCGGGCCCGATGGCGCTCACCGAAAATTGTCTGATTCCACTGTAAAATTGCGCTGCGTTTCCAGTTTCGCGGTGCCCGGTGCGCGCAATCGGCAATGGCTCACCCGAACGGGGGATGCACGTGAGAACGGGAGTGGCTATCAGGACCTGCATCTCACCAGTCCCGTCCGAAACCCCTGCCATGCCATGACCTCACACCTCTCCTTCCCACGGAATCGGTCCGCCCTTCGACTCAGCCCTTGGGTCACCGGGTGCCTCTGCGGAGGGGTGGTGTTCTGCGGGGCCCGGTTGGCGGCGCAATCGGATCGCGTGGTCCTCACGCCGGCTCCCGGGTATTCGATCACCTGGGACGGCAACAACGGCGGCTTCAGGGATCCGGAGCCGGGAGCCGGGCCGGCGGCCAATGATGCGCTGGCGTCGTCGGGCACCGTGGCCTTTGCCAGTTCGTCGTTCCTGCCGGGTGGCATTCACGATGCGATCAACGTGAATGACGGCTACTACGGGAACAGTTCGAGCTGGATTGCAGACTTTACCGTGCCGGATCCCGAGCCGTTTGTCGGGCTGAGCTTTGGGCGGACCGTGCCGGTGGGCAGCATCGCCTGGTCCCGGGACAACGGGGATGACGCCGAGCGAACGCCGCCCGGGCCGTTCACGGACCGCGCGGTCGGGGTATACACCCTGCAGTGGACCCGGGTATCGTTCCCGGACGCATTCACGCCGGAGACCGGGGATGCCGACACCGGTTGGGTGACTCTGGGGACCGTGGAGTATCTGCCGGGGGCGGACAGCGTGCTCTTCGCGGCGCATCTGCGGCATCGGTTTGATGTGGCATTCGAGGGTGCGGCGATCCCGGCCACCGGGTTGCGTTTGCGGGTTTCGGACGTCGGGATCTGCGTGGATGAGATCGAGGTCAATCCGCCTGCGGATCCTGTGCCTCCGATCAGCAGCCTGATTGCCGTACAGGCGGCGCCGGGCTTCGGATTCTCCTGGGATGGCAATGACGGGGCTTTTCAGGACCCGGGCTCGCCGGCATTGGCGCCGGACAATCGCGGACTGGCCAGTCGGGGTACGGTGGCGTTTGGGAGCAGCGAATTCGGTGCGGGAGTCCATCTCGTCAGCCACATCAATGATGGCCGGTACGGCAACTCCCGGAGCTGGATTGCCTCGCCAGGGGATCCGACGCCGTTCATCGGGCTGGATTTTGGGGAACTCATCGAGGTGCGGAACATCGCCTGGAGCCGTGACAACGGGGATGACGCCGGCGACTGTTGCGGCGGGGAACTTCGGGACCGGGCGCTGGGCACCTACACCGTCCAGATCACCCGCGTGGCCGCCCCGGGCGTCGCCACCCCCGAGACCGGAGATGCCGCCACGGGCTGGGTCACGGTGGGCACCGCGGAGTACAAGGCGGAGGGTCTCGCGTTCCGTCCGCACCTGCGCCACAGCTTTGACGTGGGCGAGGGCGGCCAACCGGTGGCCGCGACCGGTCTGCGGATCCGGGTGTCCGATCCGGGCATGGCCTTGGACGAACTCGAGGTGAACGTCAACCCGGCACTGCAAGCCCTGGCGGACGGGCTGATCGTGCTGGAAAGCGAACCGGGATACACGCTGACCTGGGATGGCAATGACGGGGAGTTCTTCAGTCCAAACCCCGGGGCCGGACCGCCCGACAACGTCGCGCTGGCGGCCCGCGGCGCGACGGCCTTCGGCAGCGGCCAGTTGTTTCCGCCTGGATCCATCCACGCGATGCCCAATGTGATTGACGGCCTGTACGGCAACAGCGCCAGCTGGATTCCGGGTCCGGAGGAGGTGGATCCCGCGGTGGACCCGGGTTCGGAACCGTTCATTGGCGTGCGATTTGCCGGGCCGGTGGCCATGGCCAGCCTCGCCTGGGGCCGCGACAACGGGAACAATCCGGGGGACTGCTGCGGCGGGCAGCTCACCGATCGCTGGGAGGGCACCTACACGGTGCAGGTGACGACGGTGGCGGACGCCGGGGTCGCGACCCTGGAGACGGGGGATCCCGCCACCGGTTGGGCCACGGTGGGAGCGGTCACCTACACCGGGGCCGCCGCCCCAAACTTCAATCCCTGGCTCCGCCACCGGTTTGACCTGGCGCGGGGCGGGGAACCCATCATGGCGACCGCGGTGCGTTTGCGGGTTTCCAATCCGGGCGTCTGCATTGATGAAATCGAGGTCAATCCCGTCACGGGCGTCCGGCCTGCAATCGAGATCGCCGCCGCGCCGGGATACTCGGTGGACTGGAACGGCAACCAGGGACGATTTTCAACGGACGCCTCGCCGGCGTTCGCGCCGGACAATGCGGCCCTTGCGAGTCGCGGCAGTGTCGCCTTTGGCAGCAGCGAGTTTGGCGCCGACGTCCACCTCATCGCGCACATCAACGACGGGCGTTATGGCAATTCCCGAAGCTGGATCGCCCGGTTCACGGATCCCGTGGATCCCGACCCCTTCATCGGGGTGCGGTTTCCAGGCCTTCTGGATCTTCGCTCGATTGCCTGGAGCCGGGACAACGGCGACGCCACCGACTGTTGCGGGGGTGAGCTGATGGATCGCGCGGTGGGCACCTACACCCTGCAGGTGACGACCGTTGCCCTACCCGGCCTCAACACTCCCGAAGCCGGCACTCCCGACCAGGGCTGGGTGACCCTTGGCACCGTCACATACACCGGACAGGAGGACTCGCGATTCCGACCGCACCTGCGTCATCGGTTCGAGGTCCGCGCCAACGGCCAGCCGATTCCGGCGACGGGGTTGCGGGTGAAGGTGTCGGATCCCGGCATGGCCTTGGATGAGCTGGAGGTGAACGTCGGGCTGGCGGACGAAGGGGAGGCCTTGAGCCTGATGGGAGCCAACGGGGTGCGCATCACCTGGGATGGCAACGACGGCGACTTTTACGACCCGGGGGATGGGGCGGCGGCGCCGGATCATCTCGGGCTCGCCAGTCGGGGCGTGACCGCCTTTGGGAGTTCCGAATTCGGGGCGGGAGTTCACCTGATCGAGCACATCAATGACGGGTTGTACGGCAACAGCCGGAGCTGGATTGCCGACTTCCTGCAGCCGGATCCGGAGCCGTACATCGGGCTGTCCTTTGGCGGACCGTTGACCTTCGGCAGCATCGCCTGGGGCCGCGACAACGGGAACGACCCCGGCGATTGCTGCGGCGGCCAGCTCACCGACCGCTGGGGCGGGCAGTACACGTTGCAGATCACCTCGGTCGCGGGCGTCGGATGGGACACCCCGGATACCGGCGATCCGGCCACCGGGTGGCAGACCATCGCCGTGGTGGACTACAAGCAGGCGGCCCCGCCGGAGTTCCGCCCGTGGCTGCGGCACCGGTTCGATTTCAGCCGGGATGGACAGCCCCTGACGGCCACCGGCCTGCGCGTGAAGGTGTCGGACGTTGGGACGTGCATGGATGAACTAGAGGTGTACGCCCCGGCCGCCGCCCCCCCGGTCCTGGAGATCCGCGACGGGGCGACCGGCCTGCTCCTCATCTGGACCGGCGGCGGTACCCTGCGGTCCGCGCCAACCGCGTCCGGTCCTTGGACCACCGAACCCGGCGCCACCAGTCCGCATCCGGTCGTTCCGGATGGGCCGGAACGGTATTTCCAGGTGCTGGAATAATTCGGTTGAACCCGCTCTGGCGGGGTTCGAGCCTGCCAGGGCATGGGGAGACTCGGGAGCGAGGAGGTTGTCGGATCGCCGGGGGGTGCCGAAGGTCCGGCGGGTACGCCTCGCGCCACGGGCTTGAATGGGACCGCCTCTCCGCGTGGCCGATGGCGCTGTCTCTCCGCGGTGGCCTTGCTGTCCGTTGCGGCCGCCGGTGCCGCGGAGTTGCGTCCACCGGTGCATCCCCGGCGCAATGTGGATGAATTTGAGCCCGTGCCGGCGCGGTGGGTTCGCTTCACCATCCTCAAGACCAACGGCAGCGAACCCTGTCTGGACGAGCTGGAGATCTTCACGGCGGGATCCCCGCCGGAGAACGTTGCCCTCGCTGGCGCCGGAGCGCGCACGACGGTATCCGGAACGATGGCCGGCTACGCGATCCACCGGCAGGAACACCTGAATGACGGTTTGTACGGCAATGCCCGGAGCTGGATCGCCGACACGGTGGGCGCTGGCTGGGTCGTGGTGGAACTGCCGCGGGTGGAATTCGTGCGGCGGGTGGTCTGGGGCCGGGATCGCGAGGGCCGTTTTCTGGATCGCTTGCCGACCGCATATCGCATTGAGGTGGCCACCGAGCCCGATGTCTGGAAGACGGTGGCATCCTCGGACGACCGCCGTCCCCTGGAGGTGGGCGGGACCCTTGCCGGTGCGAATCCGTCACACCGCTTCGCGATCAACCGGTTCGCCCCGGTGGAAACCACGCTGGCGCCTGCGGTGCCCTCCGGACCGCCCGCGGAATACGCCATACGGGTCTGGCAGATTGAGGATGGACTGCCTGCCAATACGATCACGGCGCTGCTGCCCTCGCGGGAGGGTTATTTGTGGCTCGGCACCTACAACGGGCTGGCGCGGTTCGACGGGGCGCGATTTGTGGCCTTCGGCGAAGCGGACGGCCTCGCGAATCCGCACATTTCCTGCCTGTGGGAGGACGGCGAGGGCGTTCTCTGGGCCGGCACCGAGGGCGGTGGACTGGTCCGTTGGGATGGCCGGGAATTCTCGACCTTCACGGTGGCGGACGGGCTGTCCGACAACTTCATCCTGGCGCTCGCTGGCGATGCTTCGGGGCGCCTGTGGGTCGGCACGCGGTCGGGATTGGACCGTCTGGATCCGGGCGGTGGCATTCACCGGCGGGTCGTCCCGGCGCTGGGAAGCGCCGCGGTGTCGCGGCTGGTCCCCCATCGGGGCGGCGACCTGTGGGCCTTCGCGGGTGGGTTCGGGCTGCTGCACGACGGGCGGTGGCTGCCGCCGCCCTTCGAGGGGGAACCGGCCGCCTTTACCTCCCTGACGGCGCTGCACGAGGGGCCCAGCGGTGCGTTGTGGATCGGCGGCGCCAACGGGTACGTGGCCCGGCTCCACGATGGCGTGGCGTCGGTGATGGGACGCGACGAGGGGTTCCATCCGGACCTGGTCACCGAACTCTGCGAGACCCGCTCGGGAGATCTCTGGGTGGGGACGGTCTCGGGCGGACTCAGCCGCCTTCGGGATGGCCGCTTCCTGACGCTGACCACCCAGGATGGCCTGCCCCACAATTCGATACGCGCACTGGCGGAGGATGCGGAGGGCAGCCTGTGGGCGGGCACCCAGGGGGGGGGCCTGCTGCGTCTGCGACCGCGTCCCTTCACGACCCACACCACCGCCCATGGCCTGTCGCACAATGTGGTGATGTCATTCGCCGAGGGACCGGAGGGGCAGGTGTGGATCGGCTCCAACTGCGGTGGCCTCAATGTCTGGCAGGACGGCCGGGTGACCGGCTACGCCGCCCACTTCCTGCTGGACAACGAATGCATCTGGCCGTTGCTGACGGGATGCGGGGGGCGCCTGTGGATTGGTTCCTGGGGTGGCGGCCTTTTCGAGCTCAATGAGGGACGGCTGAAAAATCACCTCGTGGCCGACGGGCTCTCCGACGACATCCTTCTTGCGCTGGCGGAGGATGCGGAAGGGGCGTTGTGGATCGGAACGTTTGCCGGCGGGTTGAACCGGTTGTTGGATGGCCGGTTCACGGTGTTCAGACGCGCGGATGGTCTGGCCAGCGACACTGTGACGGCATTGTTGCCGGAGTCTTCCGGGGTTCTTTGGATTGGCACCGGCGGCGGGGGACTTCAGCGGTTTGATGGGGGACGCTTCACGGGATGGCGGCGCACGGATGGCCTCGCCAGCGACTTCGTGCGCACGCTGCACCAAGACGCGCAGGGCCGGCTGTGGGTCGGAACGGCGGGCGGGCTGAGCCTCATCATGAACGGCCGGTGCCACACGTTTACTCCAGAACACGGGCTGATGGACCCGGTCATTTCACAGATCCTTGAGGACGGTAAGGGACACCTTTGGCTTGGGTCGCAGCAGGGGATCAGCCGGGTGGGAATTGACGATCTGCTGGCGGTGGCGGCAGGACGCGCGCCCGCGGTGACCCCCATCTCCTTTGGACGGGAGGAGGGCATGGAAAGTGCGGAATGCACCGGCGGATTTCATCCGGCCGGTCTTCGGACCCGGGACGGCACGCTTTGGTTTTCAACCGTGAAGGGGTTTGTCCGCATGGATCCGGACGAGGTCCGCGTCAACAGGATCGCCCCTCCGGTACGCATCGAGGACGTGCTGGTGGACGGCCATCCGGAGGGGACGGCGGGGATGTCATTGCGTCTGCCCGTGCGCACGCGGCGTCTCGAAATCCGCTACACGGCGCTCAGCCTCGCGGCACCCTCAAAGGTGCGGTTTCGCTACCGACTGGAGGGCCTGGAAGAGGACTGGGTGGATGCCGGTGGACGCCGGTCGGCGGTCTACACCCATTTGCCGGCGGGACAGTTCCGCTTCCAGGTCCTGGCGAGCAACAACGACGGCGTCTGGAATTTGGAGGGGGCGATGCTGCCCGTGTCGGTGCTTCCCCCCTTCTGGCAGACCTGGTGGTTCCTCGGTGTGGCCACGGTTGCGGGTCTGGGTCTGTCGGCCGGCGGTGTGCGTCTGGTTGCCCTTCGGAAGTTGCGGGCCCGGCTGAGGCATCTGGAGGCGCAGCATGCGCTGGAGCGGGAGCGGACCCGCATCGCCCGGGACATTCATGATGATCTCGGGGCCGGGCTGACCCAGATCGCCCTGCTGAGCGCCCTCGGCGAGCGTCACAGCGGGGATCCCGCGGAATCCGCAGGTCATTTCCGGCAGATTGGCACCCGCGCACGGGCCATCGTGCAGTCGGCGGATGCCATCGTCTGGGCCGTCAACCCCACCAACGACAGCCTGGATCATCTGGCCGATTACCTGGCCCAGCATGCCCGGGACTTCCTGGGAGCCGCAGGGATCCGATGCCGGATCGAATTCCCCGACACATTCCCCGGGGTCGCCCTGACCGCCGAGGTGCGGCATGCGCTCTTCCTGGCGACCAAGGAGGCGTTGCACAATGTGGTGAAGCATGCCCGCGCGACGGAGGTCTGGCTGCGGCTTTCCGTGGACGCGGACCGCCTGAGCCTCGTCGTCGAGGACGATGGCTGCGGCCTGCCGGCGGGTTTCGGCGACGGCGCCGCCGGCAACGGCATCGGTAATCTCCGGCGCCGCCTCGGCGAACTGGGGGGCGCGGCGGCATTCGAGCAACGGCAAGGGGGAGGTGCGAAGGTCCGGCTGACCGTGCCCCTGCGGCCGGTCCGGGTTGCCGACAGAATCCAGCCGTCCTGACGCATGGCGATCCGGGTGGCCATTGTGGAGGATGATCCGCATGTCGGGGCGGCGCTGGCGCGCTTGGTGGACGAGGCTCCCGGGTTCCGGTGCGCCGGCGTCCACGCCTCCGGAGAAGCCGCCCTCCCGGCCCTCGGGCGTCAGCCGCCGGATGCCGTCCTCATGGACATCCACCTGCCAGGGATGTCCGGGGTGGAATGTGTGCAGCGGCTCAAGCAGTTCGCACCGAAGACCGAGGTCATCATGCTGACGGTCTATGACGATGGTGCCCTGATCTTCCAGGCGCTCCAGGCCGGTGCCAGCGGCTATCTGCTGAAGCGGGCCACCCCGGAGGAGATCCTCAGGGCCATCCAGGAGGTCCGCCAGGGCGGGGCTCCGATGTCCACGGCGATCGCCCGCAAGGTGGTGCAGTCGTTCCGAAAGCAGGGACGTTCGCCCCGGGAATCCGAGAACCTCACGCCCCGGGAGGAGGAGGTGCTCACCTACGTGGCGCGGGGCTACATCAACAAGGAAATTGCCGACCTCATGGGCGTCGGCGTGGAGACCGTCCGCACCCACCTCAAGAGCATCTACGACAAGCTGCACGTGCGCTCCCGGACCGCGGCGGCCATGAAGTACTTCCGGCGATGAGCCGCAGCGGATCCCGTTCACCCGAACGGGGGATTGGACGTGGCGCATGCCGCTCTACCTTGGGAATGATTCCGGGTGTGGTCCCCGGCAACGCATGCGCTCATGAACCGGTTTTTCTCCCGATGTTCCCGGCCCGTCCGCCGGGGGTTCACCTTGATCGAGCTGCTGGTGGTGGTGGCCATCATCGCGATCCTTGCCGGCCTGCTCCTGCCCTCCCTTGGCAAGGCGCGATCCAAGGCGGAAGGCATCCAGTGCCTCAGCAATCTGCGGCAGTTGACCCTGGGGTGGATCCAGTACGCCGGGGACCATGCCGACCAGCTGGTGTGGAACGACATGGAGGACCAGCGCTCGGGATGGATCCGCGGGATCATTGATTACAATCCCAACAACGAGCACAACACGAACGTGGCGTACCTGCGCGATCCCCAGTATGCCAAGCTCTGGCCCTATACCGGCGCGACCGGCATCTACAAATGCCCTGCGGATCGCAGCCGGGTCGTGATCCGCGGCCGGCCGTATCCCCGGGTCCGCAGTCTGTCGCTGAGCCAGGCGATGAACTCGCGCAACGACTGGCTCAGTTTCCTGACCCAGCGTCCGTACCGCGTGTTTCGAAGGCTCTCCGACATCACCCAGATGGGTCACTCCGAGGCGTTCGTCTTCATTGATGAACATCCCGACGGCATCAATTTCGGCGATTTTGCGGTGGCGATGAACGACGGGGTGGCCCCGACCCGGATCCACATCATTGACTACCCGGCCAGCACCCACAACGGGGCCGGCGGGCTGAGCTTCGCCGACGGGCACGCGGAGGTTCACCGGTGGCTGGATCCCCGCACCCGGCCGCCGGTGCAGAACCGATCCATGCAGCTGGTCGTGCCGTCCCCGCGCAACGTGGACATGATCTACCTCTCGCAGCACGCTTCGATCCGCGAATGAACCGGACCCTGTCCCTCACCTGTGTCCTCCTGGCGGCGATGCTGACGGCGGTCGCCGCGCCCGGGCCGTCCGCGGACATCACGCTGCCGCCGCCCGCCCCGGGCCCGGTGGACTTCGACCGCGACATCGCCCCTCTCTTCGAGCGCCACTGTGTTTCCTGCCATGGTCCGGAGCGTCAACGCGGCGGCCTAAGGCTGGACGTTCGGACGCGGGCCCTGGCTGGCGGCAACAGCGGACCGGCCATCGTGCCGGGACGCAGCGCCGAGAGCCCTTTGCTCCACTTCGTGATCGGCGAACCCGCGGACATGCGGATGCCGCGGGAGGGGGAACCCCTCAGCAATGGTGAGGTGGGCCTGCTCCGGGCCTGGATCGAGCAGGGGGCGCCGTGGCCCCAGTCCCAGTCGGACGCGGGGGAGGCGGATCCCGCCCGGACGCACTGGGCCTTCCAGCCCTTGATGCGGCCGGCCGTGCCGGTCGCGGCGTCGGCCGCGGAGCCCCTGCAGCCGGTGGATGCCTTCATTGACGCACGCCTCGCGGCCGAGGGACTCCGCCGCAATCCGGAGGCCGACCCTCGTTCACTGATTCGCCGCCTTTACCTCGTGATGCTGGGCGTGCCGCCAGGCCCCGGGGAGGTGGAGGCGTTTGTCAACGACACGGCATCCGACGCCTACGAACGCCTGGTGGACCGCGTCTTGGGCGACATGCGCTACGGCGAGCGCTGGGCCCGGCATTGGCTTGATGTGATCCGCTTCGCCGAGAGCAACGGCTTCGAGACGAACCGCGAGCGGCTTCAGGCCTGGAGGTTTCGGGACTACGTCATCCAGTCCTTCAACGAGGACAAGCCCTACGACCAGTTCGTCCGGGAGCAGATCGCCGGCGACGCCCTCGGAGCAGATGTGGCGACGGGCTTTCTGGTGGGGGGGCCTGTGGACATCGTCAAGAGTCCGGACCCACGGCTGACCGCGCAGCAGCGTGCCGATGAACTGGACGA
The DNA here is from genome assembly GCA_019634635.1 of Verrucomicrobiia bacterium. Taxonomy (NCBI): domain Bacteria; kingdom Pseudomonadati; phylum Verrucomicrobiota; class Verrucomicrobiia; species Verrucomicrobiia bacterium. The sequence goes on from JAHCBB010000001.1 coordinate 297,749, forward strand.
CATGGTGGCGACCACGGGGACGACGTTCCTCGGGTTGACGCTCGGATGCGCCCGCTGCCACACGCACAAGTTTGATCCGGTGACCCACCGCGAATACCACGCCCTCACGGCCCTGCTTGCAGGGGTCCAGCACGGCGAGCGGCCGGTGGCGCTGCCGCCCTCGGAGGAAGCGGCACGCGCCCGGCGCCTGGAGGAGCTTGCTGCGCAGTTGGTCGTCCTCAACGCCGAACTCACCACGTTTGAGCCGCAGGCCGTGGTGGAGCCGGGTGCCCTGCCGGGACGCCCGGAGGTGCAGGCGCGGCTGAATGTGGACCGCTTCGCGCCGGTGACGGCGCGGCGCCTGAGGTTTGTCATTGAGGAGACCCGCGGTGGCGGCGAGCCGTGTCTCGATGAACTGGAGGTGTATTCCGGTGCCCGCAATGTGGCCCTTGCCTCCCGTGGAACCACGGTCCGTGTGTCAGGAACGCTGCCGGGTTACGCCATCCACCAGGCCGCTCATGTCAACGACGGGCGCACGGGCAACGACCACAGTTGGATTGCCGATACGACGGGGCAGGGGTGGGTGGAACTCGCGTTTCCGGAGGCGGTCGTGGTGGATCGCGTGGTGTGGGGCCGGGATCGCGAGGGGCGTTTCGGGGACCGGACACCGGGGCGCTATCGCATCGAGGTGGCTGACGACATCGCCGCGGACTGGCAGACGGTCGCCACCTCCGCGGACCGCCTTCCGGCCGGTTCGGCGAAGGGAGACATCGCGTCCCTCGCTCCGGAGGCCGCTGCGCAGCGATCCCGTCTGCTCTCGGAACAGGAGGCGTGCCTGCGCGAACAACGTTCCCTTCGGGAACGGCCGACGACCTATTCCGGAACCTTTCAAACCCCGCGAACGATCCGCCGTCTCCATCGGGGGGATCCCCTGGAGCCGCGCGAGGCGGTCGCCCCCGGGACGCTGGAGTTGTTCCGTCCGCTTCAACTGGCGGAGGAGGCACCGGAACAGGCGCGTCGTCTGGCGCTCGCCGACTGGATCGCGCATCCGGAGAATCCGCTGACAGCCCGGGTGCTGGTGAACCGCGTCTGGCAGCACGCGTTTGGCGTCGGTCTGGTGGCCACCCCCAACGATTTTGGGTTGAACGGGTCTCCCCCGTCCCATCCGGAGTTGCTCGATTGGCTGGCGGCCGACTTCATCGCGTCCGGTTGGCGACTCAAGGCCCTGCACCGGCAACTGTTGTTGTCGGGCACCTGGCGCCAGTCGAGTGCCCCCCGGGAAGACGCCCGGCGGGTGGACGCCAACAGCCGGCTCCTGTGGCGGTTTCCCCCGCGGCGTTTGGAGGCCGAGGCGATCCGGGACACCCTGCTGGCCGTCAGCGGCGTCCTGGATCCCACTCCGGGCGGTCCCGGCTTCTACCTGCACGAGGTGGACCGGGAGAATGTTTATCACTACCACCCCAAGGAACAGTTCGGACCGGCCGAGTACCGGCGCATGATCTATGCGTTCAAGGTTCGGATGGAGCAGGACGGGGTGTTTGGGGCGTTTGACTGCCCGGATGGCAGCCTGGTCGTCCCGAAGCGCAGCAGTTCCACGACACCGTTGCAGGCGCTGAACCTGTTCAACAGCCGCTTCACGCTGGACCTTGCGGACGCTTTTGCAGCCCGACTGGACCGGGAGGCGGGCGGGGATCCCGCCGACCGGATTGGCCGGGCCTGGCTGCTGGCCTTCGGCCGGGCACCGGCTGCGGGGGAACGCGACGAAGCGCTGGCCTGGTCCGCGCAGCATGGCTTTCCGGCGCTTTGCCGGGCGCTCCTGAACGCCAACGAACTGGTTTTTCTTCCGTGAATCTTCCATTTCTTGCGCCCGGACATCCGCTGCTGAACCGGCGCCGCTTCCTTTCCGAAGCCGGGCTGGGCCTCGGAGCCATTGCCCTCACCGACCTGCTCGCGCGCCAGGGGTTGCTGGCCGCCACCGTTTCGGGCAAGGGGCCGTTTCGACCCGCGATTGATCCCTCCCGCCCCTTTGCGCCCCGGATGTCCCAGTTCCCGGCGCGCGCGAAAAAGGTGCTGGTGATCTTTTGCAGTGGAGCGACCAGTCATCTGGACACCTTCGACTACAAGCCGGAGCTGATTCGGCGCCATGGCCAACCGCTGCCGGGTGCGGAGGGGTTGATCACCTTCCAGGGCGAACAGGGCGCCCTCACGCGCAGCCCGTGGGAGTTTCGTCCGCGCGGGGAGTGCGGAAAAATGGTTTCGGACCTGCTGCCCCGGCTGGGGGACCTGGTGGACGACCTCTGCTTCATCCACTCCATGCAAGGAAAGACCAACACCCACGGACCCGGGGAGAACTTCATGTCCACGGGTTCCACGCTGGATGGTTTTCCCAGTCTGGGTGCCTGGGTGACGTATGCGCTGGGCAGCGAGGACCAGGACCTTCCGGCGTACGTCGCCATCCCGGACCCGCGGGGCAAGCCCCAGAACAGCGTCAACAACTGGGCGCCAGGCTTCCTGCCGGCCGCATTTCAGGGGACCGATTTCAACGCCGCCCAGCCTGTCCGGAATCTGGCCCGTCCTCCCGCGATTTCCGCGGACACCGACGGGGCCACCCGGGGATTCCTGCAGCGGCTCAATGAGCAGCATCTCGAGCGCCATCCGGGCGACACCGAGCTGGCGGCCCGCATCGCCAGCTATGAGCTCGCCGCGCGCATGCAGACGAGTGTGCCCGGGGTGGCCAATCTTTCCGGGGAACCGGAGCATTTGTTGCGTCTGTATGGCGCCACGGGAGGCGGTTCGCGAACCCACGAGATCCGGGCAGCCTACGCCCGCAACTGCATCCTGGCCCGCCGCCTCCTCGAAAAGGGAGTCCGGTTCGTTCAGCTGTTCAACGGCGCCTACCAGACCGGGGGCGAGGGCGTGAGCAATTGGGACGGACACAAGGAGCTCCACGAGCAATACAGCGTCCACGGCCCCGTCCTCGACCAGCCCACCGCCGCCCTGCTCACCGACCTCAAACAGCGCGGACTGCTGTCGGAGACCCTGGTGGTCTGGTGTACCGAATTCGGCCGCATGCCCACCTTCCAAAAGGGGGCCCGCGGGCGGGACCACAACCCCCACGGCTTCACCTGCTGGTTGTCCGGAGCCGGGGTCAAGGCTCCGTACAGCTATGGGGCCACGGACGAATTCGGCCACCGGGCGGTTGAAAAGATCGTTACGGTCCACGACTTCCACGCCACGATCCTTCACCTCCTGGGCCTCGACCACGAGCGCCTCACCTTCTACCACAACGGACTCGAGCGCCGGTTGACGGACGTGCACGGCGAGGTGGTGCATGACATCCTGGTCTGAGCCGGATCACCGGTGCCCTGGGCGAACGCCCCCATCAGGAGCCCGTAGCCGCCACGGGTGCAGCCGGAGACACGACCCGGCGTTGGATCGCCAGCGGCAGGCAGACCAGGAGGAGCATGGGGTCCACCAGGTAGTCCCAGTAGTTCCTGGATTCGAGGATGCCGAGGTGCCAGGCGGTGATCGCCGCAAGCAGGACGATGCCAAGTCCGTTTCGCACCAAGAGACAGGCCGCAGCCAGGGTTCCCACCACCGCGAACAGCCATCGGGCCCCCCAGCCCGCCGCGTAGGGGTCCCACGAGCCCCAGCCAAGAGAGCCCGGGTACAGGATCAAGCCGGTGGCGATTCCAAACCACGCGACCGTGCGAAGTCCGGAAGGGTTCAGAAGTGGGGGGCCCCCGCATGCCCTCAGGCAACCGTGGAGCAGCAGGACCAGCAGCGGAATACTGCATCCTGGCATGACGCCCAACAGCCACCCGGCCGGCTGAAGTCCCCGAAACGGAATCGCAGCCACGATGCAGCATCCGAGCAGGACCCCAACGACCGGCCCGCCGAACCGCAGTGGCCATCCGGACCACCGCAGGCTCCAGGCAATCCCGAGAAACAGGACCAGGACGACAACCCCGTGCATCACCCACGGACCGGGAAATGGATCCCTCATTTCGAGGACTCCTCCAGCGAGGCATCCAGCCACGCGCTGTTGAATGCGAGGTGCCGGATCCGCTCGCGCTTCCAGGTGAACACCAGGTGGATGGTGTCATCCGATGCCTGAAGCAGAAACGGGTAGGAAAACTCCGCGCCGGGTTCGGAAGCGACCGTGGCGCCGCGACGCCAGGTCTGTCCGCCGTCGGCGGAGACGGCCAGACGGAGGTTGTCCCGGCCGCTGGGCGCGTCGTTGAACGCCAGCAACAACCGGCCGTCGGCCAGGCGGATTGCTGCGATTCCCGATCCCGGATTGGGAACACCGCCGGGCTCCGGTGGCGACCAGGTCAGGCCGCCATCCGCCGTGTGCGACCGGAACAGTTCGGTCTGCTCTCCGGCGGTGCGACACAGCAGCACGGCCTCGGCCTCCGACGTCGCCGCCAGCGCGGGCTGGAATGCCGTGCGTCCGCCGAAGGGACGCGTCCGAGTGGCCCGTGCCGGCGCGCCGGGAACGTCCAGCCAGAGGATCTCCGGGAACTTGCCGAGGAATTCATGGTAGATCGGGACGGCCCAGCCGCCGCCTTCCAGGGGGGCCGGCGGGTTCTTGACAAGTTCGCTGATGTTCAGGAACGGACTGAGCACGAGGCGGGTCGCCGGGCTCCAGGTGATGCCCCCATCGGCGGAGGACTTCAGGTTCAACGAACTGCCCGACCATCCGCCCACGGCGATGGTGACAAACAGCAGTTCAAGGCGACCGCGGCCGTCGGAGTAGATCAGCGGGTTGCCCACCTTGCGCACATGACGCCCCAGTTCCTGTTCTGCCGAGGTGGCGGTGACGATCGGTCGCGGCCGGGTCCAGCCGGAGGCTGCGTTTCCATCACGGAGGGAGAGGAGAATGGCGACATCCCGGGCCCCTTCTCTGGAGCCGCCATACCAGGCTGCCGCAAGAACGCCGGGCGTGACCTCGGCAAGGGAGGCCACATGAACGCTGACCACGCCGTCTCCGGGCCCGAGGAAGTCCTCAACCACCTTGGGTGGCCCGGGAGCGGGAATCCGTGCGGGAGGCACCGACCAAACTGCCGGTGGAACCACCCGCCCCCCAGGCCGACGGGCGCCGCGGGGTGTCAGATGAAGGCCGAGGGCCAGAGCCGCGGCCAGCAGCAGGAGTATCCGCCGCGGCCTCATGGCATGGGTGTGGCGGGTGCCGACACTTCAAGGACGAGGAACTCGGTCCGGAGGCCATCCAACGAACGGGCCCTGAAGGCCTCGATCCAGTCCGCCGCCGTGGTTCCGGGTCTTGCAAATCGCACCCACGCCTTTCGGGAATAAAGGGTGCGAAAGCGGGTCACCTCACGGAACGCCCCGCCGGTTGTCCGCACGGCACCGGCGAACCCATCGGCGAGGTCCGCCTCCACAAACACGAGGAACGGCGTCTGGGGCGGTCGCGTCTCAGGGGTCCAGCGCTGGATGCTTCGGCCGAGCCGCGGGGACAGCATTGCGGGCAGGTTTCGTTCAAAGGCATACACCGGGCGGCCTCCGATAGTCGTCTCGATGTCGCGAGGCAGGTGATTCAGACCGAGCCGGGGATACAGGGCGCCGAGGCAAAGCGTGAGCAGCGCGACAACCAGCAGGGCGACCCGGACGGGACGCGCGTGCCGGAAGGCCTCAAGGAGCAGCCAGATGGAGCCCATGAGGACCGCCGCCGGAGCCACCCAGCCGAGACGGAACCACAGCGATCCGAGCCCCACGAACATCGTCAGCACGGCGATCACGCCCGCCGAGAGGCGGAGTGCGGCGACCCTCCAGGGGCCGCCCGCCGCCAGCCAGCCGGCGGCCATCACCGCCTGAATGGGCACCACGGCCAGCATGTACCGCTCGAAGGCCCGCATGAAGAAGAACGGCACCACCGAAAGCAGGAAGGCCAGCACCAGCCAGCGGTCCTCCGGACGCCGTCCGTCCGCCGGTGTCCGGCCCCAGTGCACGACCGCGCCAATCACGGCGGGAGTCCACGGTGCGATCAGTCCCAGGGCCCCCCCAAGGGCCGACAACGGCGACCGCCCATGCCAGCTCCCGAATCCACGGGCTGCCAGCTCCTCGCCGAGGATGCTCACAAACCGGTCCCCCCAGATCCGGTGCATGGCCAGCGGCCAGGGCACGACGACGCCGGCGAGCACCCCCATCGCGATGAGCCAGTGGAACGGATGCCGCCGCAGGGCCGGGCCCAGGGGCAGGGTGATTGCCGCCGCCACCACGCCGGCGGCAAAAAAGAAGAGGCCGACCGGGCCCTTCATCAGGAACGACAAACCCAGGGAACCGGCCGCCGCCAGTGCGTCCGGGAGACGCTGTGTCCGTACCCAGCGCACCAGAAACCAGAGCGCGAACGACACCAGCGTGGCGAGGGGCAGATCCAGCATGGCCTGGCGGCCTTGGGCGGCCACCCCGAGGCATCCCAGCGTGAACAATCCGGCGAGGAGGCCCGTGGAACGGTGGAGCTCCCTTGAGAGGAGACATGCCCCGAGGGCGAGTCCGGCTCCGGCAATCACCCCCCAGATCCGGGCCGCGATCAGGTGCACGCCGAACAGCTGGTAGTTCACCAGGGTGAGCCAATAGAGCAGGGGAGGCTTGCGCAGCCGCGGCTCCCCGTTGACCCAGGGCGTCAGCCAGTCCCCGCGCTCCTGCATCTCCATGGGCGTCCGCAGCGAGAGGGTGTACTCGTCGGAGCCGGTGACGCTGGTCTCCGACCCGATCGAGGGAAACAGCGACAGAAGACCCAGGAGGAACACGATCCACGGCACCCAGTCGCGCCGGGATTCCAGACCGGTGGCCCAGGAATCCGGCGATGGTTCCCGCGGGATCTCGTGGGGAACTCGGGTCATCGGGGATGACGTCGGGCGCAGGCGGTCGCCCGGAGGCTGGTTTCGTCGGGATCGGGGAGGAACCCGGCGGCTTCCATTCGGCGGCCACTCCAGACTTTCGCCCTCACCCGGGCGCATTCGCTGCCGAGGTCCACCCACGGGGTGCTCATGGAAGGAGACGTCGCACCGGCAGGGTCGGGTCCTCAAAAATCATATGCATCAATGTTCTCCCGGGTAAACTTGAAGGGTTCCCCGAGGAGGATGTTGTCGCCGACGACCTCGAAGCGTCCGAGGCGTCCCCCATCGAACGAGGTGTCGCCCGGCTTCAGGTCGCCGCGCGCGAGTGCATGGGCGGCAAGGACCGTCAGGTATCCAAGGTCCGTGGTCTTCCAGAGGATCACGGTGTCCGTGGTGCCGTCCTTGACGTAGCGGCGGTTCTCATTGGGCAGTCCCAGGCCGATCACTTTCACGCGCCCGCGCTTGCCCGCCTGTTTGACCGCCTCCGCGGCCCCCGGCACTGCGGGTGAGCAGATGGCCATGAGGAGTTTCAGGTTCGGGTGTGCACCGAGCAGGGTGGTGGCCTCGGCCTGGGCGCGGTCCTTGAGGTCGTCACAGGGACGCAGGGCCACCATCGTCATGCCCGGGTATTTCGCGGCCCGGCGCGCCTCGATGAATCGCTGCCATTCGATCATGTTCTGGGCGGTCAGCGATGCCGTGATGATGGCGAACTCCCCCTCCCCCCCGGTCAGGCGCGCGGCCTCGTCCATCAGCGCGTTGCCGATCCCCTCCGGTGTGGCCTGGTTGACGAAGAAATCTCGGGCGTCGGGCAGGGCATCGGAGTCGAACGTGACGACCCGGATGCCCTTTTCACGGGCCTTCCGTAATGCCGTGGAAATCCCGTCGCGGTTTTCGCAGGCCGCGGCGATGACGTCCACGCCCAGGGTGATCCAGTTCTCCACGATTTCGTTCTGCTTGGCCGGATCGGGATTCACCGGGCCGTCGAAGATCAGTTCGACCCCGAGGTCCCTGGCCGCCTGCTCCGCACCCTGTTTGCAGGAAACAAAGTACGCGTTGCCCTTCGACTTGGGCAGGAGGGCAATCGTCATCCGGCGACCGGCGGATCCTGAGGCCGCGGGATCCGGGGAAGGCCCGGACGGTCCGCCACAGCCGGCGAGAAGTCCGAGCAGGGCCGCCATCATCGCCGCCAGGCCGGGAAGGCATCGGTTTCGTGGATTCATCAACGGGTGCCCTTGGGTACCATCGGCCGTCCTTCGTTTCAGCCAAATTCCGCGGCATCCGGTGGCCCGATGGTTCCCTTGCGAAATTGTGCAGCTGGCGGGTCCGCCATGCGATGACCGGACGGAGGCGCGGGGCCGGTCGTTTTGGCCGTCGGGGGCCGCGCGGACGCCAAAGGTTCACTCGAAGCCGTCAACATCCCGGCACTGGCCGAAGATCCAGGTTGCCTCGTCCGAAATTTCGTGGTCCTTTGATCCGTAATGGATGGTTCGGTTTCGATCCTCGGACATATTCGCGTTTTTGCGGCACTTCTAGGAATTCTCAGTGTTTTCAACAGCCTGATCGGGGAGGTCTCCGGTCCGGGCGGCGCTGGAATTTCTGCCTTGGCGCCCGCGGACGGCGAGGGCAACGGGGGAGGGCCGCAGAGCCCCCCGCTGCTGCTTCGGGAGCCCAACACATCGCTGAAGCTGCCCCTGGCAATCCCATCGGACTACGGCTACGACGTGGTGGATGTCGCCCCCGGGCTGACCTTCCAGTCCCCGATCGGGCTGGTGACCCGGCCCGGCGACACCAACCAGCTGTTCGTGATGGAGCGTGCCGGACGCATCTTCCGCATTGCCGACCTTGCCCATCCGGTTGCGGAGGTGTTCCTCGACATCCGCAGCAAGGTGTCCACGCTTGGGGAAGGTGGCCTCTTGGGCTGTGCCTTCCATCCCCGGTTCGCGGAGAATGGGTTGTTTTACGTCCACTACACCAGCAACACCAATCCTCCAAACCTCCCGGTGGCATTTCACGATCGTTTGGCCCGTTTCTCCACGGTTCCGGGCAATCCGGATCTGGCAGATCCGGAGTCGGAACACCTGCTGATCGAGCAGCCGGACGAGACGCTGATCCACAATGCCGGGGATGTCCACTTCGGTCCGGACGGCTACCTGTACACCTCCTTCGGCAGCGGTGTGAGGTCCTCCGAGAGCATCACGATGGACAGCGTCTACATCGGCTCGATGATCCGAATTGATGTGGATCGCCGGGAGGGCAATCTGGCGCCGAACCGCTTCGTCAATCCCACGGGGGACTACCTGGTGCCCGCCGACAATCCCTTCATCGGGATCACCAGCTACTTTGGAAGGCCCCTCGATCCGGAACGGCTGCGGACAGAGGTGTGGGCCCTCGGATTCCGCAACCCGTTTCGGTTTGCGTTTGATCCGGCGGACGGACGCCTTTTCGTCGGTGATGTCGGTCAAATCCGGCGCGAGGAAATCAACCTCGTTGTCCGGGGAGGATTTTACGGTTGGCCGGTTTACGAGGGAACCCTCCCGTACGATGTCAACGTTCCTGTTCCGCCGGACCAGGAGCTGATTCCCCCGATCCACGAGTATGGGGAGGGCGGCCTCCGGGCGTGTGTGATCGGTGGGATCGTGTATCGCGGGCAGGACCTGTCCGAACTCTCCGGGTACTACCTCTTTGCGGACTGGTCCCGAACCTCGGTGTCGGCGGTGTCGGTGAACGCCGAAGGTGCGGTGGAGGTGAAGCCGATATTCTCCAACGGCTTCCGGCCCCAGGGGTTTGGCCCCCATCCCGGTTCCGGAGAAGTCCTGTTTGCCGACAGCGCCACCGGAAGGATTTTTCAGATCATCCGGGCCGATGCCTCAAAGCGGAATTCGCTGCCGGCCACCCTGAGCACCACCGGCGCCTTTCGCAGTCTCGAGACCCTCGAACCCGAACCCGGTGTGGTCCCCTACGTGGTCAACGTCCCGTTCTGGTCGGACGCCGCGATCAAGAAGCGGTGGTTCTGCGTGCCGGATCCGGCGAACAGGATGGACTGGCAGGAGACGGCTCCATGGCGTTTCCCCGATGGCATGGTGTGGGTGAAGCATTTCGACATGGAGGCCACCGAGGGTGACCCGCAAACCCGGTATCCGCTCGAAACCCGGTTCCTCGTCAAGGCGACGAACGGGTTCTACGGAGTGACCTACCGGTGGCGCGAGGGAGGGCAAGACGCGGATCTGGTGTCGGCTGACGGACAGGATGTCGAGTTGCGCGTGCCGTCCGGTTCGACGGACCCCGCCCAGCGGTGGCGGTTTCCGTCCCGCGGGGAATGCATGCTCTGCCACTACCCGTCGCCGCGTTTTGTCCTGGGATTCAATTCGGAACAGCTGAATGGCGAAATCAATGTTGAGGGGGTGTTGGTCAACCAGCTCCAGCTGTTTGAGGAGGCCGGATTTTTGGAACGTCCACTGCCGCCGGCTCCGGAACTTCCCCGGTTGTTTGCCGGCGACGATCCGGTCGTGACGAAGGAAATTCATGCCCGGTCCTTCCTTGCGTCGAATTGCGCCTATTGCCACCAGTGGTTCACCGGAGGCCTGGGGCGCGGCCTCTGGGACCTGCGATTCGAGCGGACCCTGGCCTCCACCTTGGTGGTCAACCAGTTTCTTGCCGACCCGATTGACGATCCGTCCGCCCGGGTGCTGTTCCCGGGTCAACCCAATCACTCGATGATGTTTCGCCGGATGCGTGATCTGGGGGCCTATCACATGCCCCCCATCGGCAGCTACAAGGTCACCGAGGAGGGCGTTCGTGTGCTCGGGGACTGGATTGCGAACACGGCGTTTGTGACGGGGCGTACGGTGTTCTACAACAATTCCGCCTTTGACGGGTTCACACCGGACATTACCGCTGCCGACACCAATGCCATCGCGATTGACAAGACCGCGCTGCTTCCGGGTGAGATTGCAACCTTCGCCAACTACACCTCGTTCAACCGGGGCATCAACGGCATCATGGTGGACGTCGCCGGATTGGGCGATGGGCTGACGCTTGACGACTTCGTCCTGGAAGTGGGTAACCGTCCGGACCGGGACGGCTGGAGTGTCGCGGCCGCCCCCGATGGGTTCAGGGTGGAGCGCGGCGCGGGTGTCTTCCAGTCGGACCGCATCACGCTGGCATGGTCCGGCGACGGTCCCAGGAACACCTGGCTGCGGGTTCGCCTGAAGGCCAGCCCCCGGACGCGGCTTGGGGCCACCGACGAGTTCTATTTCGGGAACGCGGTAGGCGATGTCGGCGACCAACGGTTCGATACCGTGGTCGGTCCGGTGGATGAGGAGCAGACGATCCGGAATGCAACGGCTCCCGGAGGCGCCGCCATCACGTCGCCGTTTGATTTCAACCGGGACCGGCAGGTGGACGACGCGGATGTGGACATCGTCAGGAATGCCCAGGCTTCCGGGGCGGAAGTTCTTCGGATCATGCAACCGGTCAATGATGCCTGGAAGGCCGGTCGGCTTCTTGACGACGCACTTGCCGCTCTCGACAACCCGGTGGTGGTGCCCTCCGAGCCGGGAGTTGTCCGCATCGAGGGACCTGGCGCCCAAACGCTTCGTTTCAGCGGAGTGCCCGCGAAGCGCTATGTGGTGGAGGGGAGTGATGGGGTGGACCTGCCGTGGAAGGCGGTGCTCTCGGCGCCGGTCACGTGTCCGCCGGAGGGCGAACTGCTTGTGCGGGTCCCGCTGGCTGCGGATGCCGGCGCGCGGTTCTTCCGGATCCGCGAAGTGCGCTGAGCCGGTGGCCGGGGGGGGTGCCCGATGCGGCGCCGGACAGGGCGCCGTGGCGTCGCAATGTGCGAAGCTTCGGCGGGTGCGAATCGTGGTCGTGGGTGCCCTTTGGATACCGCGGCCGATCCCGACGCCGCGGCGTCATCCAGACGTTCAGCTGAACTCCGGTTGGGCCGCGTTCGCTCTCCGCGTTATGGACCGGTCCCGCCCGAGGCAGGGCGCACTCCCTCGCGTCTCCCAATTCCCGCATTCCAGCACGCCGCCACCCGGCAACTCAGAAACGTCCACTCCTTGGCACATTGCCTGCAGAACGGGTCGTGGCAGGCGGGAGATGCCGGGATGTGGGGAAAATTCCCCACTGCCACCGGCAGGAGTTGGTTGATTCACAATTTTTCGACAAACTTGTTTGAATATGGAGACCTACCAGTCAGGGAGACGATCTGCGGAATTGCTGCATCCGCCTACCTCGTCGCGGGCCGCTGTCGTCGCCGCCTATGGCGGCACCCCCTCCCACTAGCACGTGGTGTTGTTCCGCCAGGCAGCCCGCACCCGGGGAAAGGCTCCGGTTGACTCTCCGTCCGTCGCCCGCCGCATTTCGAGGCGGTACCCGCGGACCGCACCCGCTTCAGAACCCGAGGATGGGTTCGAGATTTTCACCCAGTTCCCACCGGATTGTTTGGAGCCGGGACGCCGCACGGCTGGCGCCTTCGGTCCCTCACCGCAACCCGATTGAAGAGCACCCGGGGTCGCTTTCTGGTTCGCCAGGCGCCCCCCAATCCCCTCACATGTTTGATCAACTCCACTTCCTGATCCCTCCGGCTGCCGTTTCCCGGTGCCTCCGTTGGATGCTCCTCGTGCTTCCGCTGGGTCCCCTCATGGCCCAGACCGTGAATGACGTCATGAAGACGTCCCCCACGCTGTCGAAGCACTGGAAGCGTTCCGACATCATCCTGTCGTCCCGCGTCTACCGGGAGAAACCGACCTACCAGATGAGCCACTCCGTCAACGGAGTTACCGTTCCGCTTGCGCTGGACACCTTTGGCGCCACGGATGCGTTTTTCGCCAACCGGCTGGAGTGGTCCTACTGGCATCAGGCTCACGACAACCGAATGCTCAGCGGGGCCGCCCAGAGAAACATCAGCGTCAGCCTTACTGTGAACACGGTCATGGCCGACGAGCCCGCGCTGAGCCGGGTCGGTGCGACCTTCAACATAGGCCGCATCAAAAACATCTACAATCAGCCGGCGGGACGGCTGGATTATCTGCGCTCGAAAACCTACCAGGGGTGCGCCCGTTCCCCCGGGTATCGCGAGGTGTGGATCAAGCATGTGCGGTTCCTCATCAATGCGAATCCCGGTGTCGTCCGCAACATCCAGATGGACGATGTGGACATGAACATCTCCTACCTGAGCAACGGCGGCTGCTTCTGCGACCACTGCAACACCGGGTTCCGGCAGTATCTTGCCTCCAAATTCACCACGGCGCAGTTGTCTGCCCAGGGGGTGTCCAGCGTGTCCACGTTCAGCTACCGGGACTACCTCAGATCGCGGGGGCAGGATCCGGTGAAGTTCATCTCCACGGGCTCCGGGGTGCTGAAGGACGCGTATGTGGCCTTTCAGACGCAGAACACCGTGGACTTCTACCGGCACGTCCACCACGCGACGACCAACTACTTCAAGCGACCGATCGGCTTTGCAGCCAATACGCGGAGCAGTCCGAGGGTGATTGAGGATCTGCATGACCTGTTCATCCGGGAGTACACCTCGACGGACCCCGGTTCCATATACGACACGTTTGTCACCCAGGCGGCCCGGGGTGGCAAGCCACTGGCGCTGACCTACGACAGCTCCTACTCCCCGGCCGATCACCGCCGGTTCGCAGCCTCCTGCTATGCCGCTGGCGGCCATGGGCTGGTGCCTTGGGATGTTTACATTATTCCGGAGGATTACCTGTCGCCAAGCAGGGGCCGGTTCTTCGGAACGGTCCAGGACTTTGCGCCGATCTACGGCTTCGTGAAGGCGATGAGTCGCTATCTGGATGGCTACGAGGACGCCGGCCTCTTTCAGACGGTTCGTGCAGATTCCCGCTACCAGGCGCAGCCCGTGTACGTCGAGAACAATCCCTCGGCTTCCCTGTTCGTCCGGGCGACCGGCAGGGCCCAGGATCCGGTGGTGATTCACATCATCCGGAAGGACCCGGCCAACACCGCTCCCTTCACGATTTCCCTGAATCCGGACAGCTTCTTCGGGACCCCGATGAAGAAAACCCTCTACACGATGCCTGCGTACAACGCGACGACCCACATCACGGCGCGTTCGACGGGGAATTACTCCACCCTTGCGGTGAACTCCACGACGTCCGCGATGGCCGACCCGCGGCTGATGCAGGTGCAACTCCCCTCCTTCAGCCTGTGGGGCACTTTGGTTCTGGAACCGGTGGCCGGCGCCCTGGTCCAGCCGACCATCGTGACCCGGCGGGAGATGATCGAGCCCCAGCAGCAGGTCCGGATCGTGAATTCCGGGAAGGGGGTCATCCGGTACACGCTGGATGGAAGCGAGCCGGGTCCCGCTTCGACGCTCTACTCCGGACCCTTCACGATCACCCGGGGCGGTACCATCAAGGCCCGGGCGTTCCTTGGGAGCGAATCCACGCCAACCAGCAGCGCCTCGGTGCGGGTCATTCGGTATTTTGATATCGCCAAAAGTCCGAACACCAAGCTCTGGCTCCAGCCGGCGACGGATCTGAGGGGGCTGGCCCACAATGCGCCGGTGGCCGCGTGGACCCCGACGATCGGCCCGGTGCTGCGGGCGCCGGCGACCCTGCTCCCGACGCTGAATGCCAATACGCCGCCCATTTACCGGACCAATGCGCTGAATGGCGCCCCGGGGGTCTATTTCAACGGAACCAATTGCATCTCGGTGGGGCGGTTGATGAACGAGGTGGGCATCCCGAGATCCTTCACCGTCGTCATGATCAGCCAGTCGGAGGATTCCGATTTCGGCATGTGCGGCAATGGCGGCAATGGCGGTGGGGGCATCCCAAGATTCTACTTCACCCGGGGGCAGTTCTCCTATGGAGAGCGAGAGACCTACCTGGGCATGACTTCAGGAAGCAGTGTCGAGATGACCACGGTCCGGATGAACACCGCCGGAAAGATTGAGGTCTTCAAGAACGGAAGCGTGGTCGGCACCGGCAACGCGTCCTTGGTGACGGCGTTCGCCGGGGGTGCGTTCGCCGTGCCGTGGGGCAAGGGGAACAAGGTTCCTGCGGGAACGCTCGGAGAGGTCATTGTGTTCAACCGGGCCCTGACCGATGAGGAACTGGAGTCGGTGCACCTGGTGCGACAGGCCCGACTGGCCTCGGGTGCTCCGCCCGTGGTGAGTCCGCCACCCCCCAACACTCCGCCACCTGTGATCGTGGATCCTCCCGTGGTCACGGCCCCTCAAAGCACCACGGCGTCCGCCCCCTTCTCAGTCCGCCTGACCGTGGATCGAAACTTCGGGTACTGGTCCACCAACGGCAGCCCGTACGCTGCGTTCTCGACCGCCGGCACCAACCTCTGGATCGGTTCCACGACGACGCTTTCATTCTACGGGCGGGATGCCGCCGGGAATGCCGGTCCGATCCGGACCCGCGTCTACACCATTGATGCAACGCCGCCAGGATCCACGTCGGTGATTGACATCGAGGCGGAGCGGTTCAGTTCGCTTTCGGCTCCGTTTCAGCTCAACACGACAGTTGACCCCGATGCCTCCGAGGGGCGCTATCTCTTCGCCCCCCCCGGACAGCTGTCCGTCCAGGCACCGCCGTCCACGGGGCACGCACGCTATAATTTCTCGGTGCCGGGCGCCGGACGTTATCGTGTCCGGGCACGTGTCCGGGCGCCGACCATGAACAGCGATTCCTTCTGGATCCGGATGGATTCAGGGGCCTGGCTGTCGTGGAATGGCTTCTACGGAACGACGCCGGCGTTGGCGGAGAGTTTTCGGTGGGTGACGGTCTCGCCCCCCGGATCCCCGACGGTCGTCGAGTACGTCCTGGCGGCGGGAGCCCACACGCTCACGGTGGCCTACAGGGAGCCGTACACGTTCCTCGACCGCATTCAGATCGTTCCTTCAACCGCCGTGGGTGCTTCAGTCACCCTGATGGGCCCTGAATCCTTGATCCCCGCAAGTGGATTGCTGGAGGGGCTGGATCGGCAGATCCAGCACAGCATCCTGCGCATCGGGGAAGCGGAGTATCTGACCATGACGTTCGTGGAACCTGATCCGCTTCCTCCCGGGGTGGTGTACCGGCCGGTGGTCGGCAGCGACCTGACCCGTTGGTCCGCCGACGGGATCGTGCCCGTGAGCCAGACGGACTACTGGGGCCAGCGGACGATCACCGTCAGGGATCGCGAGCCCGTCCGGGACGGAATCGGTCGGTTCCTGCGCCTCGACCTCCTGACGGAGGACGAAAGTTCACCACCGGTTGCACAATAGCCCGATTGACGGGCATCCCGGGCGCAGCGCGACGATCGGGAGGGTCCACCGGCGGGTGGACGCACGACCGACGCAATTGCGGACGCCCCCCTCAATGGGGGCGTCCGCACCAGCAAATGACCCGCACGATCCCCGCCTTGGACGGGTTCCCGCGATCGTGTCGCCCCATGGGGCAATTGACGTCCGGCAGGCGGCGCGGGCCGTCAATTCGGGGAAGGGGGGCGTCCGGAGGACGCCGGGTGGCAGCGAGGCCGGCCCTTTCGCCGTCGCGCGCACCGGTATCATCGAGGCCAAGGCGCTTCCGGAAGGCGCATCCACTCCATTGAGTCTGGTTGCCACTTGACGGGAATCGCCCGGCCAAACGAGCGTCCGGGGGCGCGTTTCCCGTCGCTTCAAACCTTGAGTTCACTTGCCTCCCAATTGGAACTGGCTCGGTCCGCCGCCCGCGCCGCAGCGGTTGTGCTCCGCGAGGAGTTCGCGAGAGGCTCAACGGTCCAGTCCTCGGCCGGAAAGGACATCAAACTCGCCGCCGACGTCCTGGCCGAGGCGTGCATCCTGAAGGCGCTGCGGGCCGGTTCGCCCCATGCGGTGCTGTCCGAGGAGTCCGGGGCTGATCCGGGAATGGACCGCTCGGGACTTCACTGGGTGGTGGATCCACTGGATGGCACCTTCAATTTCAGCCGGCGGCTTCCGGCCTGCGCCGTCAGCATCGGATTGTGCGATGGCAACCGTCCGGTGCTGGGGGTGGTTTATGATTTCCTCAACGACGCGATGTTTTCCGGCGCCGTCGGGGAGGGGGCCGTGTGCAACGGCGTGCCGATTCACGTGAGCGGGACCGCGGATCGGGCATCGGCCATGATCTGCACGGGATTTCCCTCCGGGGGGCGCTACGACGATGCCTCGCTGCTTGGCTTCGTCCGAAAGGCGCAAACGTACAAGAAGGTTCGATTGCTCGGATCGGCCGCCCTCAGCCTGGCCTACGTGGCGGCCGGCCTGGTGGATGTGTACCACGAGGAGGGGATTTATCTGTGGGACGTGGCGGCCGGCCTTGCGCTGATTTCCGCGGCGGGCGGCACCTTTGAGATGCGTCCGACCGGCGACCCTTGGAAGCTGGATGTCATCGCCACCAACGGGCGCATCGCGCCGGATCTCGATTAGGCTGGACCCCGACCCGCCTCATCGCCCCAGAATTTCCCGATGCCCACGTGCCTTGCGATGATTCCAGCCCGGATGGGAAGCCAGCGGCTGAAGCAGAAAAACCTCAGGGAGCTGGCCGGCGTGCCGCTCATCACCCGCGCCATTCGCAAATGCGTACAGGCGGCGGTGTTCGATGAGGTTTGGGTGAACTCCGAGCACCCCGCCTTTGGGGAGATCGCCGCGGCGGAGGGCGTCGGTTTCCACCGGCGTCCCGAGGCGCTCGGCAACCACCAGGCGACCAGCGAACAGTTCGTCCGCGAGTTTCTCTCCCGGCATGAGTGCGAGTTCCTGGTCCAGGTGCACAGCATCGCCCCGCTGCTGGGCGTGCCGGACATCCAGGCGTTTGTCCGGACATTGCAGCAGGGAGACTTCGACGGTTTGTTGAGTTACGAGCCCATCCAGATCGAATGTGCGCTGGACGGGGAGCCGGTGAACTTCACCTGGGCCGAAAAGACGAACTCGCAGGATCTGCGACCGGTTCAGCGGATCACCTGGAGCATCACCGGTTGGCGCCGGTCCACCTTCCTGGCGGCCGCAGAGGCCGGACAGTGTGCCACCTATGCGGGGCGGGTGGGGTTTCACGCGGTGGACCACCTGGCAGCGCATGTCATCAAGACGGAGGCGGACCTTCAGCTGGCCGAGGCGGTGTTGCGCATGGCGCCCGGCGGCGATTGAGGGACCGGTCGCGTACGGGCCGTCTGCACCGGGCCTTGCTTTTCGCTTTCCCAAGGATCGCTTTCGCCCAGCCTCTCGCCGTGGCAGAGCCATCGGAGGAATCGGTGCGACGTGCGGTGCGTGTGGCGCTGGCGGAGGATGTCGGGGGGGGGGACGTCACGACGCTGGCTTGCATCCCCCCGGAGGCCCGCGCGAGGGCCGTGATGCGCGCCCGGGAGCCGATGGTGCTCTGCGGGCTGGCGTTCGCCGAGGTGGCATTTCACGAGATGTCGCCGAACCTCGTTTTCGAACGTTCGGCGACGGATGGGGCCGCCCTCAAGCCGGGCGCGGCGGTGTTGACTGTCTCGGGGGAATCCCGGGCGATCCTGACGGCCGAGCGGGTCGCCCTGAACTTCGTCCAGCGTCTCTCCGGCGTGGCCACACTGACCGCCGCCTACGTCGAGGCCGTCCGCGGCACCCCGGCCCGCATCCTTGACACCCGCAAGACCACCCCGGGCTGGCGGTCTTTTGAAAAATATGCGGTCACCTGCGGGGGCGGATTGAACCATCGGATGGGCCTCTTCGACCGGGTGTTGATCAAGGACAACCACCTTGCCGCCCTGGCCGGGGCCGGTGGCGACCCGGTCGTCGTCGCTGTGGAGCGCGCCCGGCGGCTCTGGCCGGGACTTCGTGTCGAGGTGGAGGCCGACACGCTGGCCCAGGTGGACCGCATCCTCGCCGCCGGGGCGGACGGCGTCCTGCTGGACAACATGTCCCCGGACCAACTGAGGGCCGCGGTGGCGCTGGTTGCGGGCCGGATCCAGACCGAAGCCAGCGGCGGTATGCGGCTGGAGACCGTCGCTGCCGTTGCGGCGGCCGGGGTGGACTTTATTTCGGTCGGCGCGATCACGCACTCTGCGCGGGCGGTGGATCTCGGGCTGGATTTTGAGTCGTGACGGCCGACGCCATCATCCTTCGGAACCTCCGGTCGGCCGCCGAGGCCGGCGTCTCCGGTGCCGATCTTGCCCGGGATCTGGGCATCAGTCGTGCGGCGGTGTGGGCCCGGATCGAGGACCTGCGACGCGCGGGCTACGACATCGAGGCCAGTCCGCATCGCGGGTACCTGCTCCGGGGTGCGCCGGACGCCCTGCATGCGGACGACCTGATGTCCCGTTGCCCATCGGGGCGCGTGATCGGGCGGGACATCCGGGTGTTCTCGGAGACTGCCTCGACCAATGATATCGTGGACCGCCTGGCTCGTGAGGGGGTCGCGGAGGGCGTGGTGGTGTTTGCGGAGCGACAGACTCAGGGCCGGGGGCGCCTGGGGCGCCGCTGGGAGTCCCCGGCCGGACGCGGCTTGTGGCTGTCGGTGCTCCTTCGGCCCCCGCTCCGCCCCGTGGCGGCCATGCAATTGACCGTGATGGCTGCGGTGGCCTGCGCGCGGGCCGTGGAGCGGCAGACGGCGCTGCGGCCCCAGATCAAGTGGCCGAACGACCTGATGTTTGGCGCCAGAAAATGCGGGGGCATCCTGCTGGAAATGGCCGCCGAGCTGGACCACGTGCATCACGTGGTGCTCGGCATCGGAATAGATGTCAACCTGACCGCACCGGAACTGCCGGCGAACTTGCGCGGGATGGCGACGTCCCTGCGGATGGAGCTGGGCCGGGCGGTGGATCGTTCGGCCCTCGCGGCGACGCTGATGGGGGCGCTCGACGAGGCCTACCGGCTCGTCGGCACCGGCGGGTTCGGTCCGTTGGCGGATGAATGGGAGGAGCGGTGCACCACGCTGGGACAGCACGTGACCATTCGCGTCGGCTCAACCCGGATTTCCGGAACGGCGGAGTCCCTGGATGACGATGGGGCGTTACGGGTGCGCACCGATCACGGCCGGTTGGAGCGCGTCGTGGGGGGCGATGTGACCGTGGTGGTGCCGGAGTGAGGGACGGAGTGGCCATGGTCCTGCTGATAGACATCGGGAATACGAACACCCACGTGGGCTGGGCGGATGCGGAGCGCATCCTGCGAACGGGGCGGGTGCCCACCCCGGACGTTGTGGCCGGCCGGTTTCCGGGCTTCCTGGGCAGGTGGATCAAAGGCGGGCGTTGCGAGGGGGCCTCCCTCTGCTCCGTGGTGCCGGCCGCGACCGGAGCCGCCTGCGAAGCGGTGACAGCCGCCTGCGGCGTGGACTGCCTGGTGCTGGGGCCGCGAGACCTTCCCGGGGTGGGGATGGATTATCCCAAGCCCCGAACCATCGGACCCGATCGCCTCGCCAACGCAGTGGCGGCGCGTCACCACCACGGGGTACCGGTGGTGGCCGTGGATTTCGGAACGGCCACCACCGTTGACGTGGTGGATCACCGCGGGAAGTACATCGGCGGGATCATTGCGCCGGGATTGGAGTTGATGACGCGCTATCTGCATGAGCGAACGGCCCTGTTGCCGTCGGTCGCAATTCGCGAACCCCGTCGCGTGGTGGGCCGGAGCACGCGGGAGGCCATCCGCTCGGGTGCGGTTCTGGGTTACCGCGGGATGGTCCGGGAATTGATCCGCGAACTGCGGCGCGAGCTCCGCCATCCCGGGGTTCCAGTGGTGGCCACCGGCAGCTATGCGGCATGGATCGCGTCCCGACTGCCCGAGATCACGCAGGTGCACCCGCATCTGACGCTCGAAGGCCTGCGGCTGGCGTGGTTGGCCTGGCGGGCGGGCGAGGGGCGGGATTGAATTCAAATCCATCGCGGTCCAGTCTCCCCGTCATGTGCCTGCGGACCCTCCTGCTGGCGTCGGGACTCCTCGTCGGGACCGGTGCCGGGTGTGATGCCCCCAAGCCCGCCCCGCCAGCCGCGCCACCGGCGGTGTCGGCGCGCCCGCTCCACCTGGATCAGGCTCAACCGAAACTGCCCACACTGCGCCTGTGGATTGGGGCGAAGGAAATGGATGCCGAGGTCTGCCGGACCCAGACCCAGATCTCGACGGGCCTCATGTTCCGTCCGGGAATCGCGGAGGACGAAGGCATGCTGTTTGTTTTTTCCCAGCCCCACGAGGTCGCCTTTTACATGAAGAACGTGGATTTCGACATTGATGCCGCCTACATCAGCGGGGCCGGAGTCATCCAGGAGGTGGTCCGCCTGAAGCGGCGCGACGAAACCCCGGTGCCTTCGACAAGTCGCGACATCCAGTTTGTGCTCGAAACGGCGCCCGGCTGGTTCGAGCGGAACGGCATCGGCGCGGGCAGCCTGGTCAAGACCCCGCGGGGTTCGCTGCGTGACGTGTTCGGGCTGAACCGCTAGGCGCATGCGACTGGCCCTGGCGCAACTCAACACGACGGTCGGGGACATCGCCGGCAACGAGGCGCGAATCCTTGAGGCCTACCGCCGTGGCGTGGCTGCGGGCGCGGACCTTGTCGTTGTCCCGGAGCTGGCCCTGACCGGATATCCGCCCCGTGACCTGCTGCTGCGCCCGGCGTTCATCCGCGCCCAGCAGGACGCCCTTGCACGGCTGACGCGGGCCTCCGGGTCCGCGGGCCTCCTGGTGGGTCATGTTGGGATCAACCCGCATCGCCCCGGACGCGAGTTCACCAACGCCGCCTCCCTGTTGTCCGGTGGGGATGTCGTCGCGACGCGGGAGAAGACCCTGCTGCCGACCTATGACGTGTTCGACGAGGACCGGTATTTCGAGCCGGCGACGTCCAACCTGCCGGTGGCGTTCGCCGGCCGCCGCCTCGGAATCACCATCTGCGAGGACCTTTGGAACGACGAGGATTTCTGGCCGGAGCGTCGGTACCGTCCCAATCCTGCCGTGGCGCTCGCGGAAGCCGGAGCCGACCTGCTGGTCAATCTCTCCGCCTCCCCGTGGCACCTCGGCAAGGAGCGCACGCGCCACGCCATGCTGGCCAGTCTGGCAGCCAAGGCCCGGTGCCCCGTGGCCTACTGCAACCTGGCCGGGGGCAACGATGAATTGGTGTTCGACGGCCAGAGTTTGGTGTGCCGTCCGGACGGTTCCCTCGCCGCACAAGGTGCGGCGTTTGCCGAAGACTTCCTGGCCGTGGACCTGGAGACCGCAGCCGCGCAGGCGCCCCGGGTGTTGTCGGACGAGGCCCTGCTCCGCGACGCCCTGGTGCTGGGAACGCGCGACTACCTGCACAAATGCGGCTTCCGGTCGGCGGTCATCGGCCTGAGTGGGGGCATTGATTCGGCGCTTGTTGCCGCCCTGGCTGTCGAGGCGCTCGGGCCTGCGCAGGTCCGCGGCCTCGCGCTGCCGTCGCAGTACAGCTCGGAGGGAAGCGTTGCCGACGCCCGGGAACTGGCGGCCAACCTGGGCATCCGGTTCGATGTGGTGCCCATCCAGCCCCCCTTCGCGGCCGTGCGGGAACAATTGCAACCGTTGTTCGAGGGGCGTGGCGAAGACACCACGGAGGAAAACCTCCAGGCCCGCCTGCGGGGCGTGACGCTCATGGCGATGTCCAACAAGTTTGGCTCCCTGCTGCTGACCACGGGCAACAAGTCGGAACTCGCGGTGGGATACTGCACCCTGTACGGTGACATGTGCGGCGGGCTGGCCGTCATCAGCGACGTGCCCAAGACCTGGGTTTACCGGTTGGCGCGGTGGATGAATGCCGACGCCCGGGAACGGGGGGCTCGTCCTCCCATTCCGGAAGGCAGCCTGACCAAGCCCCCGAGTGCGGAGCTCCGCCCGAACCAGACCGATCAGGACAGCCTGCCCCCGTACGAGGTGCTCGACGGAATCCTGGAAGGTTATGTGGTGCGATCGCTGTCGGTGGAGTCCCTGATCGGGGAAGGATGGCGGGAGCCCGATGTGCGAAGAGTGATCCGGCTGATTGAAGGCTCCGAGTACAAGCGGCGCCAGGCGGCGCCCGGATTGAAGGTGACGACCAAGGCGTTTGGTGTCGGGCGCCGCGTGCCCATCGCCCAGCGCTGGCGCGAAGGTTGAACCGGGCCCGGGTGGCGTTCCGGGCCGGTTGCCGTCAAGGGGTCGAGGCCGGGGCGCTGGTGGCCAGCGGCAGGCGGACCAGGGCGGCCTCCTGATCGTTCCGGACCAGCAAATCGGCCCCTGCCAGCGCGATTGGATTCCACGTCTTGGAATTGAAGATGCGCAGGCGTCCCAGTTCGTTGGGACCCTCCGGTGTGGGGCGCAGCAGGACCATTTCGCCGGACTCCGCCATCAACAGGTACAGGTCGTTCACGAGCAGTCCCTGGCCATGCCCGTAACGCCCCTCCTTCCACGGCTGGGAACCGTCCCGCACGTCGAGGCACACCAGGATGCCATCATCGAGGCCATACACGTGGCCGTCGCGATACACCGGATTGGCAAACTTGGCCTTGAGCTTCCGGGATTTCCAAAGGCTGGTGGGTGCGTGGGTCCCGGGGCCGACCGCGAACAACTCCGCGCCCACGTTGTAGCCGGCCGAGATCAGGACGCGGTCGGGTCCGGTCTCGATCGGGTTTGCCACCAGGGGCAATCCCGCTCCAAAGGGCACCTCCCACCGCACGGCGCCGGTGGCCGGATCGTGCGAAGCGAAGGAGCGGTGGTTGAGGATGAGGATCTGGGGGGTTCCGGACAGCGTTGCCAGAAACGGGGACGCGTAACCGGCTCCGGAATCACCCGCCTTCCAGGCAAGTTCCCCGGAATCGGCGCGGTACGCGATCATGGAGGCCCCTTCACGGCCTCCGGCGCTGACCACGACCAGCCCTTCATGCACGAGCGGCGACCCGCTGAACCCCCATTCAGGAACGCTGCAGGCCGCGTCGGCGGTCAGACTTCGCGTCCACAGGAGACGCCCGGTGGCCAGGTCCAGGGCGTTGAGGCGCCCGGTGGCGCCCAGGGAAAACACGCGGCCGTCCTGAAGGGCCGGTGTGGCCCTGGGCCCCTCGCCGGCGATGGTCGTCGCGTAGCGTTCGGGGTCGGCATGGGTCCACAGCCGGCGTCCGCTGGCCCGATCATAGGCGGTGACCTGTTCCTCCGCTCCCTGCTGTTCCTGGGTCACCGCGTAGCCACCCGCGACGACGAACCCGGACCAGGCGGGGCCCACCGGTTGACGCCAGGCGATGACCGGAGGCTGCACCGCCCAGCGGGTGTCGAGGGACGGTCCTGCGATACGGCCGTTACGATTCGGCCCCAGGAATTGCGGGAAGGTTTCACCGACGATTCCCGGGGCGCTTCCCGTGGGTGCCGGTGCCGAAACGGAAGGCACCACAACAGCGGCGGGGGCGGCCGTCCGGCTCCAGCGGGGTTCCCAGATGGGTACGAAATCGCCGCTGACGCCCCGGATTCGGAACAGAACTCCCGACAGCACCATCAAGCCGGTCACCGCGGCCAGCGCGATCCGGCGTTGTCGCCTGGGCGCCCGCGACAGGAGCGTCCACCACAGAAGCAGCGCGGTAAACGTGAGCAATGCCACGGCGGCGGTGGCGAGGTTGCGATGCTGGAACGCCGCCTCGCGATCGAGAACCTGAATCTTAAAAAGCGCTGCGGCGGCCAGCACGGCGATCAGCGCGGCGGGCCATACGCGAAGGCCCGGAACCGTGGGCGCCGGATCCGGGGGTTGGTTGGGTGGTGTGCTCACGAGCCTTCAGGCATGGGATTCAGATCGTGGACGGAAGGCCGTCTCAAAGCCCGCGCCGGAGGGATCAGCCGGGATTCGCCAGCCCGCGAGTTCATTGAAAGGTCTCCGGATCCGCGAGCCACGTCCTCGACTCGCGGGCAACGAGGCCGGAGAGCAGCAGCAACGAGAGCAGGTTCGGGAGGGCCATCAGCGCGTTGGCGGAATCGGAGAAGTTGAGGACGAGCGAGCTCGGGAAGGTCGCGCCGAGGAGGATGGCCAGCACCCACAACCAGCGGAACACGGGCACCAGATGGAGTCCGCCGAGGTACTCCATCGCCTTTTCACCGTAGTAGGCCCAGCCGATCAGGGTGGAGAAAACGAAGGTGATGAGCCCGAGGGTGAGCAGGGGTGCGCCGAAGCGGGGGAGGGTGCTGAAGGCGCGGTGGGTCATCGCCGCGCCCTCCGCACCGCTGTTCCAGGCGCCGGTGACGACGAGGACCAGTCCCGTGGCGAGGCAGATGACGACGGTGTCCCAAAATGTGCCCGTCATGGAAACCAGCGCCTGCTGTGCAGGGTTGCGGGACCGGGCGGCGGCGGCGGCGATGGGCGCGCTCCCAAGCCCGGATTCATTGGAAAAGAGCCCGCGTTTGACGCCGGCGGCAATCACCGCACCCAGCGCACCGCCGGCGACGGAACGTCCTGTAAATGCGTCGGTGACAATGAGCCGGACGGCATCGGGAAGCTGCTCCACGAACACCGTCAGGATCGCCAGGCATCCGAGCAGATAGGCGATGACCATGAAGGGGACGAGAACCTCGCAGAAACGGGCGATTGAGCGGATGCCACCAATGAGCACGAGCCCGGTGCCCGCGGCCATGAGCAGGCCGCAGGTCCAGCGGATGGGCATCTCCGCGGTACCCTTGGGGAACAATTCAATCACGCTGGCCGTGACGGCCTTGGCCTGGAACATGTTCCCGATTCCAAACGCGGCGACAACGGTGAACAGGGCGAAGAGCACCCCGAGCCATCGCATGTGGAGTCCGCGTTCGATCACGTACATCGGACCGCCCGACATGTCGCCGCGCTCGTTCTTCACCCGGAACTTCAGGGAAAGGAGGGCCTCGGCATATTTGGTCGCCATGCCCAGGACGCCGGTGATCCACATCCAAAAAATCGCTCCGGGGCCGCCCGCGCCGACTGCGACGGCGACGCCGACAATGTTGCCCGCGCCAGCCGTGGCGGCGAGTGCGGTCGAGAGCGCGGCGAACGGGCTGACATCCCCCTCGGCGCCGCGGCCCGGCCGGAAGGTCAGTTGGATGGCCGGCCAGATCCAACGCTGGATCAGGCCCAGGCGGATCGTGAGATGCAGGTGCGTGCCGACGAGCAGCACCAGGAGCCACGGACCCCAGAGGAGTCCGCTCGTCCATTCGAAGAAGGAATTGAGCCGGTCCATTACGGGCAACGACGCGGCGGGGAGGGCGGCCGCACGTCCGGAAGCGTTGCGGGATTGGGGGCGGCCGGTGCAATGCTTTTCGCGGGAAGAGACAGGGTCCGTTCAGCGATCGAGGACTCCAGAGGTGTCCTGTCCCTGAGTTTTCCCAGTGGCGCCTCGATCCCGATGCGCCGGACAGCGACCGGTGGTCTGGCTTCCCCCGTTATTCGACGCGGGAAGCGTCGCGGATCCTTTCCATTGGCTCACCTCCTCCCGATGGCGCCGTGGCGGTCAAGGTGCCAACTCGAGTTTCAGGAATTGCACGGGGTTCGTCAGGGGCAGGTCGGCTCTGTTCCAGTTCCCCTGCCGAACCACCGATACCTCAACGGGCAGCCACGGCCCTTCATTCAATCGTCCGGCTCCAACTAATTTGAACTGCGATTGCGTGGCGTGCCAGAAACCGACCGGTCCGGCGGGTGTTCGCGCCACGCGCAGCCCGGGCGATTCCGACACTCCAAACAAGGCCATGGTGTTGTGGCCACCCGCTGCAATTGCCGTCACTCCGCGCAAATTGGGCGGGACCCACGCTGCCTGCGTTGGCAGGCCAAAGATCACGTTCGCCGCCACCTTTCCCCAGGCCGCAACGGTGCCGTCCGAACGTAACGCCACCGTGTGATAAGAGCCCGCAGCAACCGAAGTCACCCGACCCAGTTCCTCCGGAACATCACACTGACCTTCCACATTTCTCCCCCAGGCGATCACACTGCCGTCATGGCCCAGTGCCACGCAGTGGCCCTGGCCTGCGGCGATGGCAATCACCGAACCGAGGTTTGGTGGAGGTTCCACTCCGGAACCGCCCTCCGTGAACACGGTGCCGTCATCCTTGAGGAAAATGAGGAAATCTCCGCCAATGGCGATGGAGGCAACATTCGAGGCGGCCACCTGGCGCTCCTCAATCCCCAGGCACTTCCATCGGATTTGACGGCAGCCAGCCGGGCCTGACTGACCGACAACGTTTGGACATCGTGCGCCAGGACCTCCGGAATCGGAGTCCAAGCGTGACCATTCAAATCAAAATTGGCCAACATCCCTGCGAGGTCCCGTGTCACCACCCAGTTGCCAGATGTCACCGAATCAACCGGGAGCCCGCGAGGAGGGAGCATCCGGCCGCCGGGCTGTCCGGCGGACCACGTCACGATGCTGCCATCGGCCAGCAGCGCGCTCGAAACATCCCCGGAGGAGGCCTGGACCACCCGTCCTTGAATTTGCACCGGTGTGATCCGATGATCGCCGCCGGGTGGACTCCACTCCAGCAATGTGCCCGGCTCCGGGGTGGGAAGCACTTCCAGGTACGCCGGGCGGGTCTCGGTCGAAGCTCCGGACAAATCGGTGATCGCGACGGTATAGGGTCCGCGGAGCCCGGGCTCGGTCCCGGTGACTGTCCCCTCGATCGAGTAGGCGGGCCCGGTGGCACCGGGAATCACGGAGCCATTGTCCATCCACTGATATTTCAATCCAAACCCACGACACTCGACTTCAAACCGGGCTCCCTGCCATGGATGCACCTTTTGATTGCCCGGCATCCTTTCGATGCCTTGGAGTCTTTGTGCTCCAAGTGCGATTGCGTAGTCTGCACAGGCAAAAATCGCCAATACGCCGCCGCGGCTGACCGTTTCGGGCAGGGTCCATTCCCCGCCGGTATCATGGCGCCAGGATACCAAGGTTCCATCCTTTCTCAGGGCAAGTCCGAGCCATTGTGAAGTGGCGACTTTAACCACGTCCTTGAGTCCGGCGGGTGTCCTCGAATCGGAATCGTAGCCCCAACGAACGACGGTTCCGTCTGTCCGAAGTGCGACCACACGCGAACCGCCGAGGGCGACGGAAGTGACTCCGTTCAATCCCTTGGGCACGCGGAGCGCGTTGACGTCGCCGCTGAGCATTTCCACGGTCCCGTCAGCTCGAATGGCGCACAAGCTGGAAGCGCTGGCCGCCAACTGAACGACATCCGATAAATCCTCGGGGCGCACGGAGGGACTCCCCTCAAGCTGCCCCCAGACCGCCACCGTTCCATCCACCTTTAGAGCCGCCGAAAAATTTTCGCCGGCAACGACGCTGACCACATTGCTGAGTCCGACCGGGACAGCCACTTTGTCAAACCCGTTGCCTCCAAAACCGAGGACCGTTCCATCGGAAGTCAGGACTAGCAGATGATCCCAGCCGGCGACGATCGCCGTTGCGTTCCGCACCTGGTCGTCTGGCCGCTGGCCCGGAAGGGTCCCCTGGGCGCCCTAGGTGACCACGGAACCATCCTCCCTGAGGGCTGCACTGAATCGTCCTCCGGCGGCCACCGCAGTTACCTGGTCCCGTCCGGGAGGCACAGAAAACGTCGCGCGCCAGGGGTCGAAATCCATCCCCCACATCACGACTTTCCCTTCTGTGGTCAACCCCGCACAGTGAAAGGGTGTGAGTGCGACCGTTTTCAAATTCTGAGCCACCACTTCGCCGCCCCAGGCCACGTAGTTCTCCTGCCCCGGTTGCGCATCGTACCAGATCATTGAGCCCCAGATCGCTGCCGCCTGAGGCTCTGCGTCCACTCCGGTTCCTGCGGATGCCAGCGATCGAAGGGTGATCCACAGCAGGAGGGCGATCCTGCCAAAGTGTGGCGGGAACATGAGTCAGCGGTTGGGTTCCGGAAACAGCTCCGCAAGGGCCACGCCGAGCCCGGCGATGGCGGTGGACTCCAGTCGCACCGGACCGGAGACGACCGTGCGCTGCCGGAATCCTTCCTCCGTAGGCTCCCGGTGGACTTCAACGCAGCGGCTCTCCGGGATCAGAAGCCAGTACTCGGTGACGCCTGCGGCGGCGGAGATGCCGGCCTTTTGGCGGTCCACCTCCACCGTCGTTACGTCAACTTCGATCACCAATTCCGCCCTTGTGGGGATAGGACATCCGTTTGCGGCCCGGGTTCGGACCCCGACAGAGGATCTGTCCCCTGAGACCTTTCATCATTGGGGGCTGGGACCGAGGTCCGGTCGCCCGGCCGGTCCATCCAATCGGCTGGAGCTCTGCTTCTCCGCGGCGGCGATTCCCGGTAGCGTCCGCCCGCAGATGGCCACCGCCACGCCCACCCTCCGCACGCTGTTGGTCCTTGGTCGCGTCTCCAACCTCCCGACGGTTTGGAGCAATTGCCTCGCGGGATGGTGGCTGGGCGGGGGAGGGAACCCCCGGGCGCTGCTTCAGGTGTGCGTGGGCGCTTCGCTGATGTACGTCGCCGGCATGTTCCTCAACGACGCCTTTGACGCCGACTTTGACCGCCAGTACCGACGGGCACGGCCGATTCCGTCCGGCGCCATCGCGGAAGGGTTGGTCTGGAAATCGGGCGGGCTCCTGCTCGTCATGGGCTGGTTGCTGGTGGTGCTGCTGGGAATGGCACCGGCCATCTGGGGATTGGTGCTCATGGGAGCCATCCTGGTGTATGACGCGGTGCACAAGGTCCTCGCGTTGTCCCCGCTCCTGATGGCGTTGTGCCGGTTCCTCCTCTATGGGCTCGCCGCCAGCACGGCGGATGCCGGGGTCACCGGAGACGCCCTTTGGTGCGGCATCGCCCTCGCCGGCTGGATCGTGGGGTTGAGCTACGTGGCCAAGCGCGAAAGCACCTCGGGCCGGCTGCCGCGGTGGCCGCTCACCGTGCTGGGCCTGCCCTTTCTGTTCGCCGCACTGATGAATGCCGGGGATTACCGTCTGCCGGCCATTGGGGCCGGCTTTGTCACCGGCGCCTGGGCCCTCTGGTGCCTCCGGCACACCTTTGACGCCGGGGGCCGCAATCTTGGCCTCACCGTCTCAGGGCTCCTTGCGGGAATCTGCCTGGTGGACTGGCTCCTGGTGCTGCCGTCCCTGCCGGGCACGCTGGCCTTCATGGCCTGTTTCGCCGGAGCCCTGCTGGCCCAGCGGCATGTGCCGGCAACCTGAGCAAAATCGGGGGGACGCCGCAACAATTCCCGTTCCGCATTCCCCCTGAAGCGCGTACCAACCGGGCGTGCCGTTTCCAAGATCCTGCCGCAACATTGCTCTCGTCGGTTTCATGGGGGCCGGCAAGTCCACGGTGGCGTCGCTGCTGGCGGGTCTGCTTCGGTTTGAAGTGGTGGACACCGACCGGGTGATCGAGGAACGGGCCGGGCGTCGGGTCTCCGAAATCTTTGCCGAAGAAGGCGAGACCGCATTCCGGGAGCGCGAGGCGACCCTGGTGTCTGAACTGGAATCCATGACCGGCCGGGTCATTGCCACCGGGGGCGGGCTCGTCATGAATCCCGCGAACCTCGAAAGCCTCCGCCGGCACGCCTACATCGTGTGTCTATGGGCGTCGCCGGAAACCATCCATCAACGCGTCGGACACCAGACGCATCGTCCGTTGCTCCAGAAGGGCGATCCGATGGAACGTATCCGGACGCTCATGGCGGAGCGCGCACCGGTGTATCGCCAGGCGGACCTGCTCGTGGGGGTGGATTTCCGGGCGCCAGCCGACACGGCGCGCATCATCGCCTCCGCATTTCGCAAGCTGGAGCCGGCATCCGGTCCCAATGAACACGCCTGAATCGGCTGGTGGGACCGCGGAATCCGTCCGCCGCCGCGCCCGCGCCCTTGGGTTCGACATCTGCCGCATCACCACGGCCGCGCCCCCGGCGTCCGCGGAACGCTTCCTGGACGCCCTGGCGTCCGGACGCCACGGCGCGATGGACTGGCTGGCCCGCACGGCCGGCCGCCGCACCGACCCGCAATCGGTGCTGCCGGGAGTGCGCAGCATCGTCATCGTCGCCATCAGCTACGCCTCATCCCCGCCGCCATCCCGGCGCGCCTCCACCGTCGCCACGGGGCGGGTGGCCCGCTACGCGCGGCATGAGGACTACCACGAGGTGATGGCTCCAGGTCTCCGGGCACTGGCCGCCCATCTCGACAGCCTGGCGGGTCCGGGCGGGCGGTCCCTCTGGTACGTGGACACCGGACCCGTCCTGGAACGGGATCTTGCCCAGCGCGCCGGACTGGGCTTCATCGGCAAACACACCAACTTGATTTCGCGGGAGTTGGGGAACTGGTTCCTGCTGGGTGAGGTGCTGACCACTGCGGACTTGGCCGCAGATCCACCGGAGCGGAACCGTTGCGGGTCATGCACCCGATGCCTGGCCGCATGCCCCACCGCGGCGTTCCCGGCACCCTTCACGCTCGATGCCAGGCGATGCATCTCGTACCTGACCATTGAATGGAAGGGTCCCGTTCCCGAGGAATTCCGGCCACTGATTGGGGACCGGATCTTCGGATGCGACGACTGCCTGGAGGTGTGCCCCTGGAACCGGTTCGCGCGGGAGGGCGCCCTGATGCGGGCGCACCGGCGTCCGGACCTGGATGCGCCGCGGCTCCGGGACTGGTTGTCCCTTGACGAGGCGGCCTTCCGATCGCGATTCCGTGGAACCCCGTTGATGCGCACGAAGCGCCGGGGCCTGCTGCGCAATGTCTGTATCGCATTGGGGAATGTCGGCGGGGCGGGGGACCTGGATCCGCTGCGCGAGGCGGCCGGGGATTCGGAGCCGCTCATTGCGGAGCATGCCGCCTGGGCGGTCCGACGAATTGAGGAACGTTTGGGCGTGACGCTGCCGGCCGGGTCCCCCGGCGGCGAACCGCCTACGCCAGAAGGGGATTGACCACGTTGCCGGCGATGCCGGTGAGCCGGGCGTCGAGGCCCTGGAATTTTACGGTGAGGCGTGTGTGCTCGATGCCCAGCAGGTGGAGCATTGTGGCGTGGAGATCATGGACATCCATGGGGTGCTCCACGGCCGCGTACCCGAGTTCATCGGTGGCCCCATAAACCAGTCCGGGCTTCACGCCCCCGCCGCACATCCAGATGGTGAATCCGGCGTTGTGATGGTCGCGTCCGTCACCCCCCTGGCTCATCGGCGTCCGGCCAAACTCGCCCGCCCACACGATGAGGGTGTCGCGCAGGAGGTCACGCTGGCGCAGATCGGTGATCAGGGCCATGCACGCCCGGTCCACCTCCTGCGCCTTCAACTCCACGCCGTGCCTCACGCCGCCATGATGGTCCCAGTCCTTGTGGTACAGCTGGATGAACCGGACCCCGCGTTCCGCGAGCCGTCGCGCCAGGAGGCAGTTGGAGGCGAAGGATCCGTCCCCGGGCTGACAACCGTACCCCTGAAGCACGCCCGCCGGCTCGCGGGAGAGGTCCATCAAGTCGGGAACGCTGGCCTGCATGAGGAAGGCCATTTCATACTGGGCAATCCGGGTCGCGACCTCGGGGTCATCCACCACCGAATCGTGTTCGAGGTTCAACCGGTTCACCGCGTCCACCACATCGCGCTGCTGCTTCCGGGTCACCCCATCCGGGTTGCCCAGATAGTGCACGGCCTCGCCGCGACCCCGCAGATGGACGCCCTGGAAGCGGCTGGGCAGGAAGCCCGGAGCCCACTGGCGGGCGGCAATGGGCTGGTTCTGACCGCCCTGGCCGAGCGAGGTCAGCACGACAAATCCGGGGAGATCCCGGGCATCGGTCCCGAGGCCGTACACCAGCCACGAACCCATGCTGGGCCGCCCCGCAATCTGCGAGCCCGTGTTCATGAACATGTGAGCCGGATCGTGATTGATCGCTTCGCTGGTCATGGACCGGATCCAGCAGATGTCATCGGCGACCGAGCCGAGGTGCGGAAACAGCTCGCACAGCTCCACGCCGGACGCGCCGAAACGCCGGAACGGGAGCTGGGGTCCGTAGCAGGTCAGCTTCTGCCCCTGGAGCTGCGCAATCTGGCGGCCCGCGGTGAAGGATTCCGGCATCGGTTGCCCGTGCATCTCGGCCAGCCGGGGCTTGGGATCGAAGGTTTCCAGATGGGACGGTCCGCCGGCCATCGTGAGCCAGATCACCCGCCGGGCCTTCGGGACGCGGTGCAGGGGCTGGACCACGCCCGGCCAGCGATCGTCGGTCGGTGCGGCGCGCAGGGCCTCCGGCCGCAGCAGGGACGCGAGGGCGAGCGCCCCCACTCCCTGCGAAGCGCGGCCCAGGAAGACGCGGCGCGTCTGGTGCTGTCCGCGGGCCTGCAGCCATTCTTGAAAAGGGGTCCGGTTCATGGTCAGGCGCGGGTGATGGTTTCGTGCAGATTCAGCAGGACCCGGGCCACGCTGGTCCACGCGGCAAGGGTCGCGGGATCGAGATCGTCCGGAGCCGGAAATGCCCCCGTGCGGAGCAGGCGGATCGCCGCGTCCGGATCGGCCTCGTAGTCGGCGCGATGCTGCTCCAACAAGGCGGCCAGCGTGGTCAGTTCGAAGGC
Organism: Verrucomicrobiia bacterium; assembly: GCA_019634635.1. NCBI lineage: Bacteria > Pseudomonadati > Verrucomicrobiota > Verrucomicrobiia > Verrucomicrobiia bacterium. The sequence continues at coordinate 331,005 of JAHCBB010000001.1, forward strand.
GGTGGGGGTCCGCAGCAGCACCTGACGCCAGGCCCAGGTCAGGCGGGCGAAGTCGTCGCCGGAGGCCTCATGGAGGATGCGCGCGGCAAGCGCGCGGGCCGCCTCCACGTAGGTCGGGTCGTTGAGCAGCACCAGCGCCTGTTGGGGGATGTTGGACCGCGATCGCTCCGCCGCGCATTCCTCGCGGGTCGGCGCATCAAAGGCCAGCATGCTGGGGTGTACATAGGACCGCTGCCACCAGGTGTAGAGGCCGCGGCGGTACTGCCGGTCACCGGTGCTGGCCTCGTAAGTTCGCGGGGGGAAGTTGAGGTTCTCCCAGTAGCCGTCGGGCTGATACGGACGGCTGCTGGGACCTCCGAGATCGAGCGCCAGCAGCCCGGCCATCCAAAGGGCCTGGTCCCGGACCAGTTCGGCCTCCAGCCGCCAGCGTCCCTGCCGCGCCAGCAGGCGGTTGTCGGGGTCGCGCACCCGGAGCGATTCCCGAGCCCGGGAGCTTTGCCGGTAGGTGTCGCTGAGCACCAGGAGGCGCACCATGTGCTTGAGATCCCAACCCGACTCCTGGAATTCGCATGCCAGCCAGTCGAGCAGCTCCGGATGCGACGGCGGTTCGCCCTGGGCCCCGAAATCGTCCATGACCCTGGAGAGGCCGGTGCCAAAAAACTGCCGCCAGAGCCGGTTCATGACCACGCGGGCGGTGAGCGGGTTCTCCGGCGAAACCAGCCAGTTCGCCAGGTCCAGTCGGGTGGGCCGATCATCTCCGGCGGGTGCCTGCATCGTGGACTGCAGGAAGGCGGGGATCGCCGGCGGGACTTCCTCTCCGGTTTCGATGAGCCAGTTGCCCCTCGGGAGAATCCGGACGGTGCGGAGGGGCCCGGTCCGCATGGTGACCAGGCTCCGTGGCAGCATCGCCTCGAAGTCCGCGCGGGCCTTGCGGGCGTTCTCAAGGCGGTCCCGCAGCGGCTCCAGGTCCGGCGCCTGATCCCGGTATTCCGCCCAGAGGACCGTCCGCGCCGGCTCGGTGTCCGGATCCTCATCGGCCCGGAGCGCGGCGATCACCGGGGGCGACGGCTGTCGAAACGGCGGGGCCGCTGCCAGCTCCGGATCTCCGGTCATGGAAATCCGGAAACAGCCCAGATTGTGCCCCTGGCCATGGGCCTGACGGATCTCGACAACGACCGCGTCGCCGTCCGCCAATTCCGGGGCGTCCGGGACGACGGCACGCAGCCGGTGCACCCGCCCAACGGCTGGAAGGATGGCCCATCCAGTGGTCTCATCGCCGTCGCCGGGGTCCACAGCGCTGCCGGCCGTCCAACGCCGGTGCGGGTGCCGTTCGGCATGCAGCGTCTGCTCCCACGACGCCTCGGCCTCCTCCAGGAGGAGCGGGCGTGCCGTGCCGTCAGGCGATTCGATGCGGGCCCGAATGCGGGTCAGCACGAAGTTGCCGTTGCCGGACCGCCCGGGTCCTTTCGAAGGCAGCGAATCGTCCGGCAGCGCCTCCAACTGAATGCCGGCGATCCGCGAAATTCCGGGGACGAGGCGCAGGCGGTAGGTGTCGCGGTCCGGATTGGGGCCCCGGACGAGCAGGGACAGGTCGTTCCGAATTTCGAGCCTGGCGTCGCTGTCCGCGGTGGCCGAAGCCGGGGCGATGCGTGTCCAACGGTCATCCAATTCCAGCAGATGCCGTTGTTCCTGGCGCCAAGCGTTGAAGGGGCCCTCGAGTTCCGGATGCGGCCCGTGCAGTGCCTGCTCGAGCGTGGCCACCCGCTGCTGATGTTGACGCAGCGCGGATTCCTGCTCGGTGTTGGGCACCAGCATGCCGGGCTCGCGAGGCCCGACAATCGGCTCGGAGACGTCGGCAAAAAATGCCCCCATCGCGTAGAAGTCCCGGGCGGTGACCGGATCAAACTTGTGGTCGTGACATTGGGCGCAGCCGAGGGTCTGTCCGAGCCAGACGGTCCCGACGGCGCGGACCCTGTCTGTCAGGTAACGCGCCTCGTAATCCTTGGGCTGGGCGCCGCCCTCCTCCGTGGTGAGAAGGAGCCGGTTGAAGCCGGAAGCCACCTGCTGCTCGACCGTGGCCTCCGGCAGCAGATCACCCGCCAGTTGTTCGCGGGTGAACTGATCGAAGGGCAGATTGCGGTTGAAGGCCCGGATGACGTAGTCCCGGTAGGGCCAGACGTTTCGTGGGGTGTCCGAGTGGTACCCGATCGTGTCGGCAAACCGCACCACATCGAGCCAGCCCAGCGCCATGCGCTCCCCGTAATGGGGCGACGCCAGCAGGGCCTCTACCAGGTCCTCGTACGCGCGGGGCGAAGGATTCTGCTCGAAGGCCTCCACCGCATCGGGAGTGGGTGGCAATCCCGTGAGGTCGAAGGAGAGCCGGCGCAGCAGGGTGCGGCGATCCGTCGCCGGGGCGGGCGCAAGCCCCTCGGCCGCCAGGCGCGTGCGAATGAACTGATCCACGGCGGCGGGACCCGCCGGGGCTGCGGTTCGCACCGGTTTCCGATAGGCCCAGTGGCCCTGGTATTCGGCCCCCTCCGCGATCCACTGACGGAGCACCCGCCGCTGGTCTGCGGTCAGGACCTTGTGCGACTCCGGTGGAGGCATCTGCTCGTCGGGATCCGACAGTTCAATCCGCCGGACCAGCTCGCTGGCATCGGGATCTCCGGGGACGATCGCCAGGGTGCCGGACTTCGCAGGCAGCAGTGCACGTTCCCGCTCGTCGAGGCGCAGTCCGCCCTTCACCTTGGTGGCGTCGGGCCCGTGGCAGGCGAAACAGGTGTTGGCGAGCAGGGGTCGCACCTCACGGTTGAAGTCCACACGTGGCGCCGCCCAAGTCGCCGGGGCCAGCACCAGGAACCCGGCCACGGCGGGCAGGCGCACTTGTTCAATCCAACCGGGGGCCTTCATCGGAGCTTTGCTTGGACCACCATGGCGCAATGCCCCTTCGAATTCCAACGGGGTATTTTTTGGGGGAACGGTTTCGATGGACGGATTGGCTGTTGCTGCTGCCGGTGGGTTTGGACATAGATTTTCGGAGGCAACCGAAGGCGTTTGAAGACAAGCAACGTATGCCATACATCACCAGCATCGGGCGGTGGGGGCGTCGGGCGGGCCGTCCGGCCACAAAGCGCGCGTCCGTGAACGGGGTGCTGGGAGGAAGGCCCGGCGGATTGGGGCTCCGGAGTTCGCAGGGAGTGGAATCTCCGGAATCTCCGGAGACGCTCCGGCGATGGCTGCATCCGGCCGGAGGATTGGTTTTCGGACTGATCGTCTGCGGGCTCGTTGCCGCCGGTTGCGGGAGGACCGGCGGTCCGGAGGCTCCCGTTTCAACGTCCCCGGCGGCAGTCGTTGAGCCCGGGGATGCCGCGACGGAGGCGGCTGCGGACGAACCGGGTGATGCTGGCATCGTCCCGCTGCCTCTGGATCTGCTCGGCGCCGACGACGTTTCCGGCGAGATTGCGGAGGCCGAGGATCTGGCGCGGGCCGGCAGGCTGGCGGAGGCGGAGGTCGCCTATGCGGCCTTGATTTCCCAGGTGGTGGATAACGAAGAGGTCCATTTCAACTTCGCCCACCTTCTGGCCCGCCTCGGCAGGACCAACGAGGCGATGGCCCACTACGAGATCGCCATCGAACTCCTGCCGACCTATGCGGAGGCCCACAACAACCTCGGGAATCTTCTGGTCAAGCAGCGCCGGTTTGACGAGGCGATCGCGCACTTTGAGAAGGCGATCCGGGTCAACGATCGAGACAGCGTCACGTACAACAACCTCGGAACCGCGCTTGCAGGGGCCGGACGGGTTCCGGACGCGGTGCCGCAGTTCGCGCACGCAGCCCGGTTGAATCCCGATTATGTGGAGGCCTGGTTCAATCTGGGGCGATCCGCGCTCACCCTGGGCCGATTGGATGATGCCATCCCCGCGCTGGAGACGGCCGTCCGGTTGCGTCCCGACCTGACCCCGGGAGTGCGGGCGCTCGAACAGGCCAGGCGCTTGAAGCAGGCTCGCGGCTACTGACGCCTGCCGTCCGCATGGCGCACCCGGAGCTCCCGGGTGCCGGGCGCAACACCGGTCCTCGTGACCGTTCCGTCGGGCCACCGAACTTCGATGGCGTCCGGGCGCACCCCGCCCACCACGGTCACTGCTGAAGGCTGTGACCAGTACCCCCCGCCGGACGTTACGGCCTGTGCCGCACCCGGGCGTTCTCTGCGGATCGGCCGCAAGACCGCGCCCACCCCGTCTGGATTGGCGGCGGGGCCTTCGAGGCGGACCCGGAGTCCCGGCGTCGCGGCGAGGTTCCGGAACAATTGGGTCGCCGCGCCGTTCTGGCCAACGGCCAGGTCCACGCGGCCGTCCGCGTCGAAATCCGCCGCCGCGGCGCCGCGCTGTTCCCCGTAAATCGCGATCCCGCTGCGGTCCCCGGGCACCGGCAGGAAGCCCCCATGACCGTCCCCCCGCAGCAGCAGCCCGCGCCCGGCGTCCATCCGCGTATCCTCCGGTCGGACTGCGAACAGGTTCTGGGCCAATAGGAGGTCCAGATGCCCGTCTCCGTCAAAATCTGCTGCGGCGATTCCGAAAACCGGCGCCCACTGCGCCTCGGACGGCAGCGGACGCGCCTCAAACCGGTCGCCGCGGCGGAGGAAGACCATGGATTCCAGATGGTCCGCGCCGTGGTGTTGCGCCTTGCCGGCAGCAGGACCGAGGAGTGCGGACACCTCCGTGGCCGCAAATGCGGCGTGGGTCGGGACGCGCAGCGGCAGGTCGGAGAGCGAGGCCGCAAGGGTGGTCCTGTCGCGCAGCGGACGCAGGACGCCGCGGTCGGAAACGTACTCCACGATTCCGAGGGTGCCCGATCCATCGAAGTCGCCGGAGGCCAGGCGGACGCGTCCGCCGCCCCAGATCTCGGCGAACGTGTTGCGGCCGCGGTTTCCGGCGATCAGATCGAGGCGGCCGTCGCCATCCACATCCCCGACGGCCACGCTGTTCCACCAGCCCGTGACCGTGTCGAGTCCGAGGTCGCGCGTCCGTTCAATCCAATCGCCATCATGGTGGGCGAACACCCGGATCGGTCCCAGCTCACACGCGAGCACCAGCTCCGGCCGCGGATCCCCGAGGAGGTCCACGAACAGCGCGTCGCTGACCGGCCCCACGGTGTCCCACGGGCCGCCAACAGGCACCAGCGTGCCGGCGTCGTTGCGGAGGAATCGCGAGCCGCCCGGCTCCGGCCAGCGGCGGCTGGTGAACCGCGCTCCGAGGAAGACGTCGAGGTCACCGTCGCCATCCACGTCGCCGAGGGTCATCGGACCCATGCTGGCTCCGTCCCCCGGGATCGGGGCGTCGGACTCGAGAGCCCCGGGCGTCCAGCTCCATCGGAGTGCCGCGGGGGCCGGGCCGGTTCCGGATTCGAAACGTGCCAGAGCCCCGACCAGTTCGCGCCGCCCGTCGGTGCCGGTCCAGCCCAGTACCGCCCCAAGGTCATCGGGCACCACCGGGCCGTCCACGGGAACGGGCTGAAATCCTCCGCGTCCATCCCCCAGAAACACCCCCGGCCGGCCGCCGCGTCCGGTTCCCACCACCAGGTCCTCGTGTCCATCGCCGTTGAGATCCATCCAGGAGATTCCCGGGCCTCCCTGACTGTACCGCTGCGGCAGCAGGGGCTGCACGGCGAAGTCATCGAATTCCGGATCCTGGTGCCGGTGAGCAAGGAGGGCGCTGAGGTTGGTGAACCAGGTGGGCATCGGCGGCGGGACGGCCGGCGAACCGGGTTTTGGACCCGCGCCAGACTCATCCACCTCGTACACGTGGTTGGGCAGGACCCCGCCGATGTGGCTGACCGCCCCGGAGGGCCAGCGGACTTCCAGACTCATGAGGCCATCGCCGGCCGCAAAGGTGCGCTGCGTCTGGCTGTGGGAAAGGTACTGGCCGCCGGCCACCACCATCTGGCGCTGCTCCACCGGTCCGCCGCGCATGAGGATTTCGGCGCCGATGCCCGCGGTGTTGGGGGGGCGCCCCCGCAGGCGCACGGCCACCCGTGGCGCGCTCGAATTGTTGCGGTAGACCAGCGGCGGTCCCTCCATTGCGTTGGCCACCACGTCCGGGTCGCCGTCGTCGTCGAGGTCGGCCAAGATCATGCCGTGGGCGATGCGCGTGGAGTCAAAGCCCCACGCGCGGCTCACCTCCTCAAAGGTGAGGTTGTGACGATTCCGGAACGCAAACTTGGGAGGCTCCAGCCGGGGATACTCCGAGAGCAGTGATCGGGTGGCCTGCTGGCTTTGGTTGGGACGTGACCGGACGCGCTCGTTGATGTCCCGGTCATTGACATCGTGACGATGGCCGTTGGAGACGAGCAGGTCCTCCCAGCCGTCGAGGTCCACATCCAGAAAGATGGGGGTCCAGGACCATCCGGTGGCTGCCACGCCGGCAAAGCTGGCGATTTCCGCCCAGGTTTCATCACCGCGGTTCCAGTACAGGCAGTTCCGGGGGAATTCCTCTCGGTCGTTGAAAATCCCCGCCACCCGCCGGAGGGGCATTCGACCGCTGGAGGTGCGCAGGTGCTGACCCAGGCTGGGGTTCAGCATTTCCACCGTGCAGAAATCGTAGCGGCCATCCCGGTCCAGATCGGCGAAGTCCACCCCCATGGAGGCCAGGCTCATGTTGCGCAGGGCAAATTCCCCGGCTTCCCGGAAACGGCCGGTCCCATCTCCAAACCACAGCCGGTCGGGCGTCTGGAAATCGTTGCAGACGAAAAGGTCCAGAAGTCCGTCGCCATTGATGTCGCGCATTTGCACGGCCAGTCCAAGATCCCATGGTGCCGCCATGGGGCGGCCGGCGGCATCGCGGAAGGCCTGTTCCCAGGGGACTTCGGCGAATCGCGCGGCACCGTCATTGGTGTACAGGGAGTCGGGGTCCCCGAACTCATACAGGACCCCTTCGATGATCCGCAGCCGGTTGGCAAAGCGACCGGTCACCTCCGGACGGCCGTTGACCATGCGGGTCGAAATCACTCCGCCGTCCCGAAGCACCGCCTGCACGGCGAAGTTGCAGAGATACAGATCCAGGGATCCGTCCCCGTTCACGTCCCCAAGCGCCGCCGAGGTGGCACCGGATCGCCCGGTCAAACCGGATGCGGCTTCATGGAAGCGGCCGCGCCCGTCGTTCAGCAGAACCCGGCTTGGTGTGCCGAATGCGGTGACGATCAGGTCGGAGGCGCCGTTGCCGTTGAGGTCGCCGAAGACGGCCCCAACCGAGGTCTGGTTGGTGCAACCCACCCCGGCGGCCGCGGTGATGTTGGTGAACCGCCAGTTGCCGAGGTTTCGATAAAGCTGGTTGGCGGCCTGCTTGTGACAGAAATAGAGGTCCACCAGGCCATCGCCGTCCACGTCGGCCGCGGCCACGCCCGAGCCGTTCATCAAGTTTTGGAACGTCCGCATCCGCTCGTCGGAGAGCGCGTTCGAGAAATCAATGCCGAGGGCGGCGGGATCGAGCAACGTGAAGCCTGCCCGGCCGCCGGCGGGAACTGCCAGGGGCGCAGCCCGAAACCCGGAGCCCTGCGCCCATTCCAGGGCGCATGCGGTGAAACCCGCCAGGGGAGGCAGGCCGCAGGCCGCGAGGATGAATCGGAGCACTCGCACGGGGACGTCACGCAAAGCCAAGGGGGCCTGCACCGCCGGGTCAATCCCGCGTTGCGGGAATGCGCCGCACGACCGCGGGTACCTGAAGGTGCAGCGGCGGGAGGGTGCAGGGATTCCGGAGCGCGGACTTGTTTCCCGGCCGCCACTTCTGCCTTCCTTCCCGCGAGATGGTTCGCCTCAAGGAAATCGCCGCCGCCGCCGGGGTCTCGGTGATGACGGTCAGCAAGGCCCTTCGGGATAAACCGGACCTCTCGGCCGCCACCAAGGCCCGCATCCAAGGCCTGGCGGCACAGATGGGTTATGTCCCGGACATCAGCGCCCAGGGCCTGCGCAACCAGAAAAGCCGGATTCTCGGGCTGGTCATGTCCGCCGCCACCAACCCGGTCAACGCCCGGATCCTCCTGGGTCTGGGCGAAGGGGCGCATGAACTGGGCTATGACCTCGTCGTCACGCAGACGCTGAACCGTCCGGACCGCGAGGAGGCCGTGCTGCGGCGGCTGATTGCGCGGCGGGCGGACGGCATCTTTCTGTCCCCGGTGTATCGCATGGAGCCCGCGGCCCCGATTTACGAGGAACTGCTGCGCCGTCGTATTCCGGTGGTGCTGCTGGGGCACCGGGCCCCGTTTTGTGAGGCCTTCCCCGCGATAGAGACCGATGACCTGGAGGCGAGCGTCGCGGTGACCCGCCATCTCCTGGATCTGGGACACCGGCGCATCGCCTTCTTTTCCGGCCCCCGTGTGTCGCCCGCCTCGCTGGAGCGTCTTGAGGGCTATCGCCGGGCCCACCGGGAGACCGGAGTGCCGTTGGATGACCAGCTCGTGTTCAATGCCGGGGCTACAATCGAGGAAGGGGCCTCGGCCGCTCTCCAGTGGCTTCAGGAGGGTTCGGGGGCCACGGCCATCCAGTGTGCGCACGACCTGGTGGCCATCGGGGCGGCGGACACCCTGCTCAACCAGGGATTCCGCATTCCCGGAGACGTCAGCGTCGTCGGGTTTGGGAACGTGCTTGCCGCGGAATACTTCCGGGTGCCGCTGACGACGGTGCGTCAACCCAAGCTGCGGCTTGGGGCGGTGGCCATGGATACCATGCTTCGAATGCTCCGGGGCGAGGCGGTGTCGTCCCAGCGGCTGCCCGCGCAGTTGGAGATCCGGGCGAGCACCGCGCCTCCGGGCGGCACACGGGCCGTGCCGACACCGGTACCAGATGTGTGAGCGGATCCGCCGATCCGTCGCCGCCTAGTGTCATGAAGCGCATCCGGGTCTCCCGCTGGACGCTGCCTGGGTCGGTGCGGCGGCGGCTGGACACCGTCGCCGTCGAGGAACCGATGGAGCTGCGGGTGGACACCCGCCCGGTCGCCGTGATTATGCGCACCCCGGGACACGATGAGGAGCTTGCGGTGGGATTCCTGGTGTCGGAAGGAATGCTGCGGCGGCGGGCCGAGCTGAGGGCAGTGCGGCCCGACGTCCGCAACCGGCGGGGCAACGTGCTGGATGTCTTCCTGGAGCCGGAGGTCACCGTGGATTTCGCGCGGCTGACGCGACACGTGTTTGCCTCCTCCAGCTGCGGCCTTTGCGGCGCAACGAGCATCGCCTCGGTGCAGCGACAGTTTCCCGCAGTCCGTTCAACATTCCGGATCGCGCCGGACCGGTTGCTGGCGCTTCCGGAGTCGCTGCGGGCGGGCCAGTTGGCATTCGATGCCACCGGGGGCCTGCATGCGGCCGCCTTGTTTGATGCGGCCGGACACATCACCGGCCTGCGGGAGGACGTGGGGCGGCACAATGCCGTGGACAAGGTCGTCGGCCGGTCCTTCCTCGATGGCCACTGTCCCCTTGGGACCTCAGGCCTGCTGGTCAGCGGCCGGGTCTCGTTTGAGATTGTGCAGAAGGCGGTCGCCGCGGGCATCGGTCTCGTGGCCGCAGTGTCGGCACCGACGAGCCTCGCCGTGGAGTTTGCCCGTGCCAGCCGCGTGACCCTCATCGGCTTCCTCCGGCCGGGCCGTTTCAACGTATACAGCGGATCGGAGCGGCTTGGTGGGCCGGGTTGACGGTGCGCCGGTATGGAGTCTGACCCCGCGAAGGTTGGGGTCCGGTCGGCGATGGCGTCCGGAACGTTGCGCATCCTCCGAGGCGCCGGCAGGGCGTCCCCGGGCCTGTTCACTCCGGGCGACAGGGTGTGGGTCCCGTGGCGCAGGGACTTGGGTTCTCTTCTCAGGATTTGGCGTTCGCCCGGAATTGTTCCGCGTACTCCCGGTTGAAGGACACCCGGCCATTCACGCGTTTCAGCCAGGGCCAGAGTTCATCGGGTCCCGGCTTGTGGGCCACCATCGCAAAGGAGTTTCCCTGCGAGGGCACCACCCATTCGATGAGTTTGGCGACGGGGACCGATGCCTGCGCCACGAGCTTCTTGATCGGTGACCGGTACATACCCAACCGGGCCACCGGAACGTTCATTCCGTAGAAGTACTGGAACCGGCAGGGCCCATACGGATGGAAGCACTGAATCGCCTTGGCGAATTCCCGCTCCGTCCACCGGTAGACATAGTTGGGCACCTCGGTGTTGTTCACCCCTCCACGGTCCATGCCGCTGCCGATCACCGCTTCGACCTCAAATTCTGCGGACAGGCCCAGCCGGCAACCCAGCCGCATCAGCATGCTGTCTCGGGATTCGAAGACGATCGTCATCTTGCGCGCCACCCGGAACATCTCCAACAGGGCGCGGTGCGGGGAACTGCAGTGGTGCAGCCCATCCGACACGAACACGTGGTCAAAGCTGTTGTCGTCGAACGTCAGGTTTTGGGCGTCCTGGAGGCTCCAGCTGTAGGGGGGGAAATCCGGACGAATCAGCCGGTCGTCCAGGTTCGAGATGGTCGCCACCCGCAGGCCGGCCTCCGAAAACACCTGCTGCTCCGGGCCCGCGGCACAGAGGGCGAGGACGGAGTCGCTAGGCGATAGGTGGCCCAGGCTCAACAGTTTCTTGAGGGTGGACAGAACGAAGGAATGACGCATTGAATCCTGGTAGGCTAGGGGAGCCCCGGAACCGAATGGTCGCGGGGTAATGGCAACCGCACATTTTCCGGACGAAGGGGGGCCGCACCGACCAGATGCAGTACACCGTCCAGTCCGCTGAAATTTAGAGCCGCATCCGCCTGGCGCTGCACAAGCGGCTTGGCACGGAATGCGACGCTTAATCCGGCCAGCGCCATCATCTTCAGATCATTGGCCCCGTCCCCAATCACGATGGCGTCCCGGGTCGTGCACCCCAGGTCGCGGCATACCACAGCCAGGCGCTCCGCCTTGGCGTCAGCATCCACGATGGGTCCGTGGACCCGCCCGGTGAGGCGGCCCCCCACGATCTCAAGCTCGTTGGCCAGCGCGTGGTCGAGCGACAAGTCCGAGGACAGCCTCCCGGTGAAATAGGTGAAGCCTCCCGAAACCAGCAGGGTCTTCAGTCCCGCGGCCCGGACGGCATCCAGAAGCGCTTGGGCTCCCTGGGAGAGTTCCAGGCGCTCGGAGTACACCCGGGCAAGGGCTCCGGCGTCGAGACCCGCGAGCAGTGCGACCCGCGCCTTGAGGGCTGAGGGAAAGTCGAGTCCGCCTTGCATCGCTGCTGCGGTGATCGCAGCCACTTTGGGACCCACTCCGGCCAGCGCCGCGAGTTCGTCAATGCACTCGATGGCGATCAGGGTGGAATCCATGTCCATCGCCAGGACGCGGTATCCGGAGAGCGGCCGTCGCGTCACGAGTTGGGCCACATCCACCTGGTTCCCGGCGCACCACGCCCGTGCTTCGTCATCAAGGTTCCCGCCCTCCAGACACCATGCAGTGGCGGCGAGCGGCATGCGTCTCTCCGCGTGAATGCGGTCCGCCAGTACCTTGGCAAACTCCCCCGAAATTCCAGGGCCCTGTGCGATGACGACACTCATTTCAACGTCCTCTCAGCTTGGGGGTCCCGGTGCGACTGGCAAGTCCGGCGAATCGGTGGGAGCCGGTCGCGACACCGGGGCGCGGCCGGTGGACATGCCCATGGGTCCGTGGAGATTGCGACTGGCTTTGGGCTTCTGGTCCGGCGGTCCGGGGCGGTAGCCTGTACGGGTGTCGTCCCTCGTTCGTGTTGCCGTGGTCGGCGTGGGTTCCCTCGGGAAGGAGCATGCCCGCATCCTTGCCGAGCTGGCACGTCTCGGTGTGTGCCAGTTCGCCGGCGTGTTCGACGTCCAGCCCGATGCGGCCCGGGCCCAGGCGCTCAAGCACGGTGTGCGGGCCTTTGCCAGCCTCACGGAGGCCGCGGCAGCCGCGGATGCCCTCACCATCGTCACACCCACGGTCACCCACGCGGCCATTGCGCGGGACCTCCTGGAGTCGGGGCGTCATCTCCTCATCGAGAAGCCGATGGCCGACAACGGGGCCGACGCCGCGGCGCTGGTGGCGTTGGCGGCAGGGCAGGGGGTCATTCTGCAGGTGGGCCACGTCGAGCGGTTCAATCCGGTCTTTGGCTACCTGGAGCGGGTCGCCCGTCATCCCCGCTTCATCGAATGCCACCGCCTTTCGCCCTACCCGAAGCGCAGCACCGACATCGGCGTGGTGCTGGACCTGATGATCCATGATCTCGATGTCATCCTGGCCTTTGTGAAGTCGCCGGTGGTGTCCGTCGAAGGGGTGGGCATTTCCGTGCTGAGTGCGAGTGAGGACATTGCCAACGCGCGGCTGCGATTCGCCAACGGGTGCGTGGCCAACATCACGGCCAGCCGGATCAGCCCGGAGCGCATGCGCAAGATCCGCGTGTTCAGCGCCGGCCCGGAGCCCAGCTATATCTCGCTCGACTACCGGGCGCAGGAGGGTTTCGTCTACCGGCTGGCGCACGACGACGAACCGGAGAGCTCGCTGTTCAAAAAGCTCCTCGCCGCCCGGGAGTCCGCCATTGTCAGCGAATTTGCCGGACGCCGGATCGTCCGCGAGCCGGTGCCCATCGCCAAGGAGGAGCCACTGCGCCTGGAGTTGGCGCACTTTGTGGCCTGTGTTCAGGAGCGTCAGACCCCCCGCGTGACCGGCGAACAGGCGCGGGCGGCCCTCGAAGTCGCCTTCGAGGTCACCCGGCAGATCCGGGAGTCGGAACAGGCGCTGCGGACGACGGACTTTGGCGGGGCGCCCGCGGCCGGACAGGGCGGCTTCCGGAATTAGGCCACCCGGAGAGTCGGGACGCGGGCAGGGGCGTCCCGCACTTTGACCGGTCTGGTGCCAGCGGGAAGAATCGAACTTCCGACCAAGGGCTTATGAGTCCCCTGCTCTACCGCTGAGCTACGCTGGCCCAAACGAGTGCCGGTACGGATCGGCACGCGCGACGGACGTGGAACCCCCGGCAGTTTCCGGACGGTGGCTCCGTTCGGTCGGTTTAGGTAACCGGCGCGAATTCCGCGGGCAAGAGGTTTCCCGTTGCCTCGTGGCACCGACAGGACGCGAACCGGCCGGACGGCGCGATTTGAAGCGGCGTCCCCCTGCGCGGAGCGATCCCGTGTCGCGCGATCCGGACCGCCCGGAACCCGAAAATAAAAGGCGGGCCGGACAATCGTCCGGCCCGCCGCGAAGTCTCGTTTACCCGTTTACCGGCGCACCGGTGGCGCCTCAGTTGGCGGCGCGATAGAGGCGCTGGGCCTGGAGATCCCCTGATGGGATCGTCAACGGGCTGATGGCTCCCGGCACCGGGGTAAAGGCCTCGCTGAGCGTACCGGCGGATTCCAGGGTGCCGGTGAACGTGAGGATCACATTGCCCGTCGAGTCGCGGGATACCGACAGCGCCGGAGGAGCCGCCGTGTCAACGACCACCAGCGGGATGCCGTCGGCGGTGGGCCCGCCCAGGGCCTCGATCTGCTCGGGGGCCAGGGCCCCGTTGCGGATCTGCACTGAACTTACCCACATTTCGCGCCGCTCATCCTGGTCGCCGTCGGCAAAGAGGATCGCCGTGGGGCCGAGCGAACGCCGCGGGTTGTCCAAGCCCTGATTGGCGGTCCAGTTGTCCTGGAAGATGCCGTCCACGTATTTGACGACCACCGGCGGGTTGGCCGCCATGTCATAGGCCGCGACCACGCGATGCCATTCACCGGGCGTGAAGGCCCCGGTGCCATTGTAGCCCTCGGCACCCTGGCCGAAGTTGTTGCCCTGCCAGAACAGGTCGCCGTCATCCGTATTGTCCGGTGAACTCGTCTGCCACAGGGACGCGGCGCCCGGCCCCGTCTCGGCAACATACACATCCATGAGCAGGGTGTATTGGTTCACCCGGGTGCCGCCGCCGTTGGGCGGGATCCGGTGGTCCACAATGTAGCCGATCTGACGGGAAAGCGTCCCCGGTACGCGCATCACCCGCGCCTCGGCGCCACCGGGGCCCGCAAGGCCCAGTTCGGTGGTGGTACCGAAGGCGGTCTTGTCATCGGTGGAACCCTCCGGTCCATCGAAGGTCGGGTCAAAGTAGGCGAGGTTGGATCCCACGGTCGCTCCGAGGTCGCCGAATTCGAAATCCCACTGGCCGGTCACGGTGCTGGTGGGCAGCAGGACCGGGATGCCTGCTGCGGTGGGTCCTCCCAGCAGCACGCATTCCGCGTCGCTGAGGCGTCCGGACCGGATCTGCACCGAACTGACCCACATCTCCCGTCGCTCGTCCTGATCGCCGTCGGCGAAGAGGATGGCCGTGGGGCCGAGGGAGCGGCGCGGGTTGTCGAGGCCCTGGTTGGCCGTCCAGTCATCCTGCTTGATGCCGTCCACAAACTTCGCCACGACCGGCGGGCTGGCCGCCATGTCATACGCGGCCACGACGCGGTGCCATGCGCCGGCGGTGAAGGTGCCGCGGCCGTTGTAGCCGCCGCCACCCTGGCCAAAGTTGTTGCCCTGCCAGAACAGGTCGCCGTCGTCCGTGTTGTCCGCGGAGCTGGTCTGCCACAGCGACGCCGCGCCCGGACCGGTCTCGGCCACGAAGACGTCCATTACCAGCGTGTACTGGTTGACCCGGGTACCGCCGCCATTGGGGGCGATCCGGTGTTCCAGCACGTATCCGATCTGGCGGCTCAGGGTTCCCGGAACGCGCATCACGCTGGCCTCAACGCCGCCCGGCCCCTCGATGCCCAGTTCGGTGGTGGTGCCGAAAGCGGTTTTGTCATCGGTGGTGCCCTCCGGGCCGTCGAAAGCCGGATCGAAGTAGCGCAGGTTCGTGCCAATGCTGGCGCCGAGGTCACCGAATGCGAAGTCCCATTGGCCGGTCACGTTGGCGGTCGCCAGCTCCGTGGGGATGCCCCCGGGCGCGGGCCCGCCCAGCAGGAGAGCCTCGGCGTCGGAAATGCGGCCGTTCCGGATCTGAATGCTGTTCACCCACATCTCGCGGCGCTCGTCCTGGTCGCCATCGGCGAAAAGGATGGCCGTGGGGCCAAGGGAACGGCGCGGGTTGTCGAGGCCCTGGTTGGCCGTCCAGTCATCCTGCTTGATGCCGTCCACATATTTGACGACGACCGGCGGATCGGCGGCCATGTCGTAGGCGGCGACGATGCGGTGCCACTCGCCGGCGGTGAAGGTGCCGCGACCGTTGTAACCACCGCCGCCCTGGCCGAAGTTGTTGCCCTGCCAGAACAGGTCACCGTCATCGGTGTTGTCCGGGGAGCTGGTCTGCCACAGGGAGGCCGCGCCGGACCCGGTCTCGGCCACGAAGACATCCATGATCAGCGTGTATTGATTCACCCGGGTGCCGCCCCCGTTGGGGCTGATTCCGTGGGTCATCACGTAGCCGATCTGCCGGGTGAGGGTACCCGGAACGCGCATCACGCGCTCGGCCTCGCCACCGATGGAGGCGATGCCGAAGTCGGCCGTGGTGCCAAACGCCGTCTTGTCATCCGCGGTGCCCGTCGGGCCGTCGAAGGCGGGGTCAAAATACGCGAGCGGGGATCCAACGGTCGCCGAGAGGTCGCCGCTGTTAAAGTCCCACTGGCCGGCCACCTGGGTCGTATTGCCGCCGCCGGTGACGATGCCAAAGCTCCATGTGGCCGTCCGCACCGTTCCCTCGGAGTCGGTGTACTCCAGACGGACCACATTGTTGGCTTCCGGCCGGTTGGGATTCGGGGCGTAGGCCACGGTGATCTTGCCGTCCGCCTTGGACAGCGTCTGCGGCGTCACCGCCGTGTCATTCAGGAAGAGCCGCACTCCCGAGGTCTCCACGGTCGCGGCTCCATCCACGATCAGCGCCTCAATCGGGGCGCTGGCCGGATTGCCTTCGGATCCTGCGGAGGGCGTGGCCTCGGCGACATACGGGCCCTTGGCATCCGCGACGCTGGTGTCCACGTACGCCTTGACCGCCGTGTCGTACAGCGGGTCGTTCACCAGCAGGCGGGTGCCGGTGGCCTCATCGAGCGTGTAGAAATCGAGGCTCGCGCCGCTGCCGGTCTGCCAGTAGAGGATGCGGAACGGGTAAAGTCCGGCCTGCGGGGCGACGACGGTGAAGCGGTTTTCGTTGCGCCAGTTGTTCTGGAACCCCGGGGCGATGCGCTGGTATTCGGCCACCTTGAGACCAAACAGGTCGCGGGGATTCTGCGCGACGAACACCTGGTAGGCATCGTCGTCGTTGAAGTCGGTCCGCTCCGAGGTCGTGCTCACGCCGAAGGTGTACTGGCCCGCGGCCAACTCCAGGAAGCCGACGGCCTCAAGGGCAAACTTCTCCGTGGAGCCGTTCACTCCCGGAATGCCCGGGAAGGGCACGGACGAGAACGTCCAGAGGTAATTCTGCTCCAGGTCGAACAGGTCCACCGGTTCGCCGTCACGCTCGAAGTTGAGCGTCTCGACAAAAAAGGCGCCCCCGGTCTCCGGACCGGCGATGGCCTCGTTGGGGATCAGGGCGCCCCCAGCGTCGGTCAGGGTGCCGTTGATCTGACGGGCGGCACGGATGGAGTTGTTGGCAACGACGGCCTCCTCGGGGGCCTGGACGGTGCGGACGACGAATCCGCGGGTGGTGGACGACCCGGGCGGCAGTGCAGCCGATGCGGGCAGCGTGACGGCGGCGGCGCTTGCTGAGCCCAAAGAGGCGAGCAGCGCCACGCCGAAGGGGACTAGTCTTCGAGATAAACTCATGGCGATGCGATGATGTCGTTGAAGGGCGGGGAGTGCAATGGCCGGCAAGGGGAAATCGGGTCCCGCCCCTCCGGGATCGGCCGGCGCCCTCCGGCGGCAGCAGTTGGTTCGCGGCACTGCCGCCTCCGGGCTTGTCTCGCGTTCGCGGGCTTCCTAGCCTCGCCCCGTTTCCGTCATCCCACCGCATAGATTCCCCTCCATGTCCAAGCAACCCCTCCGCATCGGGCTCATCGGCTACGGCTTCATGGGTCGCGCCCATTCCAACGCCTACGCCAAGGTCGGTCACTTCTTCGACTCCCCCTACACCCTGGTCCGGCAGGCGGTTTGCGCCCGCAACGAGGCCGCGGTCACGGCGTTTGCAGCGCGGTGGGGCTATGCCTCGGTCGAGACCGACTGGCGCCGGTTGATCGCCCGCGATGATATTGACGTCGTGGACATCGCCGTCCCGAACAACCTGCACGCGGAGATGGCCATCGCCGCGGCAAAGGCGGGCAAGATGATCCTCTGCGAGAAGCCGTTGAGTCTGAACGCCCGGCAGGCCGAGCGCATGGTCGCGGCCGTGGAAAAGGCCGGTGTGGCCAACATGGTCTGGTACAACTACCGCCGCTGCCCGGCGGTCATGCTGGCCCGGCAGCTGATGGATGAGGGGCGCCTCGGACGCATCTTCCATTACCGCGCTAATTTCCTCCAGGACTGGACCATCAGCGCCGACCTGCCGCAGGGCGGCGCGGCGCTCTGGCGGCTCGACGTCAAGGCTGCCGGCTCGGGCGTGACCGGAGACCTCCTGGCGCACTGCATTGACACCGCGCTGTGGCTGAACGGCGGGATCAAGGACGTCAGCGCCATGACCGAGACCTTCATCAAGGAGCGCAAGCACCAGCTCACCGGGAAGGTGGAGAAGGTCGGCATTGACGACGCCTGCGCCTTCCTCTGCCACTTCAATAACGGCTCGCTCGGGCTGTTCGAGTCCACCCGCTACGCCCGC
Organism: Verrucomicrobiia bacterium; assembly: GCA_019634635.1. NCBI lineage: Bacteria > Pseudomonadati > Verrucomicrobiota > Verrucomicrobiia > Verrucomicrobiia bacterium. Next base: position 348,712 of record JAHCBB010000001.1, read on the forward strand.
GGCCACAAGGCGCTCTACACGCTGGAGATCAACGGCGAACACGCCTCCCTGCGGTGGGACCTCCACGATCTGCACCGGCTCCAGTGGTTCGACCACCGGGACGAGGGTCCGCTGCGTGGCTGGCGCTCGATACACGTCAGCGATGGGGAGCACCCCTTCCAGAAGCATTGGTGGGTTCCCGGGCTGCAAATCGGGTACGAGCACAGCTTCGTCCACCAGGTCGCCGACTTCCTCAAGGGTTTGGAAACCGGGGAGGGCGCGCGCCCCAATTTCCGCGACGGCCTCGCGACGGACTATGTCGTGGACGCCGTGCTGGCATCGGCCAGGTCCCACCGCTGGACCAAGGTCAAGCAAATCAAGCCGGCGTAGCGCATGGGCTCCCGGGCCCCGGCCGGTCAATGGCCGATCAGTGGCCGGTCAGTGGCCGTGACCGTTGGCGCACCCCGGACGGTGATGCCGGAGGTGGTCGGTGAGAAAGGGCAGCAACTGCTTCTTGCGGGAGACCACCCCGGCCAGTTCAAACACCCCGGGCTGGGCCTGCGGATACTGGATCGTGCCTACCAGCCGTTCGGGCCCGGCCACCAGCAGCAGGGACGACTGGCGGACGACGTCGGTGATGAACAACGCCGAGAAAAGGTAGTCGTTGTTCTTCCGGTACTGCTCCAGCGCGGTGCTGACCTCCTCCCGCCGCTTCCAAAACACGTCGAAGCCCAATTCTTCGATCTGCGCCACGCTGAACCGGTGGCCGTCCTCGACGTATTCCTTGCAATCTGCAGTGATCGCCCCTTCCGGCGGCTGGGACACCAGCACCGAGCCCGACTGAAAGACCTGCTCCGTGAACCGCGCGGCGTTCACCCCCGACTTTTTCTCCAGGAAGGCGAGGATCTCCACGTCGCGCGGCGTCGTGGTGGGCGAGGTGAGGTTCAGGGTGTCGGTCACCAGTCCGGCCAGCAGAATCCCGGCGATGTTGCCCGGCAGTTCGACCCCGTAGCGCAGGAAGCAATCGGCAACGATGGTCGAGGTGGAGCCCACGGGCTCGTTGCGGAAGAGGATCGGTTCGCTGGTGTGGAAGCTCCCGATGCGGTGGTGGTCAATCACCTCCAGAATGGTCACCAGGTTGGCCCCCTGGACCGCCTGGGACAACTCGTTGTGATCCACCAGGATCAGCTTGCGGTCAATCGGCTTCAGGAAATCGGATTTGGTCAGGATGCCCACCGTTTTCCCGGCATCATCCAGCACGGGAAATGCCTGGAACTGCGAGGCGGCGGCAACGGATTGCACGTCCTGCAGGCGTTCGTCGTCGCGGAAGGACAGAAAGTCCTCCCGAAGCAGGCGCTCCACCGAGATGGAGGCCCGGGCCAGCATGGCTGTGGTGGCGGAATCGTGCGGACACAGCAGCAGCGTCACCTCGTTGCGGCGTGCGAGCTCCTGCATCGCGTCCGTCATGCCGAGACCGCCGGTGACCACGACGAGGCGGACGCGTCCCTCGATCGCCAGGCGCTGGATGTCCTCACGGTCACCCACGACGACCACCAGCCGCTCCGGAGCGTAATTGGGCAGCCGCGCGGCAAAGGAGGCCGGGTTCATGGCGGCCACCATGAGGATGAGTTCCTGCTCCACGTCCGGCTCGAAGGCGCACAGCATCCGGGCGTTGAGGGTCCGGGCCAGCGCCCGCACCGACGCGACGATGCGGCGTGAGTCGAAGATCCGGTTCGGCGAGGGAAAGAAGAACTTGCTGGCCTTGAACACGGAGAGCAGGCCCAGGCAGCGGCGGTCCGCATCGAGCACCGGCAGCACGCGGATGTTGCGCTCGTCCATGGTGGCCAGCGCCTCGACGACACTGGTCCGGGGCGGCACTGAGATCACGTTGCCCTGCATGACATCGCGCACCCTGGGGGAGACGTCGGGGATGAACCGGGGCGGGGGAACGCCGAATTCGCGCAGCACAAAATCGGTGCGCTGATTGACCTCGCCGCACCGGGCGGCGATGGCGTTGGGGGTGCCCGTGCGGCGCTTGAACTCCGCATACCCGATGGCCGAACAGATGGCGTCGGTGTCGGGGTTGCGGTGGCCGATCACGATGATGTCGCTCATGAGCGGGTCCGGAATACCGGAAGCCCCCCGCAGGTTCAACGACATCGCCGTGGTGTCGCGGCACCGGCCCCCGCTTTTTTGCGCGCCGCAGGAGATTGACGGGTGCGTCGGAGGGCCGCCGGTGATATGTCCTCCCCGCGCCGCCCAGCGGCGTTACCTGCATGATCCTCCTCCGGTCCCTCGTCGCCGGCACCCCGGTGTCCGGCCAGAATCTCCTCACCGTCCGCCATCCGTACGACGGGGCCGTCGTCGGCACCGTGGCGCAGGCCGCCGCTGCGGACACTGCCGCCGCCGTGGACGCGGCCCTGGCCTTCCGGGACACCCCGTCCCGGCATCAGCGCTTTGAGATCCTGGAGCGGACCCGGGCCGCGCTGGAGGGCCGTCGGGAGGCCTTTGCGCGGACCATTGCGCTGGAGGCGGGACTGGCGATCCGCGAAGCGCGGTATGAGGTGGGGCGCACCCTCGACGTGCTGCGCTTCGCCGCGCTCGAGGCGCTGCGCGACGACGGTCAGATCTTTTCGTGCGACATCTCCGCCCAGGGCAAGTCCCGCAAGATCTTCACCACCCGGGAGCCGCTGCGGTGCGCGGTGGCGATCACCCCGTTCAACCACCCGCTGAACCAGGTGGCGCACAAGGTGGCGCCGGCCCTGGCCGCCGGGACGCCGCTGGTCCTCAAGCCGTCCGAGAAGACGCCGCTGGTGGCCCTGCAATTTGCGGAACTGCTGTACGGAGCCGGGTTGCCGGGTCCGATGCTCAGCGTGCTCCTGGGCCCGACGCCGGAGGTCGCCGAGCCGCTGGTGAAGCATCCCGAGGTCGAGTTGGTGGCCTTCACGGGGAGCGTCGCGGTGGGCAAACGGATTGCGGGAACGGCGGGCTACAAGAAGCTGGTGCTCGAGCTGGGGGGGAACGACCCCCTGATCGTCCTCGACGACGCCGACCTGGATCTTGCCGTCACCCTGGCGGCGGAGGGCAGCTACCGGAATTCCGGACAGCGCTGCACCGCGGTGAAGCGGTTGCTGGTGCAGGAGGGCATCGCGGAGGCCTTCACCGCGCGGCTGGTGGAACGCACGCAGGAATACGTTTGCGGAGATCCGCTGGACGAGGCGACGCGCGTGGGCACGGTGATTGATGAAGCCTCGGCCGCCGCGCTCGAGGCGGTGGTGACCGAGGCCGTGGCTGCGGGCGCGCGGGTGCTCACCGGCGGCCGGCGCCGGGGCGCCCTGATGCCCCCGACGGTTCTGTCCGACGTGCCGCGGGACTGCCGGATGGTGGTTTGCGAGAGTTTTGGTCCGCTTGCGCCGATCCTGAAGGTGCGTGACCTCGACGACGCCCTCGCCCTGGCCAATGCCACCGCCTACGGCCTGAGCTCCGGGGTCGTGACGCGGGATCTGACCCACGCCCTCAAGGCCATCCGCACCCTCCGTTGCGGCACCGTGAACATCAACGAGATCCCCGGGTTCCGGGTGGAAAACAGTCCGTTTGGCGGCATCAAGGACAGCGGCCTCGGGATCAAGGAGGGGGTCATCGAGGCAATAAAGGCCTACAGCTACGTGAAGACGTTCTCGTTGCCCTGGTGAGTTCCCCTGTCGCGGCGAAAGCTGAAAGCGTTCATGGATCGCCGAAGGCGGCGGTGCCTTTCGAGAAACGTTGACGGAGCCAGAGCCAATCCCGGCTTGGAAAGACGTTGCCGGCTCCCGACCATTGCGTGCCAATTTCGGGTGGTTGTGTGCTGGCCTCCAGCCACCGATGGAGTTCAGCCCGGCCATCCATAAAGCTCAAAGTGCCACTGCTGCCGTGTCGGCTGGACGGAAGATTGACGAAGTATTGCGCGGAGATTGCACTGCTAATTGCAAAATTGGGCGCGGCAATCGTGTCAGCGTGTTCATCAATAAAAACGAAGATGTCAGGCCGAATGTTGCTGATTCGCAGCAGATCCGTGCGCTTCTCAAATCCCATTAAGCCTGTGTAGACGTCCCGCGTGCCGACCTGCGCGTTCAGGGATACGCTGCGAACGCGAGAGTGCATGCGTGGGCCGGTGCGAGCGAACAAGCGGGTGGCGGATCGGTCGCTTGGACATTTAAAGGTTCTGGCAGCGCCCGGGGAGTTCCTGTTGCCAAGAAAGGGGCCGAGTGAGTAGGGGTGATCGTCGATCAGCAGGGAAATATTCGTGCCGTCGGGTTCGCCGTAGTGCATCAGGCCCGGACACTAGGAGCGCCAGGGTTTGGGTCCTCCCCAGGGGTCGTTGGGGAGGAACCAGTCGTTGTTGTCGAGCGCATACAGGACCCAACCGAGGGTGATCTGGCGGAGATTGGACAGGCAGTCCGATCCCTCCGCCCGACGCCGGCCCTTGGCGAGGGCCGGGAGAAGCAGGCCCGCCAGGGTCGCCACAATGGCAACGACCACCAGCAGTTCGATGAGGGTGAAGCCGCGCCTTGGCCGTACACTCATTGTATCCGGCCGCGTCATGGGAATTCTTCGCTGGCAGCAATTGTTGACACCGGTTGATGACCCCCGAGTTCCCCTGTCGCAGCGAAAGCTGAAAGCGTTCATGGATCCCCGAAGGCGGCGGTGCCCTTGGAGTAACGCTGGAGCAGCCAGAGAAAGTCCCGGCTCCCATAAACGTTGCCGGCTCCCGACAATTGCGTGCCAGTTTCCGGTGGCTGGGTGCTAGCCTCCAGCCAGCGATGGAGCTCAGCCCGGCCATCCATGAAGCTCAAGGTGCCACTGTTCCCGTGCCTGCTTGATGGGAGATTCCCAAATCTTTGCCTTCCGACATCCATACCCATGACAAAATTGGGCGCACCAATCGTGTCGGCATGTTCATCAATAAAAACAAAAAGGTCAGGCCGGATGTTGCTGATTCGCAGCAGATCCGTGCGTTTTTCGAATCCCATCAAGCCTGTGTAGAGGTCTCGCGTACCCACCCGAGCATTCAGGGATACGCTGCGAACGCGAGGGTGCATGCGTGGGCCGGTGCGAGTGAACAAGCGGGTGGTGGATCGGTCGCTTGGACATTTGAAGGTTCTGGCAGCGCCCGGGGAGTTCCTGTTGCCAAGAAAGGGTCCGAGTGAGTAGGGGTGATCGCCGATCAGCAGGGAAATATTCGTGCCGTCGGGTTCGCCGTAGTGCATCAGGCCCGGACACCAGGAGCGCCAGGGTTCGGGTCCTCCCCAAGGGTCGTTGGGGAGGAACCAGTCGTTGTTGTCGAGCGCATACAGGACCCAACCGAGGGTGATCTGGCGGAGATTGGACAGGCAGACCGATCCCTCCGCCCGACGCCGGCCCTTGGCGAGGGCCGGGAGAAGCAGGCCCGCCAGGATCGCCACAATGGCAACGACCACCAGCAGTTCGATGAGCGTGAAGCCGCGCCTTGGCCGCACGCCGGTTGTCTTCGTGGGCATCATCGGGAAGTCCTCCGATCACTGTGGTCTCATCCGCCACAGCCTTTGAGCACCATTCCGCCGGCCCGAACCCAGGACCACACCCTGATCCGAAATCGAGATCGCGTGTTCGAGCACCCAGCCCGAGTTTGGGGGGAGTAGGGAGTTTAGGTCCTGCGCGACAGAAACGCCCCGATCCCACCGCACGGCTCGGTACTCGCTCTGGTTTGGCAACTGGGAGCGTCCAACCGCCTGACCGTCACAGTTGATTCCCCAGGCGGACGAATGGCCAAGTCCCAGGCCGGAAAGCAAGTGACTTGAAAGCGTGACCGGAGTCTGAACCCCTGCGGGTACACGAAACGCTCGCATACCACCTCCGGTGTCCGTCCAACCCACGGTTCCTCCTTGATCAGAGGACTCGAGCACCTCGCTGGAGCCAGTTACTGCCATAAAAGCGCTGTCCGAATTGATGAAAATTGGGAAAGCATCAGATAAAAAGCCTTGGTAGGGACCTCCTACGGTAAATTGTGCCTTGCCGAAAATGCGACCCTTGCTTGAGGCTCCATTTACCACAACATTGCCTGGTGTGAAGAATAGTACCTTCGTTGCAACCCATGTCCCACTGACGAGTTCCCACCATGCTGCGCGGGTGAAGTTTCCGGATTGAGAATCGGTCCCATAGCCGCAGATCAACCCATAGTCACACGCTCCAGTGATGAATGGCCCGCCCCCGAAGCCGGTGAACCCGGTGGGAAGCTGGAGGTAAGTCGGGGTTCCGGGCACGCCATTGACCCAGACGCTCATCCGGTTTGTCCCGGACCCACCCGCAAACCAGCCCAATTGGTTTCCCCCCACCACGCGCTGATTCAGGCCGTAATCCGGAGGAGCCTGAGACGCCAGCTTGATCTGTCCATACTCCCAGACAGCGCCATATTGGGCGACGCTTCCGCTGTACGGATACGGTTGGCCGTGCCCCAGGCCAAGGGCGCGGCCCGCCTGGTCAATGCGGACTGCAGTATTGTACGCAGGATCGCCGCCCACCAGCGCAGGGAGTTCTTCGATGATCGTGGTGACGGGTTTGCCGACTCCGGCCCGGGAATTCGCGCCCTGCAGGGAGGGCCAGGCGGAAAGCATGAGCCTCGTGGGTGCGTTGATCCGCCAAAGACGACCCACGGAATCACCAATGATGATTCGTCCGTCCGCCCGGATTGCTGGCGATCCGACGAAATTGAGTGCTTGAGAACCTGACACCGCCGGCACCCAGTTCCACAACAAAGGGCTGTCGTTGCTGTCGCAGATACGAATGGCGGCCACGCCCCACGCATTCAATCCGTCCGACCATTGGTCGGACATTGGAACAATGGCGATTCCGTCCTCGGTGAGGCTGGGGGTGGCGCACAGCTTGCCGGACAACGACTGCTGGGTCCAATGGGAGACGATCGCGCCGTTGCCGCCATTGACGACGACAAACCGGTGGCCGTATTCCGTCACGTACACGTACCCCATGCGATCGGCGAGAACTCCGGAGATGATCCCTGGTGAACCGGGATTGTGATCGTCGCTGGGGATGTTCGCTGTCCATCGAATCTGGAATCCGGGGGACTGTGCGAAGTCAACTGCGGCGAGAACTTGTCGGTTTGCTGCGGGAGAGCCGTGCTGAAATCGCCGGGTCCCGGCGTAAATCCAGCCATTCGGGGCGATGGCCAGGGCGGCCTCGATTTCGACCGTGTTGTTTTGGAGGTGGCTGCGGAGATTCACTTCCTTTTCGAGCGCTCCGGTCACCCGGTTGAACGCGCAAACCAAGCCGCCGGAGGTCCCAACCACGACCCGATTCTGGTGGTCCAGGACGGGGGAGCAGCTCCACGGGTCCGGATGAAACGGAAGCGGAGGGGTGCCAAAAGTGCCCAGCGCCGGGGTGGGTTGGGTATTCCCGGTTGTGGCGGGTGACGCCCACCTGGGCGTTCCGGTATTCGCGTTCAACGCGTAGAGTTTTCCATCATTCCCCTGAAAATAAACCGTGGGACCGCTGGGGTGCGTGCCATCGAACACCGGGGTGTTGCGAATCGGTTGGGTCAGCGTGCTTCCCGCGGCCGGATAGCGCCAGGCAATGCGCTGCGGGGCTGCCGGATCGGTGTTGAGACAGTAGAGAACTCCTTGATCCGTCGCGACGAACAGCTGGGAGCCGGACGCATTCACCGAGGGCGGACAAAAGACTTTCGATCCGGCCGCCCATTGCCAACGAGCGGCACCTGAGGCTGTTCGGGAGTGGACTGTGGAGGAATTACCGCTCCGCGACGCAAAATAGATCGTGTCGCCTGATCCTAGAACGATCCCACCGTCAATGTCGCCCAAGCCCGATGCGAGGATTTGCGTCGAAGGAGGCGGGTGGGGGATAACCTGCGCTTGAGTGTCCAAGGCGATGGCCAGGGAGGCCAGGGCCAGGCTCAGGCTCAGGCGAGTGGCGAGTGGCGAGTGGCGAGTGGCGAGTGGCGAGTGGCGAGTGGCGAGTGGCGAGTGGCGAGTGGCGAGTGGCGAGTGGCGAGTGGCGAGTGGCGAGTGGCGAGTGGCGAGTGGCGTCATGGGATGTCCGGGTTGATGAGCGTGATCAAGTAGACTGATCGAATGACATCAATGCCTGTTCGAATGTCAAGACATTGCCGAGTTTTCATCTTTGAGTTTTCCATCGCTGCTCGTGTGCCTTGCTGGGCGCCGGCCCGCTGGACATGACACTGGCCTCGTTCATGCTTGACCATGGGTATGCGGGCGAGGCCATCGCGGGTTTGGGTCGGCATGGCGCTGGGACTGTCACTGTCCGGGCTCCCGTCCGCCATGGCGCAGTCGGTCCACATCAAGGGGGTGCCGGATTACGCCTGGCATCTGGGATGTTTTGGAACCGCCACGGGCAACCTCTTCGGGTTCTGGGACCGGAACGGCCTTCCCGACTTCTACACAGGTCCCACCGGTGGTGGCGTGGCCCCGTTGAACAGCCGCGCCAGCCAGGGGAACGCCGGCATCCGGTCCCTGTGGGCGTCCGCCGCCGGCCTGGACGGGCGCCCACGGGATCGTCCCGGCCACCAGGACGACTATTACGTGGCCTACCAGAGCGTTGTTCCGGATCCTTTTGTGACCCAGGGGCGCGACGAACACGCACCGGACTGCATCGGGGACTTCATCGGATTGAACCAGAACAAGTGGACCGACCTTGGGGGCGAATGCCGGGGCAACATTGACGCCTATGCGTATGTTTTCTGGGATTCCACGGGGAACCGGAGGGAGGCCGACCCTGATGCCGATTCCGGGATTCCCGCGGGTGCCGACATGCCCAACGGCCTGATCTCCTGGTCACGGCACCGCGGCTATGAGGCGGAGAGTTTCTGCCAGTTGGCCGATTTCCATCCGGACGTGACCGCCGGCCATGGGTTCACTTTCGAGGATCTCCAGGCGGAGATTGATGCCGGCTATCCGGTCCTGCTCTTTCTCCAGCCGTTCGACGTGTATTCGAGGACCCTTCGGGGTGTTGCCGGGGTCAACCCGGACATCCACGGCATGCTTGCGTACGGGTACCTGGTGGATGAAGACGGGTCGCGCTACGTGCGATTTCGGACCAGTTGGGCCTCCGGCGATTTCGAGTTTGCCCCATGGGCTGCGGTTCCATGGACGCCCAATGGCGAGCTGAACTATCCGTTGCGCGGGGTGATCGGGTACCGGCCGTTGCCGAAGATCCGGAGCTTTGGACACGAGGGCGACACGCTGGTGCTGCGCTGGGACGGTCCCTCCGCGGTGTTGGTGAATGATACGTCGGGAGAGGAGACTCCGGCGCATCGGTACGTCGTGGAGCGGGCCACCTCGCTAACGGCAGGGGATTGGGCACCGGTTTCCGAGATTCAGTCGGAACGGGAGTTCCGCGTCACTGGCAGCGGATTCGACCCGGAATTCTTCCGGGTGTCCCTCGTGCCGTGATCGGCGGAGATCGCGCATCGCGTCGTGTAGTACGGCGCCCCGCACCGTTTTCGAACGACGCGACGGGCTGAATCGCTGAGGGTCCGCCCGTCGCTGGCCGATTGCGCGTTGGCCCGTACCGAAAACGGCGGAGGGCCGCGCGTACTCCACGGCGCTTCGCGCTCGCGATCGGTGGAGGCATCGCAAGCGGACCAGTTGCACGGCGGTCGCGGACTTGAATGGGGCCGGCGACACGCCGGGGACGCTGCGGAGCGAGCTGCTGCTCCGGGGGCGATTGCCGGTGGACGAGTGTGTGCGGCTGGGGTTGGCGCTGACGACGGCGCTGGGGCACCTGCACCGGCACGGACTGGTGCACCGGGACATCAAGCCGTCGAACATCGTCTTTGTGAACGGCATCCCGAAGCTGGCGGACATCGGGTTGGTGGCGCAGGCGGAGCGGACGATGTCGTTCGTGGGGACGGAGGGGTACCTGCCGCCGGAGGGGCCGGGGACTGTGCCGGCGGATCTCTTCAGCCTGGGAAAGGTGCTGTACGAGATTGCGACCGGGCATGACCGGCAGCAGTTTCCCGAGCTGCCGACCGACGTGGGGGCGTTGCCCGACCGGGCGGCGCTGGCGGAACTGAACGAGGTGCTGGTGCGGGCGTGTGCGCCGGACGTCCGGCAGCGCTACCAGACGGCGGCGGAGATGCACGCCGACCTGGCGGTGCTGCAAAGCGGCGGATCGGTGGCGCGGCAGCGTCGGCTCGCGGGCCGGCTGCGGTTCGTGCAGCGGGCCGGGGTGCTGGTGACGGTGCTGGCCGTCGTCATCGCCGCCGGCTGGGCCTGGCAGGCGCGGCAGACCGCCCGGATGAAGGCGCTGGCCGAGGAAAACCTGGCGCTCGCCCGGGCGGCCGAGACCAGCGCCGCCCGCGCGGCGGACAACGAGGCCGTCGCCCGCGCCAGCCTTTACGCGGCCGACATCCAGTTGGCCCAGCAGGCCCTGCGGTCGGACAACCTCTGTCTCGCCCGGGCACTTCTGCAGAATCATGTCCCCCGACCCGGCGAGCCTGACCTGCGCGGTTTTGAGTGGCGTTACCTGTGGCGGCAGAGCCAGGGCGAGGAGTTGTTCCGCCTGCCGGGGAACCAGCATACCTCCCTCGTGATCGAGGCGTCGCCGGACGCCCGCCGACTTGCGGTGGGGGGCTACGACCGCGGAACAATCCGGGTATTTGATCCCGCCCTCCGCGGCGAACCGATCGTGCTACCTGATACGAACCGCATTCTCTCCCTCGCCTTTCCGGCCGGGACGAACCAGCTCATCAGTGCCTCGCCCATGGACGTCCGGATTTGGGACCTGTCCACCCACCTCGAGGTCCGTCGCCTTCCCGGGGCGGCCGCGCCCGCCGTGCTGTCCCCCAACGGACGGTACCTTCTGACCGGGGCCGGCCCTTGGGAAGACGAGCCGTGGGCCCGCCCCCAGGAGTTGCTCGTCTGGGACACCGCCACCTGGAACCGCCTTGGGTCGGTCAACCTGCCGGTGTCAACCATTCGGAGCATCGCCCGTCACCTGTATCTGCAGGTGGCTTTCGGGAGTGATTCCAGCCAGGTGGCGGTGCTGGCGGGTGACCGGATCCGGATGCTCATCTGTCCGGGCCTCCAGGAAATCCGGCAACTGCCCGACTCGTTGCCGCCCAGTACCACAGCGCGGCCCTTCCTCGCCTTCTCCCCCGACAACCGGACCCTGGCGTTTCCCGGTGCCAGGGGTTTTGAGATCCGCCTTTGGGACCTCGAGGCGAACCATGAGGTCCGCGTCCTGCGGGGGCACTCGGACCATGTGTTCGCGGCGCGTTTCTCCCCCGACGGCAGTCTGCTTGCCACGGGGAGTCCGGACCAGACCACGCGCCTGTGGCGGGTGGATACGGGCGGGCTGTTGCGTACCCTCGCCGGGCAGGCCGACGAGGTGATTGACGTGGCGTTCTCGCCAGAGGGAGGCACGCTGTTCACGCTGGGCGTCTCGGAAGGCGAGGTGCTGGCTTGGAACCCGGGGCATGAGACCGGCCGGTCGGTCCTGCGGCGGCAGTTCCGTCCGCTGGGCTTTAATCCGGATGCCACCCTTGAGGGCGTCCTGACCGACGTGGCGGAGAGGATCCGCATTGACCCGGCCACCTTGGAGTCGGAGCTGGTCGGCGGTCCCGTACCCGGACCCGCCGCGAGTCAGTTCATCGGCCTGAACAGCCTGTCCGCGAACGGTCGGTATGGCGCCATCCGGGCTCCGGGCGACAACCGGATGGAGATCTGGGATCGGGTCCGGGACGAGCGCCTGTGTGTGGTTCCTGCCGAGACCGGGGCGGTTTCCTTCGATCCGGACCGGGACCTGGTGACGACCCGACATCGCGACGCGGAGGGATTCCCGGTCCTTTCGGTGTGGCAGCTGCCTGACGGGCGCCCCAGGTGGTTGATTCCCGATCCGGTGCGGATTGCCAGCGGACTCCTCCCCAGTGCGGCGGGGCTGCACGTCCTCGTGGGATTACGGGACAGTCTGGCCGTGTACCAGTTGGAAGCGGCGGGGCCCGTGCTGCGCCACCGCCTTCCGGCCGATCACTTCGTGCGAGGGGCGCTTTCGCCGGACGGGCGTTGGATCGCATCCGGGGCGGCGGACATCCGGATCTACCGGCTGGACACGGGGGCCGTGACTGGCTGGCTGCGCGGACACACGCGCAAGAACACCCGGCCGGTCTTCAGTCCGGACAGCCGGACCCTGGCCACCACCTGCGATGATCGGACCCTGCGCCTTTGGCATCTGGCCACCCATCGCGAGCTGCTGCGGTTCGATTCGCCCGAGGAAGACCTCGGTGCGTTCACCCTCGAGTTCTCCCCGGACGGTCGGGCGTTGGCCTGCTTCCGGGTGGATGCCGAAGGGCCGGCCACCACGCTGCTGTTCGCGCCATCGTTTGCCGAGATCGCGGTGGTTGAGGGCGGGGATTACCGGGCGTTGGCCGGGGACGACGCCGGGCTTTGGCTGGCGGTGGCTGGGGAGCTGTACCGGCGGGGGCGACCGGACGAGGCCCTGGCGGCCTGCGACCGGGCCCTGGAACTCGCCGGCGAACGGCCGGAAGTGGCCTGGCTGCCGTCGCGGGCCCAGCACCTGAGGCAACGTCTTGTGCAAGGAATCGCGGGCCCATGACATCTGGCGTTGCCTCCGGCCCGGCTGCCGGGCCTGGTCCTGCCACGCTGCTGGCAAGGCCGACAGTCTAGTTTCGACAACCAGGAAACCGAGGAACAATCGGGCGATGAGGCCGGCTGACCCCTTTGCTTCCGAGTTTCTTCGTTGTTCCCACAGACCGCCCCTTGCTCCGTGCCATCCCTGTGAATCTGCGTGTCCCCCCCGGTCATGGTCCGACCGCCCGACCGCGCGACGGCCAACGCCGACTGCCAGTCTTCCGGCTGGGCAGTGGACGGTCCGGGCGGGCTGGAAAGCCCGTCCCCAAGGCAGGTGGTCGGGAGGATCATCGAGAGCCGAATTTCCGCCTGTTGCGACTTTTTGAGGGCGATCGGCCAGCCCTGCGGCGGGGATCAGCGCATCCCCCCTGAAGGGGGCTGAGACGGCCGAGCCGACGCCGGTCGCTGGCAAAAGGTCCACCCGCCGGAGGGTCCTCGGGCTACTAGCAAGTGATTCGAGCAGCGAAGGCCATGGCCGCCTCGGTGCGGGTGTGGACCCCGAGTTTGGCGAAGATGTGATCAAGGTGGTTGCGGACGGTCTTCGTGCTGAGGTTCAAGGCCTGGGCGGTCTCCTTGTCGGTGAGTCCGCGTGCAACGTGCTCCAATACCCGGAGTTCGGCCGGGGTCAGACCATGGTTGGACGGTCGCCGGCCGGACGTTTCGGTCCGAGGGCCCGGGTCACCATGGCTGCCGGGGAGGGCGTCCGGATCAATGACGGAGTCTCCCTGTTCGATGGAGTGGATGGCCTGAACAATGGTCCGGGCGTCGGAATGCTTGAGGAGATAGCCATCGGCACCCGCCGCAATGGCGGAAATCACAAGTCGCGGATCCGAATAGGAGGTGAGACAGAGGACCCGGGGACTGGGCTGAAGGGCCTTGGCTCGACGGCAGATTTCCAGTCCGTCCCCGTCGGGAAGTCGCAGGTCCAGGAGGATGATGTCGGGGTGATGGGCCAGGGTGGCGGTCCAACCGGTCGCGAGGTCCGCTGCGTCCCCGACCACGTGCAGGCGGGGATCAATTTTCTCAATGGCGCGCAGGCCTTCCCGGACGACGGGATGGTCGTCAATGAGGAGGATTCGGAGGGGCATGGCGGGGTTGAGGTCGGGGCGGGGGGAGGGGAAGGACGGGGGTGTCAGAAGGGGGATTCCAACGAGGCTGAGGGATCAGGCGAGGCGACCACGAGCCCAGGGGCGCGGGCTGGTGGAGGAGGGGCAACGGGGACGGGCAGGGTGATGCGAACCCGCGTGCCGTGACCGGGCTGGGTCTGAAGATGGAAGGAGGCGCCGAGGTGCCGGGCGCGGCGTTGCATGGTGTGGAGACCGAGCCCGGTCCGGGAGGCCACGGCGGGGTCGAAACCGATGCCGTCGTCGGAGATGTCGAAGCGGACCTGGTCGCCGTCGAGGTGGAGATGGAGTTGGATGTGTCGGGCCCGGGCATGACGGAGGCAGTTTGCGACGGCGGTGCGGGCGATGGTCGCGAGTTGGAGGGTCTGGTGGGCGGAGAGTCGAGCCTCGGCGGCCGGGGAGGTTTGGGCGTCCAGTGTTGCGTCGGTTCCTGGAGTGAAATCGTCCAGGATGGCCCGCACGGCCTGGCCGAGACGGACCGGGGAGGAGTCGGGGGAGCCTTGCCAGCCGGGGTTGAAGCAGCGTCGCAGTTCGGCGATCACGCCGTCCAATTGCTGGCGGCTCTCGGAGAGACGGCGACCGGCCTCGGGATTCTCCTGGCCTACGGTGCGGGCGGTGTCGGTGAGGCCCAATTGGATGGCGTAAAGCGACTGGATTGTGCCGTCGTGGAGGTCGGCGTTGAGTCGTTCGCGCTCCTGCTGGGCACCCTGGAGGGCATCGCGCGCCTCGCGGAGTCGGAGCGCCTGTTCCTGGTCCTGCCAGCGACCGCGGAGTTGTATGCCGAGCGCCCAGGCGAACAGGGAGGTGATGATCAGGCCCAAACCGATCGCCCAATAGGCACGGTAGCGGGTGGAGTCGGCATCGAAGACGGGGGTGGTGTGAAGGAAGATGGTCCAGCGGGTGCCATACATGGGCCAGGAGTGGGTATGCTTGCGCCGGGGGCGGAAGGAGGCATCGCCGGTGCGCAGGGGCTGACCGTCGGGGTTGAGCCATGAGCTTTGGGAAGCCTTCTCGGGAACGGCCGCGTGGATTTCGATGCGGAGGGGAGACGGACCCGGTCCCAGGGCCATGGAGATCAGGCGGGGAAAGTCCAAGGGAGCGAAGAGATAGCCCTGCTGAAGATGCCAACGCAGCCAGCAGGCCTCGAAGACACGGTCTGGATGGGGGGGGAGCGCCTTCCAGAGATCAGATCGGCGGGGATGGTACACCGGCACGAGAAGGGACGCGGTGAGAATCTCCTCGCCTTGGAGGTCGCGCAGCGCCGCCTGGCGGCCGGTGATCTTGACGTCATCGCGGAAGATGGCGTGGTGCAGCCAGAAGTGCTCCGGGAGCATTTCATACAATTGTTGGACCCCGTTCACATCACCATAATGGAAGGGATTGGGTGCCGTCTGGGAGACAGCAGTGGCCTGATGATATCGGCGACGATGGAAGGAGCCCTCGATGGAGGTCTGGGTGGTTTGTTCGCGGAACGTGGATTCGAGGGGGAACAGGTCGGGGCGGTAGACGTCGAGCATCCAGGTGGTCCAGGCCTTGTCTCCGGCGAGTTCCTCGGGAAGCCGATAGAACTGGTCCGGGTTGCGGCCATCGGCGCCGGCGCTCCAGCGATCGAGCAGAGAGAGGGAGTGCGGGGTGGTGGTGTTGGTGGCGTAGCCGATGGCCAGGAGGGGGGGATAATTCCATTGGGGGGAGACCTGGTTCATGAATTCCTCCCAGACTTGGAGGCTGGGTTGGGGGAGCCTGGACAGTTCCCGCGCCAGCCCGCGGAGCATGGTCTCGGCAGCCTCGATCCGGCTTTCGATGTGTTCCCCGGCCTGATGCGCCAGCAGCAGGAATCGGGCGTCATCGGACTTTCCGGCCTCCTTCCCGAACCATCCGGCAAGCCACAGGCTGGCGATCAGTCCGAGCAGGACGGGGACCAGCAAGGGGCCATACACACGCAGTGGCGGGCCGGGCTGGCCGGCGGCGGAAGGGGATGGGGCAGGGGGTTGGGGCATCGCTTCGGAGGGTTTCCGCTACGTGGATGGCGAGGGGATGTCAACAGGGGCACTTGCGTCCCACCGGCCGCAGGGCCATTCACAGCCCGCTCCCGAAAAGGAGGAGGGCCAGGCGGGATGGAGCGCGGCTCGCAGTGTGCCCCGGGGGCCGGGGCCGGGTTCGAGCGCCCAGCGATTCGGACGTTGGGGAGGGTGGCAGACCTGAACTGCGCCTTCACCCATCAGGCGATCCGTCGAGCGACGAGGCGATGCATGCATGCGGGGAGGAAGCGACGGGAAGAGGACGGGAAGGAGGCTCGCATGGGGCGGACCTCATGGGCATGGGGTATTTGCCCCATTGTCGGGACCATCAGGAAGCCGATACAAGATGGAGTGTGACGATCAGGCAGGCCAGAGGATGGAGGTGCTGGTTCAACGAATGGAATTCCATTTTCAACAACGACGGAACGTTTGCCTCCACCGTTCTCGACCATCCGCTTCACGACGCCGAGACCTTCGTCATTGAGGACCCCAGCCCGCGCATAAAGGACTGAGACAACCCCACCACCTGAATCATCCCGGAGCACCGCCTCCCCCGCGTGAACCCCACAAATCTTCCTGAAAGAATCGCCGCTGCCGGCCGATTTACTGAGCAAGCGTCCATGCCAATCCCGTCCACCATGACTGCACCTGCCTCCTCCACCGGTTTCGCCCATTCCCTCGCCGGCCTGTCCCCCGGGGTTTCTCCCGCCGGGACTCGACGGCTGCGCGCACGTTGGACGTGCCCGATCCCCAACCCTTCCCCCCTCACCATGACGACTCCTCCGAACCCGGAAGCGAACCCAGCCCTGCCCCGGTCCCCACACTCGGTGAGCCAGCCGACGCCGGCGGCGGCTTCGGCGCGGGTGGACTTGCGGACGTTCGGAGCCGCGAGCCCTGAAGGCTGTCCACGCGGTTGGTGGCAACCCGGCGGTCTGCGTTGGGTCTGGTCGCTCCTGCTCGTCGGCGTGTGGATCCTCGGAGTTGCCCCGCTCCAGGCGGCGGTGACAATCGTGACCCAGCCCCAGAGCACGGCCGCGCTGGTGGGCGACAAGGTGACCTTGCAGTTGTGGGCCGCCGGCACGGGGACGTTGAGCTACCAGTGGATGAAGAATGGCGCGCCGCTGGTGGGCCAGACGGCGGCCACGCTGGTCCTCGACCCGGTCGCCTTCACCGATGCCGGGCAATACACGGTGGAGGTGAGCGATGAGACTTCCGACACCGTGACCAGCGCGGTAGCGGGCTTGGGTGTCCACTCAGCCCCGGGCGGGGAGGTGGACCTGTCGTTTCTGGCCGGCAGTGCCATCAACGGATCGGTCAATGCTGTGGCCGTGCAGAGCGACGGGAAAGTGCTGATCGGGGGAGCTTTCACCACGGTGAATGGCGTGGTGCGGGGGCGTATCGCCCGGTTGAACGCCGATGGGACCACGGATGAGACCTTTGGCAACGGCCTGGCAGGGGCGAATGACAATGTCGGCGCGCTGGCGGTGCAGGGCGATGGGAAGGTGCTGATCGGGGGCAATTTTACCGCGGTCAATGGGGCAACTCGGGGCCGGGTGGCTCGGTTGAACAGCGACGGGACGCTCGACACCAGCTTTGGCAACGGCATGTCAGGGGCGAACTCGGCCGTCCTGGCGCTGGCGGTGCAGGGTGACGGGAGGGTGCTGATGGGGGGAGATTTCACCACGGTCAACGGGTCGGCGCGAGGCCGGGTGACGCGGTTGAACAGCAACGGGACGCTGGACACGAGCTTTGGCAACGGTTTGGCGGGGGCGAATTCTGTGGTCCACGCGTTGGCGGTGCAGGGCGACGGGAAGGTGCTGATGGGGGGAAGGTTCACCACGGTCAACGGGGCAGCGCGTGCCCGGGTGGCGCGATTGAACAGCAACGGGACGCTGGACACAGGCTTTGGCAACGCGCTGAATTTGTCGGGTGGTAATGTTTATGCGCTGGCGCTGCAGAGTGACGGGAAGGTCTTCATTGGGGGGGACTTCCCATGGGTTAACGGAATAGGACCAGGCGAACTGGTGCGGTTGAACACCGACGGGACGCAGGATACGAGCTTTCGCGAGGGGTGGCAGGGTTTGAGCGGCGGGGTAGTGGCGTTGGCGGTGCAGAACGACGGGAAAGTGCTGATCGGGGGCTGGTTTACCCAAGTCAACGGGGTTGGGCGTGGCAAGGTGGCGCGGTTGAACAGCGACGGGACGCTCGACACCAGCTTTGGCAACGGCCAGTTGGGGACAGATCATGAGGTCCGGGCGCTGGCGTTGCAGGGCGATGGGAAGGTGCTGATTGGGGGCGATTTCAAAGCGGTCAATGGGGTGGCGCGGGGTGGGGCGGCGCGGCTGAACAGCAACGGGACGTTGGACACCGGCTTTGGAAACGGCATGTCGGGGCCGCATTCCGGCGTCGAAGCGTTGGCAGTACAGAGTGACGGGAAGGTGTTGATCGGGGGAAGCTTTGCCGCAGTCAGCGGGGTGGCGCGGGGTCGGGTGGCGCGGTTGAACAGCGACGGGACGCTTGACACCAGCTTTGGCAACGGCCTGACGGGGGCGAATGAGCCAGTCTGGGCGCTGGCGTTGCAGGGCGACGGCAAGGTGCTGATCGGCGGGGGCTTCAGCACGGTCAACGGGGTGGCGCGGGGCCGGGTGGCGCGGTTGAACAGCAACGGGACGCTCGACACCAGTTTTGGCAGCGGCCAGGCGGGGGCGAATGAGCAAGTCTGGGCGTTGGTGCTGCAGAGCAATGGAAAGGTTTTGATTGGGGGAAGCTTTACCGCAGTCAACGGGGTGGCGCGGGGCAGGGTGGCACGATTGAACAGCGACGGGACGCTTGACACCAGCTTTGGCAACGGCCTGACGGGGGCGAGTTGGACCGTCCGCGCGCTGGCGTTGCAGGGCGACGGCAAGGTGCTGATCGGGGGCGAGTTCAACGCGGTCAATGGGGTAGCGCGGAGTGGGGTGGCACGGCTGAACAGCGACGGAACGCTCGACACCAGCTTTTGGAACGGCTCGGCGGGGGCGAACTCCACGGTTCAGGCGCTGACGGTGCAGGGCGATGGGAAGGCGCTGATTGGGGGGAGCTTCAGCACGGTCAACGGGGTGGCGCGGGGTGGGGTGGCGCGGTTGAACAGCAACGGGACGCTGGATACCGGCTTCGGCGACGGCCTGGTGGGGGCAAATGGCACGGTCCAGGCAGTGGCGATACAGAGCAATGGGAAGGTGCTGATCGGGGGCGATTTCAACGGGGTCAATGGGGTAGCGCGGGGTCGGGTGGCGCGGTTGAACACCGACGGGACGCTCGACACCAGTTTTGGCAATGGATTATCGGGTGCCTCAAACAGTCGTCTCGGCAGCGGGATTGTTCGTGCATTAAAGGTCCAGAGCGACGGGAAGGTGCTGATGGGAGGAGAATTCGATTTGGTCAACGGTCGCGTCCGCAATTACGTGGACCGGCTGCACTTCTCGAAGGTGGATGTGGATCTCACAAGTCTGACCCTGAGCTCGGGAACGCTCTCGCCTGCCTTCAACGGCGGCCACGTCGCCTACGAGGCCACGTTCAGTGCCAACAGTCTCACCGTCACGCCTGTCAGCCGGGATTCCGCCGCCGCCATCCATGTGCGGATCAACGGCGGCAGCTATGCGCTGGTGCCGTCCGGCAGCCCAAGCGCGCCGCTGACCCTGGGGCCGGGTGTCAACCTGGTGGACGTGCGGTTGACATCAGCCGATACCTCGGTGGTCAAGGTCTATACCCTGAAGGTGACAAATCCCGGACCCTCCGCCATCCACCTTAGCCACCAAACCGTTCCCGAGAACGAACCCGTCGGCACCGTGGTGGGCCTGCTCACCGCCGAGGATCCGGATCCGGATGACATCCACACTTTCGAGTTGGTGGCGGGCGAGCGCGACACCGACAACGCGCTTTTCAGCATCGTCGGCCGTGAGCTGCGGACGGCGGCGGTGTTCGACTACGAGGCACCGCGGGAGGGCAGTTTCAACACCTACACCGTGCGGGTTCGTGCCACGGATCCGGGCGGGTTGTCCGTCGAGGACTGGTTCACGATTGATATCCAGGACGTCAACGAGCCCCCGGTGGCGTTCTCGCAGTCAGTCACCACGCCGGAGGATGCCCCTGTGGCGATCACGCTCACGGGTGAGGATCCGGACCTGAACCCGCTCTTGTTCGAGGTCATCTCCAGTCCCGGGCAGGGCGTCTTGCAAGAGGTGGACGGGACCTTCCTCTACACCCCGAAACTGAACTATTTTGGTTTGGACAGCTTCACCTTCGTGGCGAGCGACGGGGAGTTCGTGTCCGAGCCGGCGACGGTCTCGATCACTGTGACGCCGGTGAACGATGCGCCGTATGTGGTCCAGCCGATCGGGAGCATCGTCGTGGACGAGAACGCCGCCCCGACACAGATCGACCTGCGGCAAGTCTTCGCGGACGTGGAGACGCCGGCGTCGGCCCTGGCCTACGCCGTTACAGTGAACAGCAACCCAGGGGTAGTGACGGCCACGGTGAATGGGGTGACGGGGACCCTCACCCTGAGCTATGCGCCCGACCGGTCCGGCAGGGCGATCCTGTTCGTGCGGGCGACGGATCCCGGGGGCTTGTATGCGGAGGACGCCGTGCGGGTGACAGTGGCACGAACCTCGGAGCTGTCCCCTGACGAGGGCGGTCTGGCCGAGACCCATGCGTTTGGCGATCCCTTTACGGGGGCGGCCGAAGCACGGGCCCGACTGCTTGAGGCTAGCGATGGCACCCTGTACGGGACGAGCCGGCGGGGCGGACCGGCCAACGCTGGCACCGTGTTCCGGCTGAACAAGGACGGGAGCGGCTTTGCCGTCCTCAAGGCTTTTGTCCCGGCAGACGACGGTGGAGAGCCCCATGCCGGGCTCATCGAGGGCGGGGATGGCCTGCTCTACGGAACAACCCATGAGGGTGGGCAATGGGGGTATGGGGCGGTGTTCCGGTTGGGCAGGGACGGAACTGGATTTGAGGTGCTCAGGCATTTCGCCGGCGCGGATGGGCGCCATCCCAAGGGCGATCTGATCGAAGGAAGCGATGGATGGCTGTACGGGACGACTTCCGGCGGCGGCGCCTCGGGCGGGGGAACGGTGTTCCGTCTCGGGCGGGATGGAGCCGGGCATGTGATCTTGAAGCATCTCGCCGCTGCG
The DNA here is from genome assembly GCA_019634635.1 of Verrucomicrobiia bacterium. NCBI lineage: Bacteria > Pseudomonadati > Verrucomicrobiota > Verrucomicrobiia > Verrucomicrobiia bacterium. The sequence goes on from JAHCBB010000001.1 coordinate 369,660, forward strand.
GATGGGACGGTGCCCTACGCGGGCCTGATGGAAGGGAGCGATGGCCTGTTGTATGGCACCACCCACCAGGGAGGAACGGCGGGATTCGGCACCGTCTTCCGGTTGGGCCGGGATGGAAGCGCCTTCCAGGTGATCCAGTCGTTCGCCGGTCCTGACGGACGCCATCCCCGCGGGGGGGTGTACGAAGGGTCGGACGGAGCCCTCTACGGCACGACGTATCAGGGCGGCAGCCTCGGCTGGGGAACGGTCTTCCGGATCGAGAAGAGCGGATCTGGATTTGCCGTCCGGCATCATTTCAACGGATCCCAAGGGCGCAACCCCCACGCGGGTGTCATCGAGGCGACGGATGGCTTCCTGTATGGCACCACGGAGTCCGGCACGGGGGGTACGGGCGCGGTGTTCAAGGTGCGTCCGGACGGGACCGGGTTCGTCCTGGTCAGGCAGTTCACAGGTGAGGATGGAAGGAATCCTCTGGCCGCCCTGATTGAGGGAAGCGATGGCGCCCTTTACGGGACCACTTCGGAAGGCGGGATGTCGGGGTCGGGATCGGGTGCCATCTTCCGGGTGCAGAAGGATGGCGGCAGCTTCGCGGAGATCCACCGGTTGAACCCTGCCGCGGACGGCGCATATCCCTTCGGCGGGGTGGTCGAGGGCAGCGACGGCTTCCTGTATGGGACGACCGACGGTGGAGGTGATCTCGGGGTGGGCACGGTCTTCCGCGTCAGGAAGGATGGCACGGGCTTGGTCAGGCTGAAGAGCTTCGGCTTCTCTGGCGATGGCCGACACCCTGGCGGGGGTGTCATCGAGGGCAATGATGCGTTGCTTTACGGGACAACGCTTGATGGAGGCAGTTTCTCGCGGGGCACGGTTTTCCGGCTGAACAGGGATGGTTCCGGCTATCAGATCCTCCAGTCCATGGGGGGAACCAAGGGATCTTATCCGGGCGCTGGATTGTTGCAGGCCCGTGATGGCGCGTTGTATGGCACCGCCATGGAGGGAGGCACGGCTGATCGGGGCACCGTCTTCAGGCTTGATCCCGATGGCGCGGGGTTCGCCGTGCTGGTGAATTTCACGGGTGCCAACGGAGCCCATCCCGTGGCCCCCTTGATCGAGGGCCACGATGGTGCGCTGTACGGCACGACGAGCCAGGGTGGCGTCTCGGATGCCGGCACGGCATTTCGGGTCAACCGCGACGGAAGCGGGTTCTTGATCCTCAAGCAGTTCTCCTGGAACGAGGGTGCCAGCCCGCAAGGCCGGTTGACCCAGGCGTCGGACGGACTCCTATACGGGACCACCACGAGCAGCGGCGGCGGCGGCGGCACGGTATTTCGGATGAGCCCCGACGGGTCGGTGTTTGAGGTGTTGAAGAATCTGGCCGAGCCGGATGGAAGGCTACCGCTGGCAGGCCTGGCGGAGTGGAATGATGGAGCTCTATACGGAACGACCTTCGGGGAGGCGGACGGCCGGGGAACCGTCTTCCGTTTACGGAAGGACGGGAGCCAGTTCCAAGTTCTGGCGGTCGTGGGCGTCGAGTCCGGCGACTATCGGCGCCTGCATGGGCAGCCCACCTTTGGCACGGACAGCAGGCTTTATCTGACGGCAACCGAGGGCGGTCCGATGAACCTGGGCGGCGTTCTGTCCTTGGGAGTTGGCCCTTACAATGGGGGACCTGCGGCCATCCACCTCAGCAACCAAACCGTCCCTGAGAACGAACCCGTTGGCACGCTGGTGGGCCTGCTCACCGCCGAGGATCCGGATGCGGACGATACCCACGTCTTCGCCTTGGTGGCGGGCGAGGGGGACACGGACAACGCGATGTTCAGCATCGTCGGGAATGAGCTGCGGACGGCGGTGGTGTTCGACTACGAGGCGCCGCGGGAGGGCAGCTTCAACACCTATACTGTCCGGATCCGTGCCACGTATGCCGGCGGGCTGTTCGTCGAGGACTGGATCCCGATCGACATCCTGGACGTCAACGAGGCGCCGGTGGCCTACGCCCAGTCGGTGACCACGGCCGAAGATACCCCGGTGGCCATCACGCTCACCGGCGAGGATCCGGACCTGAATGTCCTCCTGTTCCACGTGATCTCCGGTCCCAGCCATGGCGTGGTGGTGGAGGGGTACGGGGACTTCATCTACACCCCGAACCCGAACTACCACGGACCCGACAGTTTCGCGTTTGTCGCCAACGATGGGGAGTTCCTGTCCGAGCCGGCGACCGTCTCGATCACCGTGATGCCGGTGAACGATGCGCCCTACGTTGTGCAGCCGATCGGGAGCATCGTCGTGAACGAGAACGCCGCCCCGACACAGATCGCCCTGCAGCAGGTCTTCGCGGATGTGGAGACCCCGGCGTCGGATTTGGCGTACACCATCCGCGCCAACAGCAATCCCGCGCTGGTTCAGCCAACGCTCAGTTCCTTGACGGGCATCCTGACCCTGTCGGTTCCCGCGAATCGTTACGGCGAGGCTGTCATCGTGGTCCGATGTACCGACCCTGGTGGCCTGTATGCGGAGGACACCATCACGCTCGTGATACAGCAGGTGCGTGAGCGCGTGCCGGGCGACGTGGACCTCGGGTTCGAGCCATTGGCGGGACTGAATGGCGCGGTGCATGCCGTGGTGGTCCGACCGGACGGACGGTTGCTGATTGGTGGATCCTTCAGCTCGGTTCGAGGATCGGACCGGATGCGGATCGCCCGTCTTCATCCGGACGGAAGCGTGGATCACAGCTTCGACCCGGGAACAGGCATCGATCCGTCCCAGCCGAACTCGATGGTGTCTTCCATCGCTGTCCAGGATGACGGGGGCATCCTCGTCGGGGGAATTTTCAGCACCGTCAACGGCGTCAACCGCACCGGGCTTGTCCGGTTGCGCGCCGACGGGAGCGTTGACCAGACCTTCAACGGCCAAGTCGTGGGAAGCGTGTTTTCCGTGGCCTTGCAGGACGACGGAAGAATGTTGATTGGTGGACAAATTTTGTCAGTCGGGGGCGTCAACCGGAACGGAATCGCCCGGTTGAATGCGGATGGCAGCTTGGATTCGAGCTTTGACCCCGGCCTTGGCGTCAGCGGTGGGATGGTTTTTACGGTACTGCCCCTCCCCGATGGCCGGGTGTTGGTAGGCGGCAGCTTCAGTGCATTCAACGGTGTCAACCACCCGGGAGTCGTCTGGCTGAACCCTGACGGCAGCCTGAACCCCAGCACGCCCGTGGTGGCCAATGGTTCGGTGCATTCGATGGCGCGGCAGGCCGACGGGAGGATCCTGATGGGAGGCAGTTTCAATTCGGTTAATGGCGCCATCCAAAGGGCCATTGCGCGTCTGGAGCCGAACGGAGCCCTCGATCAGACGTTTGCCCCGACAGTGACGGGCACCGTGGCATCCCTGGCCGCCTTGCCCGGTGGCAGGGTTGGCCTTGGGGGAACATTTGGCTCAGTCAACGGCGTCACCCGGCAGAACATCGCCATGCTGCGGGCCGACGGAAGCTTGGAATCCAGTTTCCAGCCACAGGGGGGCGCTAATGCACAGGTCCTTGTCATTGCGCAGGCGCCGGGTGACGAGTTGGTCGTCGGTGGCCACTTCATCCAGTTTGGGGGTCAGACGACCCCTTACCTGGCGCGGGTCGGGGCGACGGGCAAGGCAGCCTCCGGCTTTGACGCGGGTTCCGGCATCGACAGGCTTGTCAGGGTGGTTCTGGGGCAGGAAGACGGCAAAGTGCTGGTGGGAGGGAGCTTCACGGTGGCGGGAAGGAGTCCGATCCGGAAACTCGTGCGGCTGAACGAAAA